>JAFDVN010000197.1 GCA_018269025.1 Acidobacteriota bacterium | reverse complement strand
TCCAGCACGCAGAGCAGGTCCTGCTCGATGGGCAGGCCCAGGTGGTGCTCGGCGACGAAGTAGGTGTGCAGCTTGCCGTCCCGGCGGTTGCGGGTGAGCAGGGCCCAGCCGGGGCCGGTCATGGCGCAGGCCTTGAGGTCGGCGATGACCTTGTCCTTGCCGCCGGCGGCGTCGAAGGCCTTCTGGAGCCCGGCGCTGATCGTCGCATCCGCGCCCAGGTTCTCAAAGTAGAGCTCGTGGAGGAAGGAGCCGTTGAAGGCCACGGCCTCGCGACGCTTCAGCTCGGTGTACTCGTTGAAGGAGTAGTTGGGCTTCGTGTTGTCGGCGGTGGCGAGCTTTTCTTCGATCTCGTTGAGCTTGGTGATGTAGCCCTTGTAGAGCGTGAAGTGCTGGTCCAACTGGGCGTCGGAGAGGCCCTTCACGGCCCCGCCCTTCAGGTGGTCATAGGATTTCGCGGTGTAGGCCATGCAAGTCTCCTTGGTTCAAGCGCCGCTCGGCGCGGAAAGGCCAGTGTAGCGCCAGGATGGGCGAGGGGTCAGGCCAGCATCTCCCGGAGGAACCAGGCTTCCTTCTGGTGGTCCTGCACGAAGCGCGTCAAAAGGTCCGAGGTGCCGGGGTCACCGGCCTGATCCGCGATCTCGATGCCCTTGTGCATCAGCGCGATGATCTTGTCCTGACCCGCGAGGGCTTCCTTCAGCATCCCGGTGGCATCCAGGCGCTTCTTCGTGTCCGAAGGCTTCACGACGGAAAGGCTCTCCATCTGGGACGGGGAGGTGATGGGGGTGCCATCCAGCATGCGGACGCGCTCCGCCAATTCGTCAATGGTGGCGTGCACGGCTTCATAGAGTTCTCCGAAGCGCAGGTGGTAGTCGCGGAAATGAGGACCGGAAACCATCCAGTGGTAGCGCTGGGCGTTGAAGCTCTGCACGAAGGCGGTGGCCAGCTCCAGATTCAGATGTTCGACGACGGCTTTGGACATGGTGGCTCCTTGAGTGAGGGATAGTGCGAAGAGCTTGCCAAGGGGCGGCGTGAGGCTGGGCGTGGGCTTGCGGGGATCGTGCGGCGAACGGTCCCGGTGGAGCGCGAAGGGACTCGCGGCGGAGCGGGAGTTATCGCCCGAGAGTCTGGCGGATGGCGGCGGTCACCTGATCGGCGAGATCCCTGCGACAGAGAAGGGAGTTGGGTGTGGCGCCCGCGATGACCTGATGCTTGCCCTCGGTGCTGAGCTTGGAGAAGAGCTCGTCCATCTGGAGCCGTGCCGCCTGGGTTCCGTTCGCCCAAGGACCGTCGCTGCCGTCCTTGTCCAGGGAGGCGGAAGTCAGCACCACCAAGGGCTTCTGCCCGAGGGTCTGGAGCTTTTGGATGTCCTGGAAGCTCGTGGGCAGTCCGCGCAGCTCCGCGGCTTGGGCCTTGGCGAGCTTCACCGTGCGGAGGGAGGCGAGCACGACGGTTTCGTCGCCCGGGGGAAGCCCGAATTCAGGGTCCGGCGTCTTTTGCCACCAATCCCGGAAGCGGGGCCAACTGAAGCGACGCAAGGCGGCTTCGTGATCCAAGGCGTCGGCCCGGGCCCCGGCGTCCGCCATGAGCGGCGCATGCCAGGGGTCCAGGAGCACCATCCCGTAGACCTCGTCGGGATACCGCACGGCGAAGGCCTGGGCTTCCACCGCGCCGAGGCCCGAGCCCACGAGGAGGTAGGGGCCCTTCACATCGTAGGTGTCCATGGCCGCATGGATGCGCTCGGCCTGGCGGGTGGCATCCGCCGCGCCTTCGCTGGCGCCGCTCCAGGCGTAGCCCGGGGGGTCCCATCGGACGACGAGGGCCTGCTTGGAGAGCTCGGGCATCACCCATCCCCAACTGGCGGAGGGCAGGCCCCAGGGGTTGAAGAGCACCACCGTGGGCCGGGAGGGCGGCCCGGCCACTTGCATGTGAAGGTCCAGGCCGTCCGCCTGCACTACGCGCCCCGGAGGCGGCGAACTGCGGAGCTGGAGGGATTCGGCGAGGGGCTCGTAGGCCAGCCCGGCCAGGGCCACCACGACCGCGAGGAGGATCAGGTAGACGAAGCGCCGTCCCCAGCGGCGGTGCCAGGGGACGGGAACGGCGCGCCAGGACTGGTCCGTGGAAGGGGCCAAGGCAGCCTCCAGATAATGGGAGAAAGCATGGGCATCTTGGCGCTGATGCGGGCCCGGTGCAAGCCTTGAAACGACTAGCGAAACACCTCGGGCGCTTCGGCTTTCCAGGCCCCGCCCAGGAGTTGGGTCGTGACCGGCACATGGGGCGTCCGGATTCCCCGGTGGGCCATGCAGGTGTGCTCGGCGACGAGCTTCACGCCCCAAGCCTGGGGTTGGAGGTAATCATGGAGCGCGTCGAAGATCTGCCGCGTCATGCGCTCCTGCACCTGGAGCCGCGCCGCGTAGGCCTGGACCAGCCGCGCGAGTTTGCTGAGACCGACCGTGCAGCCTTCGGAAGGCAGATAGCCGACCGTCGCGAAGCCCTCGAAGGGTGCGAGGTGATGCTCGCAGGTCGAGACGAAGGGGATGCGCTCGAGGATCACCGGTACCGGCGCGAGATCGCCGGGAAGGGCCCGCAGTTCGTGGTCCAGATCCATCGTGTAGCCCGCCAGCCGCTCCTGCCAGAAGGCCGCCACCCGCGCGGGGGTGTCCCGCAATTCCGGCGCGTCCGCGTCCACATCAAAGCTTTCCAGCAAGAGCCGAATGGCCTGGGCGGCGCGGGATTCATCCATGGGCATCGGGGGACCTCCGTGGGACAATAGCAGGCTTCGGGGGACGGGATGACGGACGCCAAGACCAGCTACGCCGCGTCGGGCGTGGACATCAATCGGCAGGACGAGGCGCTTCGTCGCATCAAGCCGCTCGTGAAGGCGACGAAGACGCCCGGCGTCCGCAGCGACATCGGCCTCTTCGGCGGCCTCTTCGCCGCGTCCTTCGAGGAGAAGGCGCCCATCCTCGTCTCTTCCATGGATGGCGTGGGCACGAAGATGAAGGTCGCCCGCCGGGCGGGCGTGTGGGACACCGTGGGCCAGGATCTCGTGAACCACTGCATCAACGACATTCTCGTGCAGGGCGCGCGGCCGCTCTTCTTTCTCGATTACATCGCCGCCCAGCGCCTGGAGCCGGAAGTCATCGAGCAGATCGTGAAGGGCATGGCCACCGCCTGCAAGGACGCGAGCTGCGCGCTCATCGGCGGCGAACTGGCGGAGATGCCCGGCGTCTACGCCGAAGGCGAAGTGGATGTGGCGGGCACCATCGTCGGCGTCGTGGACGAGGCGGACCTGTTGCCCCGGGGCGAGGCGATGCAGGCGGGGGATGTGCTCATCGGCCTGCCCTCCAGCGGCCTGCACACCAACGGCTACTCGCTCGCCCGGAAGGTCTGCTTTGAGACGGAGAAGCTGGGCATCTCCGACGCGTTGCCCGAGGATGGCCGTCCCGTGGGCGAGGCCCTGCTGGCCATCCACCGCAGCTACCTGAAACCGCTGTGGCCCTTCGTGAAGGCCCACCGGCTGCTGGGCATGGCCCACATCACCGGCGGTGGGCTCACGGACAACCTGCCCCGGGTGCTGCCCTCCGGCCTGGACGCGGCCATTGATACGACGAGCTGGGAGATCCCGGCCCTCTTCCGCTTCCTCATGGCCAAGGGCGGGCTGGAGATCGCGGACGCGCGCCAGGCGCTGAATCTCGGCGTGGGCATGGTCC
>JAFDVN010000196.1 GCA_018269025.1 Acidobacteriota bacterium | reverse complement strand
GTGTTCACGCTCTGGCCGCCTTTGCCGCCGGAGCAGAAGGTGTCAATGCGCAGGTCTTCTTTGCGCACCTCGATGTCCACCTCTTCCGCCTCCGGCATGACGGCGACGGTGCAGGCGCTCGTGTGGATGCGGCCTTGCGTTTCCGTCTTCGGCACGCGCTGGACACGGTGAACGCCGGACTCGAAGCGGAAGTGGGAATAGGCCCCATCGCCCTCGATCATGGCGATGACTTCCTTGAGCCCACCCTGCTCCGCTTCGCTTTCGTCCAGCACCGAGACTTTGAAGCCCCGGCGCTCGGCGAAGCGCGTGTACATGCGGAAGATCTCGGCAGCGAAGAGTGCCGCTTCTTCGCCTCCGGTGCCCGCGCGGACTTCGAGAATGATGCTCTTCGCGTCGTTGGGATCCTTCGGGATGAGCAGCGTGCGCAGCTCGGCCTCACCGGATTCGAGGGCCCGCTTGAGATCCGGGATCTCCAGCTCCGCGAGGTCGCGCAACTCCTTGTCCATGGTCTTGTCGGCGAGGATGGACTCGGCCTCTTCCAATTGCTTCTCGAACACCCGTTGGCGGTCGAAGGCCTCCACCACGGGCTCCAGTTCCGCCCGAAGCTTGGTTAGCTCGCGCAGGCGCTTGGGATCCGTGGCGACAGCGGGGTCCTGGAGCTGGGCCTCCACCTCCTGGAATTTCGCCTGGATCGCTTCAAGCTGCTCGTGCATGGCCCATCCTCCATCCGCGTAAACAAAAAGGACGAGCCGGTCGCCCGGCCCGTCCTTTGGATCGCGGAACCTACGCTTCGGTGGAAGGCTCAACCGCCGCGGCGACAGGAGCGGCTTCTTCCTTCTTGGCGTACTTGCGGTTGAACTTCTCCACGCGACCGGCGGTATCGAGCAGCTTCTGCTTGCCGGTCCAGAAGGGATGGCAGGCGGAGCAGATTTCGACGCGCAGCTCCGGCTTGACGGAACGGGTCTTGAACTCATTGCCGCACTGGCAGTGGACGGTCACTTCGTTCAGCTGGGGGTGGATCTCGGGCTTCATGGCTGGGCTCCTCGGGGACCGACCGGATGCCAGGAAGGCACGCGGCGCATCCGCCTCATAAGAGGGCTAGTTTATCCCGGGTTGGAGCTTGGGACAAGGAAGATTCAGGCCCGGTTGGGCTTCAGCAACCAATGGCCGTCCAACATCCGGTGCAGGTGCAGGCCGCCCCAGACGCCCACTTGGATGACGAAGTTGAAGAGCATGGCCCGAAGGACGAACTGCCAATCGCTCCATTCCAGGAACCAGCTCTTGAACCAGATGGTGGAGAGGGCGAACAGGATCGCCGTAAAAAGGATGTTGTCCTCCACCCAGGCCAGAACCCGGCGCTTGGACTGGAAGCGTTCCACCAGGTACCCCGCAAAGGTGCCGTAGCTGAGCCAAGTCCACAGGAAGAACTTGCCCAGGACGAAGCCCAAGGGGATGGCGAGCAGGGTTCCAAGTCCCATGGCCAGGAGGTAGCGGGTAAGGGGGTTGAAGCGCTGCCAGCGGGACCTGCTCCAGAAGATCCCCACGCCCACGGCGAGCCCCATGGCCAGGCCGAAGGAGAGGCTGAACCGCCAGGGCCGATTCAACAACATCCCCAGAATCAAAAGATATCCACCGGTTGCGAGGCCAACCGCCCCCCCGGCCAGAAGCTTGGTCTGGCGGCGGTGGCGGGAGGTGTCCGCTTCCGCCGCGACGAGCTCCCGGGCGATTTCAGCGGGGGATTCCTTGCCATCCAGCACCGCGGCCATGGCCTCCTCGCTGACGAGCCCGGCACTTTCGGCTTCGTCTAGAAGACTGGCTTCCAACTCGCGGATCAATTCCCGGCGGCGGCGGCGGGGCAGCGAGGCCAAGCCCCGCTCCACCTCGCTCAAATAGGCCGCCATCATCGCCACGCTCACCCCCGAGGACCCACGAAACCCTGAACCATGTCCACGAATTGCTTCCACTCGCGCTTCTTCGCGTCCAGGAAGGCCGTGCCACCCGCCTGGATGGCGTAGTAGCGCCGCTCCCGGCCATTGGGCTGGGTTTCCCAGTAGGAACTGATGAATTCCGCAGCCTCCAGCTTGTGGAGCGCCGGATACAGGGCCCCCTCCTTGAGGGTGTAGGACCCCCCGGTGCGTGCCCGGACCGTCTCGATGATCTGGTATCCGTACATGGGCCCTTCGGAAAGCAGGGACAGCAGGAGCAGAGGGGTGCTTCCTTTGAGCAGTTCACGGTCCAAGGGGGGCCTCCGTTTAGTCCCCAATGTGCCTCGCAAAGCGAGGCCGGTCAAGGGCAAGACAGGTATTTCACGGCCAATGAAGCGCGGGCGCTGTCCGGTAGCCGGAGGGAACCGGCAGCTCGGCTCTGACTCCGAGATTCGTGAAACCTCTGCTGCCTGACCCACGCCGTCACGACTCGACCGCGGCTGGCTTCGCCATCCCCGGTCACGCTCCCGACCGTCCACTGGACGGTCTCCGCGGTCCCACTCGGCCGTTCAAGTCGGCCCCCCAATGAGCAGAGAGACAGCTGGGTTGCTGTCTCTCCTCCGTTTTTGACTGGTGCACCCGAGACGACTCGAACGTCCGACCTACAGCTTCGGAGGCTGCCGCTCTATCCAACTGAGCTACGGGTGCCCGATCTTTTAGAATGCCCGCCGTTGGCGGCGCTGGCAAGGACAGAGCTCAGCGGTCCCGCACCAGGGGCGCCGGATGGTCGCCGTCCTCGGCCCGGCGGTGGACCCGCCCTTCCCCGCTGGCAAAATAGGCCTGCACGCCTTGGGCGATGGCCTTCCCGAGCTTGGCGATGAAGGCGGGGTCCTTCAGCTTCTTCTCTTCCTTCGGATTGGAAATGAAGGCCGATTCCACGAGCACCGCCGGCATGGCCGCGCTGCGCAGGACGATGAAGGGCGCCTGCTTCACCCCCCGCTCCTTGATGCCCGCCAGACGATTCAACTGCCGTTGGATGTCCACGGCGAGGGACTGGGAATCCCGAAGAAAAGCTTTCTGGGCCAGGTCATCCAGGATGCTCGCCACCACATCCGGGCCCTGGGGCACGGCCGGGCCGGGATCGCCGTTCTCCGCGTCCACCGTCTCCTGGGCATCGGCCTCCGCCTGCCCCAGCGACAGGAAGTAGACCTCGCTCCCCGTGGCGGCCCGAGCGCGGGCGGCATTCAGGTGCAGGCTCAGGAAGAGATCCGCGCCTTCCTTGTTGGCAATGGGCGCGCGGTCCCAAAGGGGGATGAAGGTGTCGTCATCCCGAGTGTAGGCCACGCGGTAGCCGAGCTTTTCAAGGGCGGCCCCCGTGGCCTTGGCGATGGCGAGGGCGGCCGTCTTTTCCAGGAGCTTGCCCTTGCCCTTCGCGCCGGTATCTTCGCCCCCGTGGCCCGCGTCCAGCACGATGAGGGGCGCGGCCGCCTTCTTGGGAATCGCGTCCCCAGCCATTAGGCTGAAGGTGAGGAAGGACGCGAACAGCGTCCGGAGGAGTGTCCGAATGGCCCAATCCGTCAAAGGCATGCGCGATCTCTACGGCTCCGAGCTGCGGGCGTTCCGCCTTGTGGAGGATACCGCGCGGGCGGCCTTCGCGCGCCATGGCTATGAGGAGATCCGCACCCCGATCCTCGAATATACGGAAGTCTTCAAGCGCACCGTGGGCGAGAGCTCGGACATCGTCAACAAAGAGATGTATGTCTTCAAGGACCGGGGTGACCGCGAAGTCGTCATGCGGCCCGAGAACACGGCGGCGGTCGTGCGCGCGCTCATCGAGCACAAGCTGCTCGGATCCAGCGACCCGCGCCTGCTCTTCTACATCGGGCCGATGTTTCGCTACGAGCGCATGCAGGCCGGCCGCTACCGCCAGTTCTGGCAGATCGGCGCCGAGAGCTTCGGCGTCTCGACGCCGGAATCCGAGGCCGAAAGCCTGCTGCTCCTCTTCGAGATCCTGAAGGGCCTCGGCCTCACCCAACTCAAATTGAGCCTCAACTCCGTGGGTACGCCGGAATCACGACCCGCCTTCTACGCCGCGTTCCGCGCCTTCTTCGACGCCCGCGAACCGGAGTATTGCGAAGACTGCCACCGGCGCATCGGCGAGAACCCGCTGCGGGTCCTCGATTGCAAGAACGACCGCTGCCAGAAAGCGCTCGAAGGCCACCCGCTTATCACGGACTTCCTGGATGAGGCTTCCAAGCACCACCACGCGCGCCTAAAGGAGCTGCTCGCTGCGCTCGGCATCCCCTTTGAGGAAAACCCGCGCCTCGTGCGCGGCCTCGACTACTACACGCGCACGGCCTTCGAAGTGCTGTCCAGCGACCTCGGCGCCCAGAGCGCGCTGCTCGGCGGCGGTCGCTACGACGGCCTCGTGAAGCAACTGGGCGGCCCCGACACACCGGCCTTCGGCTGGGCCATCGGGCTGGATCGCCTCGCCAGCGTCGTCCAGCAGGTGAAGGGCGAAGTGGGCGCGACCCCGCCCGCCCTGCTCGTGCCCTTGGGCGAAGCCGCGGCCCTGGAGGCGGCGAAGCTGGCCCAAGCCTGGTGGGACCGGGGCCTCCCCGTTCAGCTCGACACCCGCGGCCTCGCCCTCAAGAAGGTCTTCGCCTCCGCCGACCGCCTCGGCATCAAGACCGTGCTGCTCCTAGGCGATGGCGAGCTGGCCGAAGGCGTCGTCACAGCCAAACACCTCGCCACCGGCGAGCAGACCAAGGTGCCCTTCGCCGAAGTCCCCACCCGGCTGTCCCCCGCGAAAGCCTAGAGCCCAAGGCCAAGAGCCCTTATTCTGGAAGGTCAAAGGGACTGACCGATGCAGCTGGACCACCTGGGCGACTTTCAACGCAGCCACCGCAATGGGGAGCTGCGCCTAGGCGATGCGGGCACGACCGTGCGCCTGCTGGGGTGGGTCCGCAAGGTGCGGGATCTGGGAAGCCTCATCTTCCTGGACCTGCGGGACCGCTGGGGTGTCGTGCAGCTCCGTCTGGACACGGCTGACGCCGACCCCGTCCTACTGGCGAAAGTCCGCACCCTTCGGAGCGAATTCGTCATCGGCGCCGAAGGCGTCGTCCTGGAGCGGGAATCCAAGAATCCGAACCTGCCCACCGGGGATATCGAGGTCCGCCTCTCGGCCGTGCGCGTCCTGAACACCGCCCTCACACCGCCCATCCCAGTGGAGGACCTGGAAGGCAACGAAGCCAATGAGGATCTTCGGCTCAAGCACCGCTTCCTGGATTTGCGTCGGGAGTCACTCCAGAAGAACCTCCTGCTCCGCAGCCATGCGGCGAGGGTGATCCGCGAGCACTTCCACGAGCACGAATTCATCGAGTTCGAGACGCCCATCCTCACGAAGAGCACGCCGGAGGGCGCGCGCGACTACCTCGTTCCGAGCCGCGTCCACGCGGGGGAATTCTTCGCGCTCCCCCAGAGCCCGCAACTCTTCAAACAGCTCCTCCAAGTCTCGGGCTTCGAGCGCTACTACCAGATCTGCCGCTGCTTCCGGGACGAGGACCTGCGCGCCGACCGCCAGCCCGAGTTCACGCAAGTGGATGTGGAGATGAGTTTCGTCCGTCAGGAGGATGTCCAGGGCGTCCTGGAGCCGCTGATGGTGAAGCTCGCGAAGCTCGTGGGCAAGGAAGTGGCGACGCCCTTTCCACGCCTAGCCTACGCCGACGCGATGGAGTGGTACGGCTCCGACAAGCCTGATGTGCGCCTCGCGACGAAAATCCAGGATGTGACGCCAGCCTTCGCGGAGAGCGGCTTCAACCTCTTCCGCGCCGCAGCGGAGAGCGGAGGTCAACGCCGGGTACGGGCGCTCTTCTTCGAAGGCGAAGCCGCCGGGGCGCTATCCCGCAAGCAACTGGACGAGCTGGGCGAAGTGGCGAAGCACCTCGGCGCAGGGGGCTTGCCCTATGTGAAGTGGGGCAAGGATGGCCTCAGTTCCTCTTTCAAGAAGTTCGTGGAAGGTGAAGCCGAAGCCGCTCTCAAAGCGGCGCTCGGCGCGAGCGGCGAAGGGCTCGCTGTCTTCGCCGTCGGCACGGACGCGCAGACGAGCAAGGTGCTCGGGGAATTGCGCCTGCGCCTGGGCCGCCAGTTCGGGCTGATTGACGAATCCAGGTTCGCCTTCCTCTGGGTCGTGGACTTCCCGTTGCTGGAGTGGTCGGAGGAACACGCGAGGTTCGTCGCCTGCCACCACCCCTTCACCGCGCCCCACCCCGACGACCTGGCCCTCCTGGAATCCGATCCGGGCCGCTGCCGCGCCGTGGCCTACGACCTCGTGCTCAACGGCTACGAAGTGGGCGGAGGCTCCATCCGTATCCATGACGCCGAGACTCAAGGCCGCATGTTCCGCGCCCTCGGCATCGGCGAAGCGGAAGCCCGCGCCAAGTTTGGTTTCCTGTTGGACGCCCTCAGCTACGGCGCCCCGCCCATGGGCGGCCTCGCCCTCGGCCTCGACCGCCTCGCCATGTTGCTCTGCGGTGAGACGAGCATCCGCGAAGTCATCGCCTTCCCGAAAACCGCCCAGGCCCGCTGCCTCATGACGGACGCGCCTTCGCCCGTGGACGACCGCCAGCTCAAGGAGCTGCACCTGCTCGAAGAAAAAGCCCAGACCTACCGCGTCGGCGCCGTCTTCTTCGAATCGGCCGAGGGGGGCAACCCGACCCTTCGCGCCGAAGCCGTCCAGCACCTCAGCCAGATGACCCCTCGCCAAGCCAGCGGCCTCGTCACCCTGGACGACCAGGGCCGCATCCTCGACGCCCAGACGCTGAACGGACCGACTTTCGAGTTCTGAAAGCGCTTAGACTGGCCCCGGAGGTTGCCATGCCCCGGTTGACCCTCGCCCAGGTGGTCGCGGTCCTCGGACCCGCAGCCTTGGCGCGTCCATCCCGAAAGCCGCGCGACCCCATGGAACGCGAGCTGCTCGCGAAAGGCGGAGACCCCACGGTCCTGCGCGAAGACACCAGCCTTGTCCGCAAAGCGGGAGATCGGCCCACGCGCGCGAATTCCATCCCCAAACCATGACGGAAGGCCTGAAGCCGCATCCTCTGGCCGTGCCTCATTCACTGATCGTGGCCTTCCAGCGCTTGAAGGCGCGCCCGGTCCTGGTGGGCGGCAAAGCCGTGCAGGTTTGGACCGGCCTTCAGGATGGCCTGTTCCAGACCTACGATCTGGACTTCGTCACTTCCTTGCGGGTCGAGGACTTCCCGGCGCTGGGTCTCGGCATCGAAGCTTCGGGTCGTCATGTGGTGGTGGAGGGACAACCGGTGGAATTCCCGACGGGTCCCCTGGCTGTGGGTGATCTCCAACTCGACCCGGAATCAGATGCCGTCGAAATTCCTACAAGCGCGGGTGATCGCATCCGGTGCCTGCGGCCGGAAGCCTGCGTGCTGGACCGGCTGGCCCAGGTCGCCGCCTGGAAGGTCGCTGAAGCCTACACGCAAGCATTGGCGGTCGCCGCAGCCCAGGTGGCGCAACCGGGATGGGACCACGCCTGGATCGAAGAAGCCTCCAGGAAGGCAGGGCTTCGCAAGCTATGGAGCCTACTTAAGCAGGAGCTCGAACGCGATCTCCCAACAGAAGGCGCGCTGGATGAAGCGCTCCGCCTCGGGTGGGATTGAACGATGAATGCCCGCCTACTCCTGCCAAAGGCGGCGCATTGAGTCTGCCAACGCGAAAGCTCTATGGAATAGTGGCGACATGGTGATGGACCCGCACGCTTCAGGAAATGAATCGAACGATCACGAGCCGGAGGTGTGGCCTGACGGGCCAATCGCTCCCCTCCGTCCTCTCGTCCTGACGGGAGTGAAATCCCTCGCTTTCTACCTCGTCAACCTGGTTTTTTTATTGGCCGTCGTCTTACCGATCTTGGCGATTGAACCTTTCGCCCTGTGGGGCCTCGATTGTTTTCTTCATCGCAATCCCAGCCTGGTTGCCCTGCGCATCCCACTGGGCCTTGTCATCGTGTTCATCCTCATTCTCAGCGCATCATCGGTGATCTTGCTTTTTTCGATTTGGATGTACCGCAAATGGCTCGACCGACTGGGGCAGGATGAATTCACAGGCTACCTGTTCCATGACCGTCTCCAACGCATGGGAACCATCGGCCTCAAGCTGAACGCCTTCCTGCTGAGACAAGCGCGGAAGTGAGCCTCCTTCCATGTCCACCACTCGCGCCCGCGCCGCCGCGATCTTGAAGGCCGCGGGCTGGGAGTTCGCGCCGCCGCCCATCGTGTGGTCGGCGCGGCTGACGCGCTGCGCGGGGCTCTTCGTCATCGAGAAGGACAGCCGCGGCGTGTGGCGGCCGGAGATCCGCCTCAGCATTCCGCTGTTGCGACGCCGGGACTGGCCCTGGCCCATGGAGGTCTGCGGCATCCGTTGCCACGACGCGGAAAGAGTGCAGCTTCGCATCCTGGAGCATGAGCTCATTCACTTCGCCTTGTGGGTCGAAGGAAAAGAGTGGGGGCACACGGAAGAGTTCCGTCGCATCGCCTTCGAGCGCTTCGGACATCAGGCGATCACCCATGGCATCGGATCGGAAGACGCATGATCCGCCTTCACCACGGCGACTACGATGTGGATGTGGCGCCCCTTGGTGCGGAGCTGTCGCGCTTCCGTTGGCGAGGACTGGATCTCCTCTGGGACGGCGACCCGCGCTGGTGGAGTCGGCGTGCGCCGGTGCTGTTTCCCATCGTGGGCCGCTTGAACGGTGACACCCTGCGGCATGAGGGCCATTCCTTCCACCTGCCTCAACACGGATTCGCGCGGAATCTCCCATGGGAAACGGTGATCCTTGCGGATTCATCCGTCACGCTCCGTCTCCGCGATTCGGGGCCCACGCGTGCGGTCTATCCCTTCGCCTTCGAACTCACCCAACGCGTCTCCCTCTCCGAGGAGGGCCTGCGCGTCGTCTTCACCCTCGCCAACCCGGGCTCGCAGGAACTCCTTGCCTGCCTGGGCGCCCATCCCGCCTTCCGCTGGCCCCTGCCCGGCGCAAGGCGAGACGACCACCGGATCGAATTCGAATTCGAGGAACCCACGCCCATGCGCCGTCTGAAGGACGGTCTGCTCCATGCGGCCCCTCACCCCTCGCCACTCACCTCCTCCTGCCTGCTCTTGGACGATTCCCTTTTCGAGGACGACGCCCTCATCTTCGATCACCTCCGTAGCCGTCGCCTGCGCTACACCGCCCCGAGCGCACCCGTGGTGGAGCTGGTCTGGGACTTCCCCCATTTCGGCATCTGGACCAAGCCCGGCGCGCCCTTCGTCTGCCTGGAGCCCTGGCAGGGCCACGCGGATCTGGAAGGGTTCCAAGGCGATTTCAGCTCCAAACCGGGTGTGGCGCGGGTGGCACCAGGGGCAGCGCGGCAGTGGTCCTACTGCATCTCGGTCCATGACCGCTTACCCTGAGGCCATGGCTGAAGCGCTCCCACCCCCGACTCGCCGCGTGTCCGATGAAGGCGCGGAGGACCGGCTTCCGCCTTCGAAAAAGGTCTTCGCGTTGCGCAACCTGCCCCTCGGCGAGATCCGCGCCATCGGCTTCGACATGGACTACACCCTCGCGCGGTACCGCAGCCCGGAGATTGACGCGCTCGCCTTCCGCAAGGCGATCCGCTTGTTGGTCCGCGAGCGCGCCTACCCGCTGTGGTTGCTGGACGCGCCCTATGACCCGGATTTCGCGGCCCGAGGCCTGGTACTGGATGGCTCCCGGGGGAACCTGCTCAAGATGGACCGGGAGCGCCAAGTGGTCCGCGCCACCCACGGCGCGCGCCCCATGGAGACCTCGGAGATGGAGGCCGCCTATGGAAGGCGAAGGCTGGACGCGGGCGCGAAGGGCTTCCGCAGCATAGACACGCTCTTCGAGATCCCCGAATGCGCACTCTTCGCGCTGCTGGTCGAGGCTTCCGATGGGGATCGCATCCAGGGCAAGAGCAGCATGGATATCTTCCAGGATGTGCGGTGGGCCATTGACACCACCCACCGCAACGGCGAGATGAAGGGCGAGATCCTGGAACACCGGGATTTCTTCATCCCGAAGGATCCGCAACTGGCCGCGGCCCTGGAGCGCCTCAAGCGCGGCGGCAAGAAGCTCTTCCTGCTCACGAACAGCGAATGGAGCTTCACCGAAGGGGTGCTGTCCCACCTCCTGGATGGCCAGGACGAGGCCTACCCGCGCTGGACGGACTACTTCGACCTCATCCTCGTCTCAGCCCGAAAGCCACTCTTCTACCTGGAAGGCACGCCCCTCCTTCCTGCGGGCGAGGGCGCGCCGGTCCATGCCTTCAGCGGCGGCAACGCGGCGTGGCTGGAGGAACGCCTGGGCGCGTCCGGCCAGTCGGTTCTCTATGTGGGCGATCACATCTATGGCGACATCATGAAGTCCGCCAAGACCTCCTCCTGGCGGACCCTCATGCTCATCCCGGAACTGGAACGGGAGCTGGGGCTGCTGGAATCCAAGGGGCCCCAGATGCGGCGGCTCATCCAGTTGGAAACCCTGCGCCGACGCGCCCAGCGCAGGCTGTCCATCCTGGAGGATCAGGTGCAGCGCACCCATCACCACCGGCAGGTGCTGGCCCCCCGCCTATCCCCGGACGCCCTGGACGCGCTGAACGCGGAAGCCGCCGCCCTGGCCCGTCAAACCCTGGATCTGGAACGCCGGACGGTGGAGCAGGGTGAGGAAATGGCCCGCCTGCTCCAGGAGGTGGAGGCCGCCTACAACCCCCACTGGGGGCCCATGTTCCGGGAAGGGGACGCCCAGACCCGCTTCGCGGACCAGATCCAGCAGTACGCCTGGGCCTACACGGGCGCCATCAGCAACTTCTACGCTTACGACCCCAATGGGACCATCTTCGCCCCCCTGCCCGCCCTACCCCACGAACAGGTCTGAGCCCCCACCAGGTGTTGGGAAAGATTTTCCGATTTTTGCGGCTTTTTCCTTGCACGCGAGTAGGATGGGGGCAACTTTGCCGCGCTTCACAGTCCTTAACATCCCCTTTCACGGCCCCGCATGCTCAGTTTCTGGGAACAGGACGCCGCCACCTTCCACGACGCGCTGATCGTCGGTGGGGGGATCGTGGGCCTGTCCACGGCCATCCAGGTGAAGCGCCGCAAGCCCCAGTGGCGCGTGGCGGTGCTGGAGCGCGGCCTGCTGCCCAGCGGCGCGTCCACCCGCAACGCGGGCTTCGCCTGCTTCGGAAGCCTCACCGAGATCCTCTCCGACATTGACCGCATGGGCCGCGACGCCGCGCTCGCCCTGGTGGAGAAGCGCTTTCGCGGCCTGCATAAGTTGCGCGAGACGCTCGGAGACTCGGCCATCGGCTACGAGCACCACGGGGGCTTCGAGCTTCTGATGGATGCCCAGATGGAAGCGCTCCAGGGCCTTCCCAGCCTCAATGTCTGGCTGCGCCCCACCTTCAAGACCGATGTGTTCCAGGTGATGAAGGAGCGCAACGGCCAGAGCGCCGCGGCCTCGCTCGGCTTCAATGTGAAGAAGGTCCGGGCGGTGGTGCGCAATCCCTTCGAAGGCCAGCTCCACTCCGGCAAGCTCATGGCGGCACTCGAGACCCGCGCGCGCGAAAGCGGTGTGGAGATCCGCACCGGCGCGGAGGTCGTGGACTTCGATGAGAACGACGCGGTGGCGACCCTGTGGGCGAAGCAACCGGGCTCGAAGGAACGCATCCCCTTCCGGGCCGCGCAGGTGGTCTTTTGCGCCAACGGCTTCACGCACCGGCTTCTGCCTGGGCTCGGGATCGTACCCGCCCGGGGGCAGATCCTCGTCACCGAGCCCCTCCCCGACCTGCGCTGGAAGGGCTGCTATCACCTGGACGAAGGCTTCGTGTACTTCCGCGATCTCGCCACGCCCGAAGGTCCCCGGGTGCTCCTGGGCGGCGCGCGGAACTTCGCGTTTGAGGCCGAGGCCACGGATGAAATGGCCGTCACCCAGACCATCCAGGACCGTCTGGAGCAGATCCTCCGGGAGGTGCTGCTCCCGGGCAAGGCGCCGCGCATCGCCCGGCGCTGGTCCGGCATCATGGGCTTCGGCCCGGAGAAGAAGCCCATCGTGAAGCGCCTCGGCCCCCGCACCGTCCTCGCCTTCGGCTGCAACGGCATGGGCGTCGCGCTCGGCAGCCTCGTCGCCGAAGAGGCCGCCGGGATCACGCTGGCCTAACGAAGCCCATCCAAGGCAAGGCGCCAGGCACCCAATGCAGTCGCGCGGGCGGTGCCGAGCCGCGTCAAACAGACACCCACGCGCTTTGTGACGGCACTCGGGTCAAGGAACACTGCGGCGTCCGCCTCATCTTCCAGGTTGAACGCCCGGGACTCCAAGCGCGGCACGGAGCCACCCGCGCGCGTTTGAAGCGTGCCGTTCAACTCCTTCATCAGCGCGGGCAGGAAGAGATCCGCCGCGCCGCTCAAGCCGCCTCCCAGCACGACGAGGCCATCCACGAGCGTGACCGCCTGGGCGATGGCATCGCCCGTGGCTTCACCGAACACGCGGAACGCTGTTAGCGCGGCGGCCTCACCGTCCCGCGCGCGGGCCGCGAGCGCGATGGGTTCCGGGGCCTGCTCGAAGGCCCTTCCCGCGGCGTCTGAATAGGCACGGCGCAGGCCGCGGATGCTGACCTCTTCTTCCGCGAAACACGCCGGATGGCGCTTGGAGCGCAGCAGCCAGATGCTCCCACCGGAATCGTTGTCGCCACGCAGGACGCGCCCATCCACGACGATGCCCGCGCCAAACCCCGTGCCCAGCGTGAGGCCGATCAGGTTCCGATGGCGGAAGCGGTTCCCGGCGGCCTCCAACGCCGCGTTCACTTCCGACAAACGCCCGTGGCTCGCTTCCCCCAGCGCGAAGAGATCCGCGTCGTTGCCGATGAAGACGGGCAGCTTGAACTGCGCCTCCAACATCGGACCCAGAGGCACGCCGCCGCGAAAGCCCGGCAGGTTGCCCAGGTCGCCGATGACGCCGTTGCGGTAATCCGCTGGGCCGGGAAATCCGAAGGAAATCGCCGAAGCGACTCGCCCCGTCGCCTCATGGACTTCCTCAAAGCCCCACTGGATCTGGGCGAGACACGCTTCCAAGTCGTGGCCCAAGGAAGGCAGGACGACCGGATCTACGGCCTCTCGTCCGTCGCGGATGGCGGAAAAAGTGAACGAAGTTCCGCCGGCGTCCAGGGTGAGGACGAGCGGGGCCTTGGCCAAGCTACACCGTGACCCTGCTCTTGGATCTCGCGGCGACGAACACATCCTTCATGACGGCGACGACGAGGTTCTGATCTTCCTCCGTGAGGCCCGGCCAAAGGGGCAGGCTGCACAGGCGGTCGCCGCTCCAATCGGTATGGGGCAAGCCCTCCTTGGGCAAGGCATGGGCGCGCTTTTCGTAGAAGGCACGGTAGTAGGAGTGGTGGTGGGCGGGCTTGTAGTGGATGCCAGTGCCGATGTTGCGCTCTTTCAACTCCGTCACGAACTCATCCCGGGTGAGACCCGCCTTCTCGGGCAGAATTCGCGCGATGAAGAGGTGGAAGCAGTGGCCCAGGTCGCGGTCGCCTTCCCAGGGCAGCATCACTTCATCCATGTCCTTCATCAGCTCCAGGTAGCGGCGGAAGAGCTGGCCGCGCTTGGCGTTGAAGCCGTCCAGCTTCTTGATCTGGTGCAAGCCGAGCGCGGCCTGGAGGTCCATGAAGTTTGCCTTGCGGCCCGGCTCTTCCACATCAATGTGGACGCTGCCTTCTTTGCTTTGGCGTTTCCACGCGTCCCGCTCGATGCCATGAAACCGCAGACGCTGGATGCGGCCGAGGCGGTGCGGGTCGTGGAAGGCGATGGCGCCGCCCTCGCCTGTCGTCATGTTCTTGTTGGGGTGGAAGCTGTAGACCGTCATGGCCGAACGCGCGTCGCTGCCGATCTTCTTGCCCTTGTAGTGGGCGCCCATGGCCTGGGCCGCGTCCTCCACCACCCAGAGGTGGTGCTTCTTCGCGATCGCCCACACCGGGTCCATGTCCACGGGCAGGCCCGTGAGATGGACGGGGATGATGCCCTTGGTGCGCGGCGTGATCGCCGCTTCGAGCTTCGCCGGATCCAGGTTCAGGGTCTTGGGATCAATGTCCACGAGCACGGGCACGCCGCCCTGGAGCAACACGGTGCTGAGGGTGCTGACCCAGGTGAGGGAGGTGGTGATGACCTCGTCTCCTGGCTGGAGACCGAGCACCTGCATGGTGATTTCCTGGGCCGTGGTCGCGCTGTTCAGGGCGAGCACATGGGGGACGCCGTTGTAGGCGGCGAGCGCCTCCTCGAACTTGGCGGCCTTGGGCCCCGTGGTGATCCAGCCGCTGTGGATGGAATCCACCATCTCGGCGATCTCCTCCTCGCCCACCATGGGCCGCGTGAAGGGCAGGAACGCATCGCGACGGATCATGGAATCTCCGAATGGAAGGTGCATTGTCTCATTGAAGACCAGCTAGGGCTGGACTAGGTCTGGGAAAGGACCAAATCCACGCAAACCACGCTGCCGGTGCCTTCGGGAACGACCCGCAATTCCCCGCCCAGATCGCGGAGCAACTGCCGCGACACGACGAGGGCCAGCGCGGGACCACCGGTGCCGCCGGGATCGGGGCCCTCCGAGTGCTGCCCATCCAAAGCTCCCACCACCGGCGAAAGATCCAATTCCGGGAAGGGAAAGCGAAGGCGCAGAACCTGAGCGCCGATCTCGATGCGCAGGGCCTCGTGGGGAGCCCGCGCATGGAAGGCCTGAAGGCCCAGGAGCGTCGAAAGCACCTCCTGGAGGATCGCGGCGTCCCCGAGCACCTTGGGCAGGGGAACCCAGAGGTTCGGCCAGGTGAGGAGGCTTCCACCCTGCTTTTCGTGGGCTTCCTTCGTGGCCCGCAGCACGGGGGACGGGTCCACCGGCAACAGCGTCACCGTGCGCTCGGCGGTCTCGGTGCACCGTTCCACCTCGGCGAGCAGGGAGCGCAGGTGATGGGCAATGCGGGTGGCGTTGCGGAAGGCCGTGTCGTTCTCCTCTTCCGTGTACGCGCCATCCATGCCGAGCTTGAGCAGCACGAGCAGCTCGCCCAGTCCCTGGTTCAAGGAGCGGCTGGCGAAGCGGAGGAACTCGGTCCGGACCCGGTCGCCTTGGGTGACGCCCCAGCGGCTCTCTTCCAGGGCCTGGGCGTAGCGCCGTTGTTCGGAGACTTCTTCGGCCAGTTCCGTGCGGCGGGCGGAGAGATCCTCCAGCTCCCACTGGTGGTACAAGCTGAGCGCGCCGAGGGCCAGGACGGGCTCCAATTCATCCAAGGCCGCGGCATCGGGCGCATGGCCTTCGGGAAGGGCGAGGATGGCGAACCCCATCAGAAGGAACTGGCGCTCAAAGGGAAGAAAATAAAGCTGCTCGCCCTGAACGCGAAGCGTCAGGATTTGCGGCGGCATTCCTTCCGAAGGCAACCATCCCTTGGGCACCACCACGGCCTGACCGAAGGGATGGGGCGCGGGAAAGCGCACCCGGGGTTGTGCCCCGCCCACCGAGGCCGCCGGGTCGAAACTCTTCGGCCCCAGCCGCCACAGGGCTCCACGGGCCGCGCCAAGGCGCCGCGCCACCATTTCCAAAAGCGTGGTCGGCGAACTCTCGGCACCCGTCAGGGCCGCGACCCGCTGGCGAAGCGAAGCCAACGCCGCTTCCGCCGTGGCGGCCCGCTGCTCGGCCCGGAGCGCTTCGCGGAAGGCCTCTTTTGCCGCCTCATTGGCCCCGCCGGCGGATTGTGGATTGGGACCGTTCAGCGTCATGGATCAGGCGATGGGGACGGAGATGGTCATGGTGGTGCCCTTGCCTTGGCCTTCGCTGAAGAGCCCGATGGCACCGCCCATCATCTCCACGAGGTGCTTGCAGATCACGAGGCCGAGTCCGGTGCCGCCGTATTCCCGGGAGTGGCCGCCTTCCGCCTGCACGAATTTCTGGAAGAGTCTCTGCTGAGCTTCGGCGCTCACTCCGATGCCCGTGTCCACCACCCGCAGCACGACCATGCCGATGCCTCGCTCCACCTGGAGCGAGACGGAGCCCTCCTTGGTGAACTTGAGGGCGTTGCTGATGAGGTTGAGGAGCACCTGCTTGAGACGGCCCGGGTCCACGAGCACCTCGGGCATCTCGCCGAGATTCGCGGGCCATTCCAAGGCCACGGCGGGACGCCTCGGGTA
This sequence comes from Acidobacteriota bacterium, assembly GCA_018269025.1. GTDB lineage: Bacteria > Acidobacteriota > Holophagae > Holophagales > Holophagaceae > JAFDVN01. The sequence continues at coordinate 12,547 of JAFDVN010000196.1, read as the reverse complement.
GGCCTCCGCCACGGGCTTGACCTCTTCCACGACCACATGGAGCGGGCAGGGAATCGCCTGCACTTCCAGGCGACCACTTTCGATCTTGGCGAGGTCCAGGATGTCGTTCAGGAGGTTCAGCAGGTGCTGGCCGGAGGCGTAGCTGTCCTGGAGCATCTGCTTCATGTCCTCTTCGCCTTCGTAGAGGCCATCCAGCACGAGGCGCGTGAAGCCGAGGATGCCCGTGAGCGGCGTCCGGAGCTCGTGGCTGGTGAGGGCGAGGAATTCGCTCTTGAGTCGGTCCGATTCGCGGAGCGCGGAGTTCACCCGCTCGAGCTCGCCCGCCTGGGACTGCAAGGTGTTGCGCTGATCCTGGAGGTCCCGGAACAGCCACGCGTTGTAGAGCGTGACGGCGGTCTGCCGCTGGAGGATCGCGATGGAATCCAGATCCTCGGATTCGAGGTTCCGGTCCTTGGGCACTTCGATGATCGCGAAGCCGAGCAACAAGAGCTGGTACTCGAAGGGGACGAAGTAGAGGCCGGAATCGGGCTGGGCAGGCAGACCCTGCAAGCCGGACGGCAGGTGGGCCCGATCCAGCCATTGCCCTTGGAAGAGCAGAAGCGGCTGGTCCAGGAAGGGATTCGGAGCGGGAAGCCGCAGGGGCATCCAGGCGGAGCGCTCCATGCCGTGACCTTCGCGCGGGCTGAATTCCGCGCCGCCATCTTCCAGCGTCCAGGCCACGCCCCGGGGACATCCGTATTCCTGGGCGAGCACATCCAGGATCACGCTCGCCACTTGCCCGCCTTTGGAGGTCGCCGCGAGAATCTCGCTGACCCGCTGGAGCAACTGCATCTGATGGGTGCGCCGCGCCATGCGGTCCCGCAGATCCCGGATCTCCTGGGTCACCTGGCCCAACTGCCGCTGGGTCTTGAGGAGATCGGCCAGCGCCTCCGCCCCCGGCATCCGGTGGGCGCCGGTTGGCCCGAGGGGGTCCCGTCCGGTCGGGTTAGGGGGCTGGGTCATGCTGCAAGGATGCCCTCGGACGGCGCTTTGCGCCACACTGGACGCCGTCCATGGCTGCCCCCTCCCGGCTTCTCCGCACCTCTGGCCAGCGCCTCATCTACTTGGCGGTGGCGGCGCTGCTCTTCATCCAGGTGGGGTGGTGGCTCTCCATCCAGATCCGGGAATCGAAGCGGCTGGAAGAGGCCCAGATCGAGACCTTGAAGGCGGCCCGGGCCGAGGCCTGGCAGATGGACTCCTTCCTCGTCCTGCCCTTCTACTATCAGCAGGATGTGACGCCCCGCACGGGAGGCCACGGCATCGTCGTCCAGGGCACGCTGCCCACCAAGCTGCCCAGCCTCGCCGAGCGCAAGGCGGCCATCGAGGCGCGCTTCCCCCAGGTGGCCGTCGTGCCCGCGCCCGTCGCGCCGGACGACCCGCACCTCGTGGACCACCTGGACGCCTACCTGACCTTGCGCACCGAGCCGCTCAAGGCGATGGAGCAGGAGCGCCGACTCGCGCTCTGGCGGGCCGCCGGGGAAGCCTTCTTTCTCGCCGCGGCGATCCTCGGCGGCTTCACGCTGATCTACCGGAAGCTCACGGAGGAAATGGACCTGAAACTCCGGCAACGGAATTTCACCGCCTCCGTCACCCATGAATTGAAGACGCCCATCGCGTCCTTGCGGGTGTGGATGGAAACCCTCTTCGACCGGGAGCTGAGCGCGGATCAGCGCGGAAAGATCCGTACGCGCATGGATCAGGACCTTGCCCGGCTCGCCGAGCTGGTCAACAACCTGCTGGATGTGGCCCGGTCCGAATCCGGAAGCATGGAGATTCGTCCCGAACCGCTGGAACTCGCCCCCTGGCTGCGAGGCGTGGCGGACGCCATGGACCAGAAACTTGGCCCCGGTTCCTTGGGCCTGCGCCTTGATCTCGCCTCCGGAGTTTGGACCTTCGCGGACCCCAAAGCCCTCGGCATGGTCATCGAGAACCTCCTGTCCAACGCCTACAAATACGCGGAGGCTCCGCGATCCACCACCCTCTCCCTGGACTGCACCCGGGATGAGGTGATCATCGTCGTCAGCGATCATGGCTCCGGCATCCAGGCGAAGGAATTGCCTCGCGTCTTCCAGCGCTTCTACCGCGTGGGAGACGAAATGACCCGGGCTGTGCCAGGCACGGGCCTCGGGCTCTTCCTCGCCCGGGAAATCATTCAACGCCACGGCGGCGAGATCCGCGCGACCTCCAAGGGGCGGGGCCTGGGATCGGCCTTCACCATCCGCCTCGGGCGCATCGCCGCGCCCGCGACCTCCGGTGCCCATGAGCCCCTCCGTGCCTGAGGCTCTGGAATCAGGTCTCGTCGGCGCGGCCCGAGCCGGGGACGCCGGGGCCTTCGATGCCCTGGTGCGCCCCCACCTGGGGCTTTTCCTGCGGGTGATCGTCCGCATCCTCGGCAACGAGGCCGAGGCCCAGGACGCCCTCCAGGACGCCCTGCTGTCCATGTACCGGGAACTCGGCAGCTTCGCCGGGAACAGCCGCTTCAGCACCTGGGGCTACCGGGTCTGCGCCAACCAGGCCCTCATGCATCGTCGTAAGAGGGTTCGTCGTCGCGAAGACGCCATCGAAGATCTCATGCCACGCTACGCCGACGACGGGCATCACATGGAGGACGGCTCCCTGGAATGGAGCCAGGAGGCCGATGCCTTGGACAGCGCCGCCCGGAACGAGTTGAAGGCCCGGATCACCGCCGGGCTGGATCGGCTGTCCGACGACCAACGGGCGGTCTTCGTGCTGCGGGATCTGGAAGGCTGGGACACGGATGAGATCGCCGCCCGTCTCGGCATCAGCCGGGATCTCGTGCGCCAGCGCCTGCACCGGGCCCGGCTGGCGCTCCGCGCGCTCCTGGCGGATTTCGCGGGCGGCCTGCCCGAAGCGGGGCGGCCATGATTCTCTTCAATTGCGAGCACGCCACCGCGAGGATGACCGACCACCTGGAAGGGGCATTGCCTTGGCCCCAGCGGCTTGCCTTCCGGGCCCACCTGGTTCTCTGCGCCGGGTGCCGGGCCTTCCTGAAAGGCCTGCGGGCGGTGCCAGATCTGGCCCGGGAGGCCTTCCAAGAACCAGAAGCCCCCCCCACCGTCGGATGCGCCACCCTCGATTCCGTGCTGGCGAAGATTCGAAGCGGCGCGGCCACCGCCGGACCGAGCTTTCACCCGGAAGCGGGCCAGTGGGCGCGGCTTGAATCGGGAGAGGCCGACCTGCCGACACGGGTGATTCTCGAACTCCATCTCGGTGCCTGTCCTGCCTGCCGTGCGGCCCATCCGGGCTTCGCCTTCCTGGATCCCGCAGACACGCAGGGCGCGGAGTCGCCCCTCCCCGCCGCCCTCCTCGCCCAACTCAGGCCCGTGACCTCCTGGGTCTGGATGCGGCGCTTCCTGAACGGCTCCCGCGCCGCGAAGGTGTGGGAAGAAGGGGGAACGGCCCTCTGGCTCACCTTCGTCGCGCCAGGAAGCGCCTTCCCGAGCCACCATCATTGCGGGGCCGAGACCTCCGTGCTCCTGGCGGGTTGGGTGCGCGAAGGCCTGGAACTCGCAGGTCCCGGCGATTTCATCCACCGCGAGCCCGGCTCCGAACACGCCCCGGAAGCGAATGGCGTGGAAGGCTGCTGGGTCCTATCCCGGATCGAATCCGGCGGCATCCGATTCAAAGGCTGGCGGCGACTCCTCGCCTAGAAGACAGGCTTCAGCAGGCCGCCTCCAGCGCCGCGCGGATCGCGGCGACTTGAGCTTCGTTGCACTGGTCCGGCGTGGCGCGGGGGCTGTCGGGGTAGACCTCCGTGGTGGTGCGGTAGGGCGCGTTCGTGATGCCGGCGCACAGGCCAAGCTCGCGGCAGGGGTACTCGATCACGCCAGGCGCTACCACGGGGGAACCGATGATCTGGCCCTTCTGATCGGCAGGCGCGATGTGCGTCACCTTTGCCACCTCCGCGATCACCGCCTGCTGGAAGGCGGGCTCGGGGCGCGCCGCGTCGGCGCAGAGGTAGAAGCCATCCGGGATGACGCCGGGTTCGAAGGGCTTGCCATCCCTCGCGGCGAGGGCGGGGCTGAACTCACTCTCATCCGTGTCCGTGGTCTCGTGGAGGTCTATGTGGAGGCGAACAGTGTCCGCGAGCGGCGCGAGGAGCGCCCACAGCGCCGCGGATTCCTGGGCCGGGCTGCCCGCGCGGAAATTCCGATTGGGATCCAGGGCCTCGGGATTCCAGCGGTGGATGCGCTCAAAGCCCCAAGGGCTCACGCAGGGCACGACGAGGAGGTTGACTCGGCCTTGGTAGCCTGCGGCATGGCGCTCCAGGAAGAGCAGCGCGCCCATCACGCCGCTGGTCTCATAGCCGTGGACCCCGCCGGTCACGATCGCCAGGGGCCGCGCGGGATCCCAGTCCCGGCTTTTCACGGCGAAGAGTGGATAGTGTTCCGGCGCGTAGTCGAGCTGCCCGTAATGGCTTACCTCGAAGGTTTGCTGAAGCGCCTCGATGCGCGTCTGCACCTCACCGGCGTAGCTGCGATGGCGGACCTGCTTCGAGCGCCAGGCGGCAACTTCAGCCGGTCCCCAGGGGGTGCCGGGGGTTCCAATGGGGTAGTAACGATCAGTCATGCAGGGCCTCGCGTTCATCTGAAGCAAGCGGGCTCACCGTTCCGCGGCGAGCTTGTAGAGGTCCGAGGCGTTCGCGCCCAAGTGTTTGGCGAGGGGCTTGATGGCCTCGCGAAGCGTCATGCCCCCTTCCCGGGCGGCGTCCAGGTAGACGAGGGCCCACTCCGGCAACGCGCCATCGAAGGTTTCATCCGCTTCCGCCACGACCCGCTTGGCCGCAGCCCCGGCGATCACCAGCACCATCTCGCCCCGGCCTTCGCTGCCAAGCTGCGTCGCGACCTCACCCGGGACGCCCCGGTACCAGGATTCGTGCAGCTTCGTCAGTTCGCGGCCCAGGGCGATTTCCCGGTCCGGCAGCAGGTCCGAAAGCTCCGCGAGGGTCTCCTTGATGCGGTGGGGCGTCTCGAAGACGACGCTCGTCTCCTCCCGGCCCGCGAGGGCTTTCAGGAAGGTGCGGCGGGGTTCCGAGCGGGAAGGCAGGTAGCCGAGGAAGCTAAAGGCGTGGCAGGGCAGGCCGGAGGCCACCACCGCGAGGGTGACGGCGGAGGCGCCAGGCAGCACGGTCACCTCCGCGCCCGCGGCCCGGGCCGCCCGGCCGAGCTCGAAGCCCGGATCGTTGATGCCCGGCATCCCGGCGTCGGAGCAATAGGCGAGCGTCCTTCCTCCGGCCAGTTCCAGCGCCACCCGTTGATAGGCCTCTTCACCCGCATGGTCGTCAAAGCGGAGCAACGGTTTCTCGATCCCGAGGTGCTTCAGCAGGCCCCCCGTCCGCCGCGTGTCCTCGCAGGCGACGAGATCCGCCGAAGCCAGCGCCTCCTTCGCCCGCTCCGTGAGGTCGCCGAGGTTCCCGATGGGCGTGGGGACAAGGATCAAATGGCCGCGCATGGGGCCATTGTCCCACGGCGGAGCTTTGTCACGGCCAGGTTGGAACGAACCAACCACGCGGAGTTCGCGGAGCCGCGGAGAAAGATGTTCACCGCGAAGACGCGAAGGCGACGAGGTGCCCCGTCATGCCCTTTCGCGCGAAGCGCGAAAGCCGCCGAAGGCGGGCCCGGACCTGGTGGGTCGGCACCCTTCTGTGTCCTCCGTGGCTCCGTGGTGACCCGCTTTTCTTCGCGCCCTTCGCGTCTTCGCGGTGAAGAGTTTTGCTTTGTCCCCCGACTAGGTCTCAGTGCCCCGCCATCTTCAGCGCGCCGGTGTCGAAGGCGTGGGTGCCGGTCTCGTAGTAGGCGATTGCCTCGTCGAGCAGGCGCGGGTCGAGGGGGATGGGTGTCTCGGCGAAGGTGTTTGGGTCCACCCGATAGGCGACGGCTTCCCGCTTGGGCTTGAGCACGGTGAGGATGCCGCGGCTGTAGTAGCCGAGATCCTGGTAGCTCGCGATGAGCGCCCTTGGCTCCACGCCGTCCTGCTTGAAGAGGGAGCGGCCGAAGAAGGTGCTCTCGCCCGTCACGCCCAGCAGGTCGAGGAGGGTGGGCGCGATGTCCATCTGGCTGCACAGGCGCGCGTCCACGCCGGGCTTGAGGATCGAAGGACCGTAGAGGATGAGAGGAATGTGGAAGCCCGCCACGGGCACCGTCGTGTTCCCGGCCGCCGAGGCGCAGTGGTCCGCGACGATGACAAAGAGCGTGTCCTTGAACCAGGGCTTGGCTTTCGCCTGCTCGATGAAGCGCCCGATGGCCCAGTCCGTGTACTTGACCGAGCCTTCGCGACCACCAGGAGAGGGAACATCCACGCGGCCATCCGGATAGGTGAAGGGGCGGTGGTTGGAGGTGGTCATGATGTGGGCGAGGAAGCGCTTGCCCTTCGCGAAATCGGCGTCCATCGCCTCCATGGCGTTCTTGTAGAGGTATTCGTCCGCCACGCCCCAGGCGTTGGCGAATTCGCCCTTCACTTCCTTGAAGTCGGAGCGATCCAGGGTGCGATAGTGATTCGCCGCGAAGTAGGCGTTCATGTTGTCGAAGTAGCCGTAGCCGCCGTAGAGGAACATCGGGTCGTAGCCCTTGCGGGCGAGGAAGCCGCCGAGGGTCGTGAGGTCGGTGTTGCCCGGGCGGCGCACGATGGCCTGGCCCGGGATCGGTGGCGTGCCCAGGGAGAGGGCTTCGAGGCCCCGCACCGTGCGGGTGCCCGTCGCGAAGAGCCGCGTGAATGTCACGCCTTCCTTCCCGATCCGGTCCAGGTTCGGCGTCCAGTCCGCGCCGCCGAAACCGCCCATGAACACCGCCGAAAGGCTCTCCACGGAGATCAGGACGACATTCTTCGGCCGGGCGAGGACGAGGGAGCTTTCCGCCGCATCCTCCCGCGTGGGCAGCGCGGGCGCGGTGATCCCAGGGGTGAGGGGTTGCCTCGGCACGCCGAGCCCAGCGAGGATGCGGTCGCATTCGGCCTGAGGCAGGGTCCGGTAGAAGCGGTCGTAGTCGAGGCCGTTGCGGCGGTAGGCGGCAAAGAAGGTGAAGAGGCCGTTGCCCGAAAGCTCGTCCGCGTAGGCGTTCCCGGTGTGCTCCATCTGGTCAATGCTGGAAAGGCCCAGGCTCGCGGCGGGCAGCAGGACGGCGAGGCCGAGACAAACGAGACGGCGGCGGCCGGACAACGGCGCGGTGGAAGCGGGCAGGAAGCGTATGGCGACCCAGGTCAAGCCAAGGGCGCCGAGGGCGATGCCGCCGAAGATCGGTCCCATGGGGTAGGACTGGCGGATGTTGGCGAGCACCTCCGTCGTATAGATGAGGTAGTCCACCGCGATGAAGTTGAAGCGCGTGCTGAACTCGATCCAGAAGGTCACTTCCGCGACCGCGACGAAGAGAAGGAAGGCGAGGCAGGCCCAAAGGGCGAGAACGCGGAAGGCCCCCCACGCCCGGGAAGCCCGCCACCGGTTGGGGACGAGGGCGTGGAGGAGCAGGAAGGGCGCGATGAGCCACGCGGCGGTGGCGAGATCAAACCAGAGGCCCTTCGCCATCACGAAGGGCAGGCTGCCCCAGCCCGCCTGGGACGGTCCCGTCATGCCGAAGAGGACGAGACGCGACAGCGTCCACAGAGCGATGGCCAAGATCGCGATGGTCCATGGAAGGGCCCGACCCGCGCGTTCCTTTGCCATCCCACGCCTCCCGCGGGACGCGCCCGACCTTCCAGGGATACCACCCGGCATAAAGATTTGGAAAGGTTGATTATTTCCGATGGTATTCGCGTCTCATCTGGCGCCACACCGTCGCGGGAGTAGACTGTCCCCAGCCACTCACCATGGGAATTCCAATGAAACGACCTGCCTGGATGACCCCGGCCCGTGGCTTCGCGGTGGCGGTGCTCTTCCTGGTCGTGGTGGCCATCTATGTGGCGATCGCGGCCATCCAGTTCAACCAAAACCTCAACAGGGTGGCGCACAGCTACCGGGTCCTGGAACTGACGGAGCGCTTCGACGCGTTGGAGCACCAGACCGTGACGGCCCAGCGCACCTACCTGCTGACTGGGAATCGCCAATACGCGGATGCCTTCTGGAACTCCGGTGCGGAGACCCGCCTCGCGGGAACGACGCTCAAGGCGCTCGTCGCCGACAACCCGGAGCAATCCACCCGGGTCTCCCAAACCCTGGACACCCTCGAGCAGCGGCTTGGCGTCCTGGCCCAGGTGAAGAACACCTTCGATCAACACGGCCTCGACGCGGCGCAAGCCCAGATCGGGACCAGTCAGGGGCTACGCCTTCAGTCGGCCTTCGAATCCGCGACTGCGGAGGTCCATGGGGCGGAAGAAAGCCTCTTGCAGCGGCGAAACGACGAGATGCATCACTCCATCCAATGGCTCCTCGCCACGACCGGATTCGGCATCACCGCCAGTCTCCTGGTGTTGCTCGCCGCGTATCGGGTGCTCCAGGCGGAGAACCGTGAGCGGGTCCTCGCCCAACGGGAGGTGACGCTTTCGAACCGGGAACTGGGAATCTCCGTGGCGCGCCTGGAAGGCATGACCCGGGACATGGGTGCGCTTGGACGCTACGCGGGGATGCTCCAAAGTGCCTTCACCACCCAAGAGGCTCTCGATATCACCCGCCAGGCGATGGTCGGCCTGCTCCCCGGGCTATCCGGCACGGTCTACCTCCTCCGGGCCTCTAAGGATCATGCGGAACCGGGGGCAACCTGGGGTGTGCCCACCCTCTTGAGTGACCCCATGCCAACTCCCTCGGATTGCTGGGCGCTTCGAAGAAATCAGCCGTTTCTCGTCGAGGATGCCCGCACCTCCATACGATGCCCCCATGTGTCGCCCCCCGCTCTGGGGGTGGATGCGGCCTATGCCTGCATCCCCCTCGCCGCCCAATGAGAGTCGCTCGGATGGGTGTACCTGGATGGCCCCAGCCCTCTGCCGGGCTTGGCCATGGCCGAAGCCGCCTGCGAGCAATTGTCCCTCGCCCTCGCAAATCTCCGTTTGAAAGAGGCCCTGCGGAATCAGGCCATCCGCGATCCCCTGACCGGGCTCTTCAATCGGCGCTACCTGGAGGAGTCCCTTGAACGCGAGATGGCGCGTTGTCAGCGGAAGGACCAGCCCCTCGCGGTCCTCATGCTGGACATTGACCATTTCAAGAGCTTCAACGACACCAATGGCCACCCTGGCGGCGACGCCCTTCTCGCCGAATTCGGCCGCCTGCTCCAATCCAAATGCCGTGCCGATGACATCGCCTGCCGTTACGGCGGCGAGGAGTTCACCGTCATCCTGCCGGAAGCCTCCCTGGCCCTCGCCCTGGAGCGGGCGGAGGAGATCCGCCGCGGTGCCGCCGAGATGGAAGTGGCGATGCGGGGCCAGGCCCTGCCGAAGGTGACGATCTCCATCGGCGTCTCCGCCGCGCCGGAACATGGGCGAAGCGGCACCGGGCTCCTCTCCGTCGCCGACAAGGCCCTCTACGAAGCGAAGACCGGGGGCAGGAATCGCGCGGTGGCCGCGCCGCAGGGCTAGCGGACGCGCTCCAACTGGGACTTCGACCCGATGAGGCGACTGTAGAGGACGCCCACCCGGTACCAGTGGAGGAGAAAGGCTTCGAAGGCCGCGCGCTTCCACCATCCGAAACTGCCCTTCGCGGGTGGGCAATCGAACGCGGGCGCGCGGCGAACGGACAGGCCGAGGCCATCGGAGAAGGCCTCGGCCCGGGCCATGTGGAGCGGATCGGAGACAAGAAGGAGGGAGGCTTCCCGAAACCGTTCGCGCACGAAGAAGAGGTTCTCCAGGGTGTGCTGGCTTTGATCCTCGATGAGCACGGCTTCCGCGGGCATCCCATGTTCCAGGAGCCATGCCCGACCGGCCTCGGCTTCGCTGCGGGTGGCCTTCCCCGTGAGCCCGCCCGCCACGAGGACGCACGGCGCGAGTCCTGAACGCCAGAGCGCTTCGCCGTGGGCGAGCCGCGCCCTGAAGACCGGGGTCAGCGCATCCTCCTTCAAGCGGCGGCCCAGAACGAGAATGAGGTCAGCGGACTCGGGCGCTTCGCCCTTGGCGGCCCGAAGCACCTGCGCCAGCCGCCAGACCACGGGAAGCAGGCCCAGCGCGAGGGCGCTGAAGGCCGCGAGCAGGAGCGACGCGAGCCCGCCCGGTCCGAGCTTACGCCAGAAACTGGAATGGGCGGGCGCGGTGAAAGGAGCCATGCATCATTTTCACCGCGAAGATGCGAAGGGCGCGAAGAATCCCGATTGGGAACCCTTCGCGCCCTTCGCGTCTTGGCGGTTTAAACCAGCGCGCGCTTCTCGGCCTTCTTGCGATCCGCTTCGCTGAGGATGCGCTTGCGCATGCGGATGAAGTTCGGCGTCACTTCCACCAGCTCATCCTGCTCGATGTATTCGAGCGCCTGCTCCAGCGTGTGCTCCCGGGGCGGCGTGAGGCGCGTGGCCTCGTCGCTGCCCGAGGCGCGCATGTTCGAGAGCTTCTTGCCCTTGGCGATGTTCACGACGAGGTCGTTTTCGCGGGCGTGCTCGCCGATGATCATGCCCTCGTAGCACTTCGTCTGGGGGTGGATGAAGATGATGCCGCGGTCCTCGAGGTTCATCAGCGCGAAGCCGACACTCTCCGCCTGCTCCATGGAGATGAGGACGCCGTTCTTTCGGCCGGGCATCTCGCCCTTGTAGGGACCGTAATGGCTGAAGAGGCTGTTGAGGATGCCTTCGCCCCGGGTATCCGTCATGAATTCCGAGCGGTAGCCGATGAGGCCGCGGCTCGGGATCTTGAAGTGGAGCCGCACGCGGCCCGCCTCGTTGCCCATGTCCTGCATCTCGGCCTTGCGGAGGCCCATCTTCTCCATGACCACGCCCATGAAGGGCTCGGGCACATCAATGGTCACATCCTCGTAGGGCTCTTCCTTCTGGCCATCCTCGTTGGTGTGGATGATCACCTCGGGACGGCTGACACACAGCTCGAACCCTTCGCGGCGCATGGTCTCGATGAGCACGGAAAGGTGGAGCTCGCCGCGACCGGAGACCTTGAAGGCATCCGGCGTCTCGGTGTCTTCCACCCGGAGCGCCACATTGTGCTGGAGCTCCTTCATCAGTCGCTCGCGGATGCGGCGGCTCTGCACATGCTTGCCATCCTGCCCGGCGAAGGGCCCGGCGTTCACCATGAACATCATGGAGATCGTCGGCTGGTCAATGTCCACATACTCCAACGCCTGCGGGTTCTCGAGGCTGGCGATGGTCTCGCCCACACGGATGTCGGGGATGCCGGCGAGGGCGATGATCTCGCCCGCCTTCGCTTCCTGCATGGGCACGCGGGTGAGGCCTTCGAAGCCGTAGAGCTGGGTGACGCGGTGCTGCTGCAGCGAGCCATCCCGCTTCACGAGCGACACAGTCTCGCCGACTTTGATGGTGCCGTTCACGATGCGGCCGATGCCGATCTGGCCCACGAAGTCGTTGTAGTCCATCAAGGTGACGAGCATCTGGAGCGGCGCGTCGGCGCTGCCCTTGGGGTGCGGGCAGTGCTTGACGATGGTTTCGAAGAGCGGATCCAGATTCGTGGACGGGTGATCCGTGTCGAGCATCGCGTAGCCGTTCTTGGCGGAGGCGAAGACGCAGGGAAAGTCGAGCTGTTCATCGCTCGCGCCCAGCTCGATGAGCAAGTCGAAGACCTGGTCCTGGGCCCAGTGGGGACGCGCGCCGGGGCGGTCCACCTTGTTGATGACGACGATGGGACGAAGACCGAGGGCCAGCGCCTTGCGGGTCACGAACTTGGTCTGGGGCATGGGGCCGTCGAAGGCGTCCACGACGAGCAGCACGGAGTCCACCATGCTGAGCACGCGCTCCACCTCGCCGCCGAAGTCGGCGTGGCCAGGGGTGTCCACGATGTTGAAGCGGTAGTCGTGCCACTGGAGCGAAGTGGTCTTCGCCAGAATGGTGATGCCGCGCTCCCGCTCCTGGTCGTTGGAGTCCATGGCGCGCTCCTGGACCTTCTGGTTGTCCCGGAAGGTGTGCGCGCCCTTGAAGAGGGCGTCCACGAGCGTGGTCTTGCCATGGTCCACATGGGCGATGATGGCGATGTTGCGGATCTGGGAAATGGCGGTCATGGAGTCCCTGGCAGGAGGGGCGGACCCGGTACGGGCCTGGCCGAACCCGTGATTTTACCACTCCAGACCCCTTTTTCGGAGCCCAAATCGCGTAGAGTCCCCTGGAAGGCTTCCCTTCCTCGTGCAAGGGACTAAGATAGGCCCACTCCACAGCTTGGGAGCGCGCATGCATATCAACGAATTGCTCACGGTCGTCGTCGAGCAGGGCGGATCCGACCTTCACCTGAAGGTCGGCAATTTCCCCGTCGCCCGCATCCGGGGCAAGCTCACGCAGCTCACCGATTTCAAGCGCATGGTGCAGGAAGACACCATCGCCATGGCCTACACCATCCTGGCCAGCGAAAAGCAGAAGCAGCGCTTCAAGGAAAGCCTCGACATTGACATCGCCTACTCGGTGCCGAGCCTGGG
>JAFDVN010000195.1 GCA_018269025.1 Acidobacteriota bacterium | reverse complement strand
GGGAACCAGCTCGTCTACGATGTGAACGCCGATGTGAACGAGACCGCGAGCATCGTCCTCGACGCCAAGCTCAAGGGCGGCAAGAGCGCCGTGTGGATCCTCGGCGGCGGCTCGCCCAAGAACTTCATCCTCCAGACCGAGCCCCAGATCCAGGAAGTGCTCGGCATTGATGAGCGCGGCCACGACTACTTCCTCCAGGTGACGGACGCGCGGCCCGACACCGGCGGCCTCAGCGGCGCCACGCCCGGCGAGGCCGTGAGCTGGGGCAAGATTGATCCCGACCAGTTGCCGGACGCCGTCGTCTGCTACACGGACAGCACCATCGCGCTGCCCCTGCTCACCGCCTACATCCTCACCCGCGCCGAAAAGCGCCCCTTGAAGCGCCTCGCCGAAAAGCGCGAAGCGCTCATGCAGCAGCTCAAGGACGAGTACGCCACCCGGGGCCGTCTCAGCGGTGCGCCCACGACGAGCCGCGATGTGGCCAAGCGCGGGACGACGGTTGGGATGCCCGAGCGCGGGGCCGACACCTACCCCTGCGGCACGCCGAAGAGCTAGTGGAAACCCTCTACGACCATGTCCTTGGCCTGCTGCGCGGCCTTCGCGGGGCGGGCCGGGCCGAGGACGCGGACGCGCTGCTCGCGGCCCTGACCCAAGCCTGCAATCCGCGGGAGGTCCTCAGCGAACTGCGCTACGCCGTGAGCGAGGTGGACGAGGCGGGGCTCTCGCCGGAACTGGTCGTAGCCAAGCGTGGCCTCCTGGATGAAGTGGAAGCCCAGTGGAAGCTCCTCCCCTGATCGGGCGCTTCGCGGCCGTTCCAGTTGGGCGCTTCGCGCCTTCGCCGACGGGAACGCTGCACCTGGGCAACCTCCGCATGGCGCTGGCGTCCTGGCTTTCCGTGAAGGCGCGGGGTGGGCGCTGGGTCCTGCGCGTCGAGGATGTGGACCGCCCCCGCTGCGACGCGGCCCTCGCCGAAGTCCAGGTGCGCGACCTCGCGGCGCTGGGCCTGGAATCCGATGAAGAAGTGATCTGGCAATCCCGGCGGGAGGCGCGGTACCGCGCGGCCTTGGAACGCCTTCACGAAGGCGGCCACCTCTATCCCTGCGCCTGCACCCGCAAGGATCTCCAGCGCCTCGCCAGCGCGCCCCACCTCGAAGACGGCCTGCGCCCCTACGACGGCGCTTGTCGGAGCCGCGACTGGGAAGGCTTCGAGGCCGCGCTCCGCTTTCGACTTCCCGGTGACGAAGTTGCGTGGAGCGACTGGGCGCTCGGGCCTCAACGCGACGATCCCGCGACCCTCACGGGCGATCCGCTCCTCTTTCGCCGAGATGGCGTCTTCGCCTACCACTTGGCCGTGGTGGTGGATGACGGCGAGCAGGGCGTCACGGAGATCGTGCGTGGCGCCGATCTGCGAAGCGTGACCGCCACACAGATCCGTTTGCAGGAAGCGTTTTATCTCCCGCGTCCCGCCTACGCCCATCTCGGCCTCGTCACCGCGCCGGATGGCTCGCGCCTGGGCAAGCGCGCGGGCGCGCTGGGCCTCGACGCGCTGCGCGCATGTGGGATCGCGGCGGAAGAAGTGATCGGTTGGCTCGGCTGGAGCCTCGGTTGTCTCGACCAGTCAGCGCCTTGCACAGCGGAATCACTCATCCCGCGCTTCGATTGGAGCCGCGTTCCATCTGGAGATATCCGGACGCCTGTAGGCTGGGCCTGATTACTTCCACACCTTTGGCTCGATCTCCAAGTTGCCATCGGGTTTGAAGCTGAACTTGAAGGCCTTCAAGGTCGCGGTGGATGGGAATTGTTCGGGCACGCCCTCGGGGGCGCGCTCCTGGCGGAAGGCACCGGTATCCGGATCGAAGTCCCACCAGACGAGGTCGGGAAAGTGGCGCAGGCGGGCCTCGCGCGCCTCGCTCGCCCGGGCAACCTGCGCCGCGTCCTGCTTCTCCTCCAGCAGGTCGCCCTGGTCCTCCACGGATTTGCCGAAGGCTTCCGTGAAACTGAGCCGCACGGGCTCCGGCGGTGGCAGTTCGGGCTTCCAGGTGCGGCTCTGCGCCACCGCGTCTCCGCTCCGCGCGGCGATGAGGAGGTGGCCATCGGGTCGCGGTTCCATACCCAGCACGCCGTATTCGTAGGCCTCCGGGTTTGACATCGCGTCCTCCGGAAGATCGCCGAAGAGTTTCGCCGTGCGTTCGACCTTGCCGGTGCGCGCGCTTATGACAATGAAGATGCCTAGATGTCGCCCCACGAGGACGATGTGGCTAGGCACGCGGATAGGACGGGCGAAGCTGCTGCTGAGGGCGTCGAAAGCGCCGATGACTTTCTGGTTGGGAAACCAGCGGGGGCTGTCGTTGATGCCAGGGGCCACATCCTTGGGAGGGACGACCTCCGATGGGCGCCCCCATACGAAGGTGGGCGCGCCGAAATCCACATCCTCCGTGCTCTGGATCATCAGCTTGCCGTGGCCGTTGCTCTTGGCCACGGCCAGGGGATCGGCACGGCGCATCTCCGCATACTCGAAACGCCCGCCCAGCAGGTAGCCGCCTCCCTCCAGCGGTCGCATCCAGCCGATGAAGGCGCCCTTCGGCGCCTGGAGTGTGTCCCATAGTTCCCAACGCGCGCCGCCGTTGCGGTAGACATACAGCGTGCGGCGGATCTCGTGGAGTTCGCGGCCTTTCTGTCCGGAGGCCCGTTCATCACCGAAGGACCAGGCGTAAGCGGCGCCTTCCACGATGTCGTAGTTGAAGTACCAGCCCAGATCGGTGGGCGCAGATCCCAGGGCCATTGAGGGTTGGATCCGGTCCAGTTCCCGGATGACGCGGTAGTCCGTCTCGAAGAGTCGGCCCCCATCCCACACCTGCGTAGGCGCGAAGGGCGGGTTCAGGTCCATGAGGCCCCTCATCATCGCGTCGCGTTCGCTGGGCGGGATGCCTTTGAGGCTGATAACCGTGGGTGTTTGGAAGGGAACGAGGAAGGGCATGGATGAAATCCTGCACGAAAAAGCCCGCCTTGCGGCGGGCTTTTCAGAAGGACCGATGGCTCTTATGCGAGGCCGTTCACCTTGAGCGCCATGCGGCTCTTCATGCGGTTCGCGGCGTTCTTGTGCATCACGCCCTTGCGCTCGGCCTGGTCCACGACGCCCTGGGTGAGGGGGAGGAGCTTGGCGGCCTCGGCCTTGTTGCCGCTGGCGATCACAGTGAGGAAGCGCTTCACGGCCGACTTCATCGTGGAGCGGTTGGCGCGGTTCCGCAGACGCGCTTCGGCGTCGCGGCGGGCCTTCTTGGCGGCGGACTTGTGATTGGCCATTCGTCTCTCCTGCCG
>JAFDVN010000194.1 GCA_018269025.1 Acidobacteriota bacterium | reverse complement strand
TCCGACCTTCGCCGCGCGGTGGAAGGCGAGGCAGGAATCCTTGCCGCCGCTCCAGGAGGCGAGGAAGGGGGCCCCGGGCTCGGGCAGCGTCTTGGGCATCCCATAGGTCATTTCAACGGCCTCATTTCAAGCGAAGGGGGCAGCCCGCCACGAGCAGCCAGGCTTCGTCCGCGGCAGCGGCCGTGCGCTGACCCAGCCATCCGGCGAGATCCCGGAAGCGGCGGGTGATCGCGTACTCGGGCGCGGGACTCCAACCCACCTCGTTGCCGACGATGATCACCGGCCAGGGCGCGGCGCGGAAGGCGGCGAGCTGGGCCTCCCAGGCGGCGAGAAGGGTGTCCTCGCTCAACGCCAGGCGATCGCTGAGCCAGAGGGTTTGGCAGTCGAGCAGCACGCCGCTTGGGGCCGGGTCCATGGCGGCCAAGGCAGCGGCCACATCCGCAGGGGCTTCGAGGACGCGCCAAGCCGGGCGTTCCGCCTGGTGACGGGAGACCCGCTTCCGCATGTCCTCGTCCTCGCCGCCGCGGTAGGTGGCGACGAAGACGGTGTTCGCGCCGAAGGTCTTGGCGCGTTCCACCGCCCAGCGACTCTTGCCGCTGCGGACGGGGCCGGTGACGAAGATGAGGCGAGCCATCAGAACTCGATGCCGGCCTGGGCCTGGATGCCGTGGGCGAAGGGATGCTTGATCTCCTTCATCTCCGTCACGAGATCGGCGAGGGCGATGAGGCTTTCCGGCGCGCCGCGGCCGGTCACGACCACATGGAGGTCCGCGCGCTTGGCCTTCAACGCCGCGATCACTTCATCCACGGGCAAGTACTCGTAGGCCAGGACGATGTTCAATTCATCGAGCAGGAGGAACTTCAGATCCGGGTCCGCCATGGCCAGCACTGCCTTCTCCCAGCCTTCGCGGGCCTTGGCGATGTCGCGATCGCGATTTTGCGTATCCCAGGTGAAGCCTTCGCCCACCCGCTCCCAGCGGAGCAGGGGTGAGGCCAGCAGGGATTCGGCGGTGGCGCGATCGCCCTTGATGAACTGGAACACCGCGCATTTGAAACCATGGCCCAAGGAACGGAGCAGCATGCCCAGCGCGGCGCTCGTCTTCCCCTTGCCATCCCCGGTGTGGACGATGATCAGGCCCTTCCGGTCCCGGGCCGCGGCCATCTTGGCGCGCATCTCCGCCTGGAGCGTTTGCATGCGCTCCGCGTGATCGTCCTGGGCGCTCATGGTCGAAAGCCTTCGTCGCGGAGCCGCACGGCTTCCTGGTAGGCGGCGAGCAGGGCGGTCTTCACCTTGTAGTAGCCCTGGTCCGTCACCTTCGTCGTGAAGGTGAGGGTGCTCGTCATCACGAAGCCACCGGCTGGAAAGACTTGGGGTGGCGAGAGCAGGATCTGGGGCGGAAGGATGGCGGCGGAACTTTCTTCGCGCATCTTCTCGCCGAGTTGTTCGCTCCAGGCTTGGAGCTTGGGGCTCATGGCGGCGGTCTCAAGTTCCGTCGCGCCGCGCACGCGGCCGTAGAGCGTGAACTGCATGCGGAGCTGGGGCGGATCGAAGCCGTGATTGAGGAAGCCCGCCATGGTGGCGATTTGCTGGAACTCCCGGAGCAGGGATTGGAGCTTCGGACTGGGTTGGACCGGTTCGCGCTTCGCCATCGCGCAAGCATGGCACAAGGACGATTGGGGCGCTTTTTTCCATGACGAGGCTTGATGGCAAAGCCTGCGGGCCGTAAGGTGTCAGAACCAACCCAAGCTAGGTGTTCCCATGTCTATCGCCGATCCCAGGTCGGGCCGCGCCCTCCCGATGCTCTTGCTCGCGCTCGCCGCGGGCCCAGGTTGGGCCCAGGCTCCTGTGTCCCCTGCTCCGGTCGTGGTCGCGCCTCAACTTGCGACTTCCCGGGACTACACCTTCGCGGTGGAAGAAAAGCCCGTGCGGTTGGATCAGGTGCCAGGACATATCCAGGTCTTCATCCTGGAAGATCTGGAGCGAAGTGGTGCGCGCAACCTCGGCGATTTCCTCGGCCACGAGATGCCTGGGCAGTTCCAGCAGGGCGGCGGTCCCGGCATGCCCACCCGGGCCTACCAGGGCGGCGCGCGGCCCGAGGACACGCTCATCCTCCTGGACGGCATGCGCCTCTCCGATCCGAATCAAACCGCGCCGGATCTGGAGGCGATTCCGCTCACGGGCATCGTGCGGGTCGAGATCCTGAACGGCACCGACTCCACGCGCCTCGGGCCCGGGGCCCAGGGCGGCGTCATCGCCCTCTTCACCGCGAGCTCAGGTGGGCATGGTTCCTTCGGCGAAGTCGCCGCCCAGGGCGGAAGCGAGGGCCAGTCCCAGGGGCGGGTGTTGCCCTCTTTCGGGTGGGGCGGCGGCTTCCTCCATGTGGGCAGCCAAGCCCGGAAGATGGACCAGTCCACGGACACGCCCCAGGGCTACCGCAGCGCCACGAGCTTCGCCGCCTTCGGCCAGCGCATGGGCCCGGCGCTGCTCACCTTCTCCTACCGCAACGCCTACCAAGGCGTGCCGGATCCCTACGCGCTGACCCTCGCCACCAATCGCCAATACGACGCCACGCGCGAAGGCAGCTTCCGCAGCGAATCGGGCACGGCGGGCCTTCGCTTTGATCTGAGCCCCGCCACGGCCCTCGTCTTCACCCTGGGCGGCCAACGGGTGGATCGCTGGGACCCCCAGCTGAACTCGACCGAGGTCGTCCGCACGACGGGGCGTTCCACCCAGGCCGAACTCGCCTTCGTCGTTGGGGTTCCGACCTTCGGCCTCACCGTCCATGTGGGCGGCTTCGAGGAACGCGGCCAGATGCCCGTGGCCTTTGTCGGAACAGATGAAGGCAAGACCCGGCACACCGGCCTTGGCTTCGAGGCCGTCTTCCAACCCCTGCCCATCCTGCGCTTCACCGCCGAGGCCGGACTTCAACAGGATCGGCGGGATCTCACGCCGGTGGCGCTCGCACCCATCGCCCGCACGGACCACGCTTCCACCTACCGCGCCGCGATGAACCTCGGCCTGCCCTTCGGTTTCCGCTTCTATGCGGGCGGCGGCCAGGGCTACACCGCGCCAAGCCTGCCCCAGCTCCTTCTCAACGCCCGCGCGGGCGCGCCGGATCTGGATGTGGAGAAGAGCGGCTTCGGTTTCGCGGGGTTTGGCTGGGGCAAGGGCAACTGGACGGGCCGCCTCGTGGCGAACCGCGCCACCTATCGGGATGCCATCGGCTACGACGGCTTCACCTACCAGAACACCGACCATGTGCGCATCCAAGGCACCGAAGGCGCGATCGGCTATTCCCGGGGCGGCTACGGCGCGGAAGGCTTCGCCCGCGTCCAGGAGGCCCGTGACTTGAACAGCCCGACCGATCCCTTTGGCACCGCGACAGTGACGGGTCGGCCTTTCCAGAGCCACGGCCTGAAGGTGTTCGGGGGCTGGAGTGGCCTGCGGGTGGATGTGAGCTACCGCACGGTGGGGGCCACCCACCAGATCGCCGGTCCGCCGACGCGCGGGGGCGGGTTCGCGGTCCCCGTCGTCCAGACCGTCAGCTACCAGGTGATGGACGCGACGGCGAGCCTTACGCTCGGCAAGCATTGGACCCTCATCGCGAGGGGCCGAAACCTGCTCCAGCCCCGAACCACCGTGGATCAATGGCTCACCGCCGAAACGGATCAGAAGCCGGATTCCTACCGCACCTACGGCCTGCCCGCCCTCGGCCCCAACGCGTCCCTGGAAGTGATCTTCCGCTACTAGGCCTTCTCGCCTTGCCTTTGCTCCGGCCTCCATGGGAGGCTGGTCGGGACATCCGTGCTGGATGTACGGGAAGCCGGTGAGAATCCGGCGCTGCCCCGCAACGGTAAGCACCCCGCGCAAGCGGGAGACCCTGGCCCTCGAGTTGGATGGGGACGCAGGATTCGGGACCACTGGGGCGCCGCCCTGGGAAGGCCCGGAAGCCGCGCAAGCGGTGGTCGCGTGTGAGCCCGGAGACCGGTCCGGCACCATCCACCACCCGCCGAGGGAGCGGGGCGGAACGCCTTTCCGGCCTCCGTCCCCCTCTCCGGCTTTCATGCGGAGGCATGAATGGGCGCGAGCCGTATCTTTTCAACCCTGGTCGCGGGCGCGGCCTGCCTTTTCCTCGCCGCGGCGGACGACGCGGGCGTGCCGAAACCCAAGGCCCCGGCCTCGGCGACGGTGACCGTCACCGCCGAGTCTTCGCCGGTGGAGGTCGCCAAGACCCCGAATCCGGTCACGGTCATTACTGCGGAGGAAATCCGTCTAAGCGGCGCGCGGGACCTCGCGGAGTTGCTCCAGCGCGAGCTGCCGGGACAAGCGGTGCGCAGCGGCGGGCCTGGCGGCATCGCCGATCCCATGCTGGGCGGAACGCGGCCCCAGGACACGCTGGTGCTGCTGGATGGCGTCCGGCTGGTGGACGCCGCGGGCAT
>JAFDVN010000193.1 GCA_018269025.1 Acidobacteriota bacterium | reverse complement strand
GCGGATCTGGGGCACGGTCTCCACGGTGATGTGGAGGTCGGTGCCGCCGTACTCCACCATCGTCTTCAGCAGCTGCTGGAGGGGGACGACATATTGGTTGTTGCTGTCGCTCATGGGAGCTCCCTGAATCGGTCCGGCCGTTAAACGACGGTTTCGCGCGCCACTTCTTCCAGGTTGGTCATGCCGCTCATGATCTTGTAGCAGCCGGAGCGGCGCATGGTGATCATGCCTTCCTTCACGCCCTGCTCGCGCAGTTCCAGGGCCGAGGCGCCGGTCAGGATCATGTCCTTCAGCGTCTCGCTCATTTCAAGCACTTCGTAGACCGCCACGCGGCCCTTGTAGCCGCGCTTGCCGCAGGTCTCGCAGCCCCGGCCATGCATGATGGTCACGCCCTTGTTCACCTCATCCTCGGTGAAGCCGAACTTGAGAAGCGCCTCCGGCGGCGGCTGGTGGGGATCGGGCTCCTTGCAGGTGGCGCAGACGCGGCGGATGAGGCGCTGAGCCGCGATCACATTCACCGAGGTCGCCACGAGGAAGGGTTCCACGCCCATGTTCATCAGGCGGTTGATGGTGGACGGCGCGTCGTTGGTGTGGAGCGTCGAAAGCACGAGGTGGCCGGTGAGGGAGGCCTTGATGGCGATTTCCGCGGTTTCGAAGTCGCGGATCTCGCCCACGAGGACGATGTTGGGATCCTGGCGCAGGAAGGACCTCAACGCGGCAGCAAAGTTCAGGCCGATGTTCTCCTTCATCTGCACCTGATTGATGCCAGCGAAGTTGAACTCGACGGGATCCTCCGCCGTCATGATGTTGACATCGGGCGTGTTGAGCTTGGCGATGGAGGAGTAGAGGGTGTTGGTCTTGCCCGAGCCCGTGGGCCCCGTCACGAGCACCATGCCGAAGGGTTTGGAGATGGCCCGGTCCCAGCGGACGAGGCTCTCCTCCTCGAAGCCCAGCTTCGTGAGGTCCAGCATCAGCTTTTCGGAATCGAGGAGTCGGCAGACGATCTTCTCGCCGAAGAGGCAGGGCAGGATGGAGACGCGGTAGTCAATGACCTTCTGCTTGCCGCCGAGGCTCACGCGGAGCTTGATGCGGCCATCCTGGGGCAGTCGCTTCTCGGCGATGTTGAGCTTGCTCAGGATCTTGATGCGGCTCGTGAGCGCGTCCCGCAGCGAGAGCTTGGGGCGCATCACTTCCTGGAGCAGGCCGTCAATGCGGTACCGGATCCGGTATTCCTTCTCGTAGGGCTCGATGTGGATGTCCGAGGCCCCGCGCTTGATGGCGTCAATGAGCACCATGTTGGCGAGCTTGATGATGGGCGCGTCCTCGCCCGCCTTCGTCAGCTCGTTGAGGTTGACGCTCTCGCCTTCGTAGTCACCGATCTCCTCGAAATCCGCGTGGGATTCCAACTCGTCCTGGAGCGCGCCGAGGTCAATGTTGATCTCGTTCATCTGCACGCCGCTGGCCTGGGGCTGGGCAGCGGCGGCGGCCTCCTGGGCGGGCGCGGCGGCGGCCCGGCCAGCCTTGCTGTGCAGTTCCACCTGGCTGGACCCGCCGTAGTACTTTTCGATGGCCCGCAGGAGGCCCAGCTCGCTGCTCACCACGGGGTCCACGTTGTAGCCCGTGTGGAAGCGCACATCGTCCATGGCGAAGATGTCCGTCGGGTCGGCCATGGCGAGGGTGAGCACATTGCCGGTGCGCTGGAGCGGCAGCACCTTGTGCCGGTTGGCCAGTTCCGCGGGGATCAGGGCGATGACCGAGCCCTCGATGGGCGGCCATTGCTCCAGATCCGCCGCCGGCACCCCATACTGCATGCCGAGGAAGCTGACGATGTCCTGGTCCGTGCAGAACCCCAAGCGGACGACGAGCCCCCCCAGCTTGCCGCCATCGCGGCGCTGGGCGGCCATGGCTTCTTCAAGTTGCTCTTGGGAGATCAACTTGGCTTTGACGAGCAATTCGCCCAGCTTGGTGACCAAGGCGTCCTCCGGATGGGTGTCGGGATGGTATCACCAGTTTAGTCGCAAGCTCGCAATCTTCCCACCCGCCCCGCGGAGGTAAGCTGTCCCCATGTCCTCCTCGGCCACCCCGTCCCCCCGCCTCGACCGGGCCCGGCAACTGGTCCAGGAGAAGGGTCTGTCCAAGGAAGACCTGGTGCTGCTGGAGGAGATTCTCCAAGCCGGCGAATTGGATCCCCTGCTGGACACCCCGGCGGGCCCTCCCGAACCGCCCGGCACCCGGTCCCTGGTGGAGCTGCGGCGGAA
The DNA here is from genome assembly GCA_018269025.1 of Acidobacteriota bacterium. Taxonomy (GTDB): domain Bacteria; phylum Acidobacteriota; class Holophagae; order Holophagales; family Holophagaceae; genus JAFDVN01. The sequence goes on along the minus strand of JAFDVN010000193.1, from coordinate 2,838 downwards.
CCTGGGGCTCTTCCTCGCCTTCCTGTCCCAGTTCAGCCCCCGGCGCCTGGGGGATGCCCGGGCGGCCATGGGCCTCGTCATCGAACATGGTCTCGCCCAGCTCGGGCGGCAGGCCAAGGAGTGCCACCGGGAACTGCTCCAGGAACCAGGCACGGCGCCCTGGGTGGGCCAGGCGCTCGCCCTCGTGGCCTCGCTCCGGGCCATGGCCCTCTCGGCCGGAACGGCGGAGGGGATGCCGCTGCGCCGGGATTGGGCCGCCTTCCTGACCGATCACGGCGAGGATTTCCGGGAAGTGGCGGCGGCTCTCCAGGATCTCGAGGACGGGTCCACCCTGGCCACCCGCCTCCACTCCCAGCTCAAGACCCTGAACCGCAACCTGCGCAACGCGGAAGGCCGCTCTGAAGACGCGCTGCGGAAGCTGGCGGACCTCCTGGAATCGGCCACCCCTCTGGAAACCCGCCGTAAGGTCGAGCCCCTGCTCCTGGTGGAGCATGTGGTCTCCAACCTGCGGCTTTCGCTCCGCCGCCCGCTGGAAAAGGGCCTGGAGGCGGGCATCCACTGGCCGGCGGTGGCCCAGATCCACGGCAGCCTCCAGTGGCTTTGGAACCACCTCGGCTGGCAACTCCCCAGAGTGGAGGCCCGGGATCTCCAGCGCGTCCTTCCCAGAGAAGTCCGCAAGCTGCTCCAGCAGATCCGGAAGGATGACCCCGCCGCCTTCCGTCTTCTGGCCCGCTCCCTGGGCGGCCATCTGGCCGTGATGGGCCTACTGGAAGGCCTCGGCCCCTTCGCCCACGCCACCGAGGAGACCCGCTACGCCGCGGTGGCGCCCTTCCTCGTGGTGGAAGGCGAGCTGGGCCGCATGGCGGATCGCACCTACGCGGCGGACGCCCTCCACGGGCTCCGACCCGGGCCTGAATCCCAGAAACTCCGAGGGCTCTTCCGCCAGGCCGCCCTCGCGCAGCGGCAGGACCAGAGCACCGTGCGCGCCCTGCTCCAGCAGGCCCTCGCCGCGCCGGACACCGACCAGCTCGCGGTGGGGCTCGACAACCTCCGCGCCCTCCTGCTCGCCCATCAGCGGAACCTGGTGGGGGATCTGGTGGGCGTGTTCAGCCCGGAGCTACGCCAGCGCCTCTACCCCGAATCCGTGAGCCTCGCCGAAGAAGGCGACCGCCTGCGCCAGCGCCTGCATCGCCTCTACGAAAGCCTCACCCCGCTCCAGAACCAGCTCCAGCTTCATCTGGAGCTTCAGGATTGGCCGCGCCTCGCGTTGGGCCTCGCCCAGGCTCAACAGCAGGCCTCCGCCTTCCGCCGCAGCCCGGAATTCCCACTCATCCGCCCCGCGGACCGGGAGGAGGCCGACCGGCTCATCCAGCTCCTCGCCCGCACCCTGGACGCGCCTTCGGATGTGCGTCAGGCGCTGGTGGAAGGCACCGACCTCGTGGCGGAACTGCTCCGCTTCCTGGAACTGCTGCTCCTGCGCATCAACGCCCGCGCGCCGCTCATCCGCCACGACCTGGAAATCGCCCGGGGCGCCCTCGACCTCTGCGGTCAGCTCAAGGCCGCGGAAGGGCCGGAGCGCAACCGCCTCGCCCAGAAGCTGCTCCAGACCGCCAAGCGCCTGGGCGTCCGCGATCCCCAGTCCCTCGTGCTGCTCAAGCGCTGGGTCCGGGCCGAGCGAAGCCAGAAGGACCAGCGGGCGAACCTGGATCCCCTCGCCGCCCACCTGGACCGGTTGGGCGCGCGCCTGGACGCCGCCCTCGGCTAAGCTCTAACGGTGCTGCGTCAGATCCACTGGTTCGACGAGGCCGGCGTTGCCGGTCCGCTGCGCATGGCGCTGAAGGAATGGGGCTACGACCCCGTGGACCAGCCGGGAGACGGCCCTGCGCTCGTGGTCGCCGCGCGTCCCGATCCCGCCCTGCTGCCGGAGCTCGCCCGGGAAATCGTATGGTGGGTGGAGGACGCCACGCCCGAAGAAGCAAGCGCGGTGCTCGCGCTGCGCCCCGGCTGGGTGCTTCGGCGATCGGCGGATCTCGCCTCCGTCCGCGCGGCGCTGGAGCGCCTGCGCCAGCGCGATCTTGGCGAAGAAGGCTGGCTGCGGCGCATGCTCCAGGAAGCGAGCCTGGATGAGTTGCTGCGGCTCATGCTCGCGCGGTCCATCGAGCTCTCTCAGGCCCAAGGCGGCGCCATCTGGATCCGCCGCGAGGACACCTTCTTTCAGCGCGCGGGCGATGGCACCTTCCCGGAAGCGCCCCTGCCCCGCCGGGACGCGTTGGACCTCGCCAGCAAGGGCGAGGGCTGGCTGCTGGGCGCGCGGGAGCAGATGGGCCTGCTCCGCCTGCGCCTGCCCCGCACCTCACCCGATCACTTCCTCGCCTGGACCCGCGCCGCGGAGCCGCTGATGCTCAACGCCTGGCAGTTGGAAGAGAGCCGACTCCTGAGCTTCAAGGACGACCTCACCGTGGCCCAGAACCGGCGCTGCCTCGAAGTGGACCTGCCCCGCCTCGTGCGCCAGGCCGCCGTGGCCGGAGAATCGCTCTGCGTCATCTTCTTCGATGTGGACAACCTGAAGGCCCTGAACACCGTCCACGGCCACATGGCTGGCAGCCTCGTGCTCCAGACCGTCGCGAGCCACGCCCAGCGCATCTGCCGCGCCCATGACCGCCTCTACCGCTACGGCGGCGACGAGTTCTGCATCCTCATGCCCCGCACCCTCCCCGGCGGCGCGCTAAAATTCGGCCAGCGCCTATTGGAACTCATCTCCGACGCGCCCGTGCTCATCGAGGGCGAGTGGGTGCCCATCTCGCTGAGCCTCGGCATCGCCTGCTACCCCGACCACTC
>JAFDVN010000192.1 GCA_018269025.1 Acidobacteriota bacterium | reverse complement strand
TGGCAATGCCCCGCCCACCTCCACGAAGGGGACGATTTCCTCATCGAGAACCTGGATGAGCAGACCGGTGCCTTCGGGATGCCGAGGATTCCCGCGCCGGACATGACTGCGCTGAACCCCGGAGACCGCTTTGGCGATCTCGGGACGCTCCACACCCCCGGCCACACACCGGGCTCTTGCTGCTTCCATGGCGAGTTTGAAAAAGGCCAAGTGCTGCTCGCGGGGGACACCCTCTTCCGCCGGGGCGTGGGCCGCACGGACCTCTGGGGCGGTGATTACGACCAACTTGAAGCGAGCATCCAGGGTCAACTCTACGGCCTCGCAAGCGGCACCCTCGTCATCCCCGGCCACGGCCCCGTCACGACCATCGGCGAAGAGAAGGCGGGCAATCCCTTTGTGCGGGGATAAAAACAGGGTGATCCGCAGATTACGCCGATGACGCATATTAAATGACTGGGCTTGCTTCTGAATCGGCGTAATCGGCGTAATCTGCGGATGAACCTTCTTCTCTGAGGTCGCCATGAACGCCATCCTCGCCAGCTTGGGCTGCTTCGGGCCGCTGCTCATCGCCGTTCTCCTCTATGTGCTCGCCTCCTTTCGGGTGATCAATGAATACGAGCGGGCCGTGGTGTTCACGCTGGGCAAGGTGAACCCGCAGCCCAAGGGGCCGGGTCTCATCTTCGTCTGGCGCATCTTCCAGAAAGCCTTCGTGATCTCCCTTCGCACCGTGGTGCTGGATGTGCCAAGCCAGGACATCATCACCCGGGACAATGTGACCCTGAAGGTGAGCGCCGTCGTCTATTTCCGCGCGGTGGACCCGGCGAGCGCCGTGCTCAAGGTGGAAAACTACTACTTCGCCACCAGCCAGATCGCCCAGACGACGCTGCGCTCGGTGCTCGGCGAGGCGAGCCTGGACGAGCTGCTCACGGAGCGGGAGAAGCTGGGCCAGCGTCTGCGGGAGCTCATTGACGCCGCCACCGAGCCCTGGGGCATCGAGGTCAGCGCGGTCGAAGTGAAGAATGTGGACCTGCCTGAGCAGGTGCAGCGGGCCATGGGTCGCCAAGCGGAAGCCGAGCGCGAAAAGCGCGCGAAGATCATCGCCGCCGAAGGCGAGCTGCTCGCCAGCCAGCAGCTCCTGGAAGCCTCCAACAAGATCAGCCAGAACCCCGTGGCGATCCAGATGCGCTACCTCCAGACCCTCACCGAAATCGCCGTGGAGAAGAACAGCACCATCCTCTTCCCGCTGCCCATGGAGTTCATGTCCGTCATCCAGCGGCTTGGGGAGAAAAGAGACTGACTATTATCCGCAGATTTCGCCGATTACGCCGATTGGGATTGGTACTTGAATCTGCGTCATCTGCGTAATCTGCGGATTAAAATAGGGCTTTGAGGTCCTTCATGCAGCTTGGCCCATGGAATGTGCAGATCGTCAGCGGCGGGACCTTCCGCTTGGATGGCGGGGCCATGTTCGGCACGGTTCCGAAGGTGGTCTGGTCCAAGGTCTACCCCTGCGACGAGGACAACATGATTCTCATGGCCACGAACTGCCTGCTCATCCGGGGCGAAGTGGACGGCAAGAAGCACACGATCCTCGTGGACAACGGCAACGGCGACAAGGAGCCGGACGACTTCATGACCCGCTTCAAGTTCGAGGGCCGCGGCGTGCTGGACCGGGAACTGGCAAAGCAGGGCGTGAAACCAGAGGACATCACCCTCTGCATCCTCACCCATCTGCACTTCGACCACGCGGGCGGCAGCACGCGCTTTGACGGCGAAGGCAGGATCGTCCCGAGCTTTCCCAACGCGCGGCACATCGTCCAGAAGCAAGACCTCGACGACGCGCGGCATCCCAACCTCCGTGTGAAGGCCAGCTACCTCGCCAAGAACTGGGAGCCGTTGGAGGCCGCGGGGCTGCTGGACACGGTTGAGGGTGAGACCGAGATCCTGCCGGGCATTTCGGTGCATCTCGCCCCCGGCCACATCGAGGGTCTCCAGACAGTCACGATCGAGGGCGGCGGACGCAAGCTCATCTACCTCGCCGACCTCATCCCCACCGCCCGCCACATCCAACCCGCGTGGGTCATGGGCTATGACCTGGATGTGGTCACCTGCGTCGAAAGCCGCCAGAAGCTCCTCGCCGAAGTGAACGGCACGGACACGGTACTCATCTTCGAACACGATCCGGATATTCCTGCGGGCACCGTGAGCCGCGATGAGAAGGGTCGCTACCGCGTCGAGCCGGTGGCGGTGTGAAAACGAACTACGCGGAGGGCAGCGGAGGGGCGGAGGGCAGCTGAGATTGACCGTCATCCTCCGCTGCCCTCTGCGACTCTGCTTTTCTCCGCGTAATAGCTTTTCCTGCACATGCCACATGGGATGGATCCATGACCCTCACCTGGAATCCCGCCCAATACCTCAAGTTCGCGACCTCCCGCACGCGGGCGGCGTCGGATCTGCTGACGCGAGTGATGCTCGACGCGCCGTCGGCGGTCGTGGATCTCGGCTGCGGGCCGGGCAATAGCACAGCGCTGCTGGCGGCGCGGTGGCCGGAGGCGGGGGTCACCGGCGTGGACAGCTCGCCGGAGATGCTGGCCACGGCGCGAGCCGCGATGCCGAGATTGAGCTGGGTCCAGGCGGATGTGGGCTCGTGGGCACCGACGGCACCGGCGGATCTGCTCTTCGCCAACGCGGTGCTCCATTGGTTGCCAGATCACGAGGCTCTGCTGCCACGGCTCATGGGCTGCCTCCTTCCTGGGGGCGTGCTGGCGGTGCAGATGCCGACGAACTACGACACGCCCGCCTACCGGCTCATCCGGGATCTCGCGGGATCGCCTTCCCGCAGCGATTGGCGTCCGCCGCTGGCACCGGAGGCGTACTACCGCATCCTCGCGCCCCACGCGGCGACCGTGGATATCTGGGAGACGGAATACCAGCAGGTCATGGGCGGGGTGGACGACATCCTCGAATGGGCCAAGGGCACGGTGCTGCTGCCCTACCTACAAGGGATTGACGGCGACGAAGCGGCCTCGCTCCTGACCCGGTATCGGGATGGTCTTCTTGACCTCTACCCAGCGCAACCGGACGGCAAGGTGCTCTTTCCCTTCAAGCGGCTCTTCTTTGTGGCTGTTTCAAAGTAAGAACACCACGCGGAGGGCAGCGGAGGGGCGGAGGGCAGCGGAGATTGGCGGCCATCCTCCGCTGCCCTCCGCACCTCCGCTTCACTCCGCGTAGTATGTAGTTCCAAGGAGCGGCCATGGCCTTCACACCGGGAAGCAGGCGCGGCGAGATGGCGGACATCAACATGACGCCCATGATTGATGTGATGCTCGTGCTGCTCATCATCTTCATGGTGACGGCGCCGATGCTCACGAGCGGCGTGGATGTGGCCCTGCCCAACAGCCGCACGGGACGCAGCCTCCAGAACGAGGCGCTCACCGTCACACTCACGAAGGATGGCCGGGTCCAATTGGAAGACGCCTTCGTGCCCTTGTCACGGCTTGAAAACGAGCTTCGCAACAAGGCCTCGAACGGAACGAAGAAGCGACCGGTCCTGGTCCGCGCGGACAAGGGCATTCCCTACGGCCGCGTCATCGAGGTGGTGGATTCCATCCGGGGCGCGGGATTCACCCAGGTGGGCTTCGTCACCCAGGGCCTGAACGAAAAGGCGAATCCGTGAGCCAGCAGGACCTGCACGCCCTGCTTCGGGATCGCGCCCATGTGGGCGAGTTTCCGCTTGGCAAGGCCTTGGCTCTCGCGGCGGGCGCCCATGTGATCGTCCTCGCGGCGCTGTTCTTCAAGCCTTCGGCTAAATCCGACGCCGACGCGGTGCAGGTGACTTGGGTGAACCTCCCGCCCGCCATCGCCAACCAGAGCGGCGGCGCGGAGGCGCGCACGGAAGGGCAGGAGACCGAGCGCGTACGCCGTGTGGATGATGTGGCCGCCCAGCAGCCCGTCCCTAAACCCAGCGAGCAGGAGGACAACCCCTTCGCCAAATCCGCCAAGAGCGTCCGCAGCGGGGAGAACCCCGATGAGACCTCCACGGGCAAGCAGGTGAAGGCCTCCAAGAGTCAGAAGCCCAATCCCGTCTCCACGCCGGGCACGGCGGGCGCTGGGAACGCCTCCGGCCTGGGGCAGGGCAGTTCCATTCCGGGCCTCAGCGCCACCCAAGGCGTGGAGGGCGGCGTGGGGCTCGTGGCGGCCATTGATGGCAGCTTTCCCTATGCCTGGTACTTGCAGCAGGTTCAGACCCGCATTGTCGGGAACTGGCAGCGGCTGGGCGGCCAGGGCCGGGTCCAAATCTACTTCCGCATCACCCGGGATGGCGGCATTGACGGTGCGCGCATCGAGGTGCCCAGCGGCAACGGCGCCCTGGATGAGAGCGCCCTCATGGCCGTGCGTCGCTCCGCGCCCCTGCCGCCGCTCCCCACCCAGACGGGCGATTCGTTGGGCGTCCATTTCTGGTTCAACTATGTGGGGAATTGACGGCGAGGCCCCCAGGGCCTGATCCTGAAACAAGGAGATGGCATTCCTCCTTCTAACCGCCGAAGTGGCTGATGATGCCTGGATGACGCGCTTTCGCGCCCAGGAGCAGGCATGAGCTGGATCTCGTTCTTCGCGGTGGGCTTCGGCGCCTTCGGCGGCGCGGTGCTGCGCTGGGGGCTGGGCCTCGCCTTCAACGCGGCGATTCCTTCAATCCCGATGGGAACCCTGGCGGCGAATCTCGTCGGCGGCCTGCTCATGGGACTCGCCATCGGCGGCCTGCCGGCCTTCGAGGCCCTACCGCCCGCGGGGAGGCTCGCCTTCACGACGGGCTTCCTGGGCGGACTCACGACCTTTTCCACCTTTTCGGCGGAGTCCGTGACGCTCTGGCTGAACCGGGAATTCGGCGTGGCCGCCTTGCACACGGGCCTGCATCTGGTGGGTTCGCTGCTGATGACGCTCGCGGGCATCGGGATCGTCCGCCTGATCTGGAGGTGACATGCAGGAGAGACGGATGATGACGCGCGGGTTCTCGCTCAGGTTTTACATGCCCGAAAAGGCCCGGCACAAGGGCGCGCTCCTCTACGAGTGGCTGCTCGAACAGGCCAAGGCCGCGGGCATTCCCGGGGGCTCCGCCTTCCGCGCCCTCGCGGGCTATGGCCGCAGGGGCGTGCTCCACGAGCAGAAATTCTTCGAACTCCAGGGCGATCTCACCGTGGTCGTCGAGTTCCTGGTGGACGACGCGGAGGCGGCAAGGCTCCTTGGCATCGTGGAGCAGGATGGTGCCCACCTCTTCTGGGCTCGCTTCCCGGCGGAGTTTGGGGTGTTCGGGGAAGGACCGACTTCCTAGCTTGCTTCGCGCCGCCCTCGCGCCTTCACGAGCACGAGGGCCGCGCCTTCGGGATTCCGCTCCATGCGGACTTCGTCCATGACCTGCTTCATGAAGAAGACGCCCCGGCCCCCGGGCTTGAGGAGGTTCTCTGGCAGGTTCGGGTCGGGAATGTCCTCCAGGGCGACGCCCTTGCCCTGATCCTCGATGCGGATCTCGAAGCGGTCGGACAAGGGTGTGAAGCTCACGCGGACAGTCTTGTCCTTGCTGAGCTTGTTGCCGTGGCGCATGGCGTTGGCGATCCCTTCCTGGATCGCAAGCCAGAGCTGCTCGCCGTCTTCCTGGTTGAAGTTGAGATGCTTCAGGAACTCCGCGCCCACGACCTGGATGAGGTCAATGAAGCGCAAGTCCGTGCTGCATGTAAGCGTCACCGGGAGCAGGGCGTTCTGGGCCATGGCAAATACCTTCGGGCAAATACCTTCGGAGGGTCCGATGCATTCCAGTAAAGGGGAAATCCCGGGCGGACACAAGGCATCCTGCCCGGGATCATTCCATTTATCGGTCTCGGGGCGGGATTCCTGAATTCCAGCCCCAATCGTTCTAATGCTTGCAGCTCATATGGGCGAAGGCCGCGGGATCCACGCCCAGAGCCGCCTCCAGCTTCTCAGCCCAGGGGAAGAGGACCGTGTTCTCCAGGTGGATGTGGGTGTGGAGGTCCGCCTCCAGTTCCTGGAGCCCGTCCAGCATGGCCCGCCAGGTGTTGCAGGCGCCTTCAGGGACGACATAGCCATCTGTGAGCCGGTTGAAGGTCTCCAGCGCCGCGCCGTGGTCCTCGTGCTCCGCCATCATGGTGCGGATGGGCAGGGTGACGGTGGGCGGGAAGGGCGGCCTCTGGCCGTTCTCCAGCACCTTGCAGAAGGGGAAGAGGATCATCTCCTCCTTGTTCAGGTGCTCTTCCGTCTCCTTGGCGAAGGCCTTGAAGGCCTTGGCGAGCTCCGGCAGGCGCGCGTCCTTGTCTCCGTGGACCTTGGCCACCTTGTCCGTGATCCACTCCAGGCGGGGCAGGGATTCCCGCAGGTAGGCGTGGTGGGTGGAGACGATGTGGTCCACGAGGGAATCCACACTCTTCCGCCAGGGGGCGTCCGGCCCCAGGCCGGGGCTCGGCGCGGCGGCTTCCATCAGCGCCGCGATTTCGGCCGGGTTGGCGCCCTTGGCTTCACAGGCGGTGGCCAGGGCCACATTGCCCTTGCAGCAGTAGTCAATGCCCAGCTTCTCGAAAACCTTGGCGCGGCCCGGGCGCTCCGCCACCAGTTCACCTACGGTCCGTTCCAGAATGTTCGCGGTCATGGACTGCCTCCTGGACCCCAGGTTGGGCCGCGGGACCGCCCTAGTCCTTGATGGAACTCAATACGGGGCAGGGACTTGACTTCGATCAATCGTCCGGTGCCTCGGGGGGCCCTAGACTAGCTCCATGGCCGCTCCGCACCAGGGTCTCTGGTCCAAATCCGCCCTCTTCCACCGCATGAAGCCCGAACAGGTGGGCGCGGTGGGTTCGCTGCTTCGGCTCCGCCACGCCGAGGCCGGGGAACCGCTCTTCCGGGAAGGGGATGACTGCACCGGCTTTTTCGTCGTGCTGGAGGGCGCGGTGCAACTCAGCCGCGCCGGGGCCGAAGGCCGGGACACCGTGCTCAGCGTGGTCCGGGCGGGGCAGAGTTTCGCGGAAGCCGCCGTCTTCGCGGATGGCCCCTATCCTGCCACCGCCATTGCATTGGAAGCCTCGCTCCTGGCCCATTTTCCCAAGGCGCCCCTGCTCCGCATGCTGCGGGAGGATCCTGACCTGTGCCTGGGGGCCCTGGAAAGCCTCGCCTCCTGGCATCACCGGCTCACCTTCCAGGTCCAGCAGTTGAGTCAAGAGGACGGCACCGGTCGCCTCCGGCGCTGGCTGGGTGACCAGGCCAAGGAAAGCCGGGATGGCATCGTCCGCCTGCGGGTGCCCAAGAAAGTCCTCGCCGCCCAACTCGGCATGGCGCCGGAGACCCTGTCCCGGCTACTCCGCCACATGCGGGACGCGGGCGAGATCCACGAGGAAGGCCGAGAGATCCGGATTCATTGAGGATGGGGCTGATGCTTCCGCGGGGCGTTATTCTTGAAGGTCGGGACCGGGTTCGGTCTGGGGAGTAGGCATGAAGGTCATCGTCGCCAAGACGGCCGGTTTCTGCTGGGGCGTGCGTCGCGCCATGGACGCGGTGCTGGAGGCTTCCACCCAGCAGAGCGCGGGCCCGGTGCAGACCCTGGGGCCCTTGATCCACAACCCCCAGGCGCTGGAGCTCATCGGTAAGCGCGGCGTGGCCGTGGCCCAGGCACCGGAGAAGGTCGAGAACGGCACAGTGGTGATCCGCGCCCACGGCATCCCCATCCAGGACCTGCGGGGCCTGAAGGAGCGCGCCAAGAAGGGCGAGCTGAACATCGTCAACGCCACCTGCCCGGAAGTGGCGAAGGTCCACAACAAGATCAAGAAGTGGAGCCCGAAGGGCTACTTCACGATCATTCTTGGCTCCCACGGCCACGCGGAGAGCATCGCCCACCGGAGTTTCGCCGAGCACGGCTCCCTCATCGTCGCCAACATGGACGAAGCGAAGGCCCTCAGCGACGAGCAGTTGAAGAAGATCCTCATCGTGTCCCAGACCACCTTCACGGTGAAGGACTTCCACGAGATCAGCGGCTACCTGCGCGACCGTGCGAAGGATGTGATCGTCGAGAACACGATTTGCGAAGACACCTGGACCCGCCAGGACGAAGCGAAGTCTCTGGCCCAGGCCGTGGACTATGTCGTGGTCGTGGGCGGCAAGGCTTCCTCCAACACGAAGCACCTCGCCGAGCTGGCCCACCACTACGGCAAGCCCGTGCAGTATGTGGAAACGGCCTCCGAATTGGACTTGAAGGCCTTCAAGGGCACGGAGACCGTGGGCGTGCTCGCGGGCGCCTCCACGCCCACTTGGCTGGTGGACGAGGTGGTGGACACCCTGGAGCAGTTGGGTGGAGGCGCCAGCCGCTTCACCAGCTTCCTCCGGGCGGGATTCGGCGCGCCGACGCTGCTGGCGGTGGGTTCCGCGGTGATGACCCTGGGCGTTCACGCCTGGCTGGGCCTGGGGCTCTCCTGGCGCTTCCCGCTCATCACCGGTTCCTATGTGCTGGGCATGTTCCTGCTCTCGCCCTTTCTGGACCCGCACGGACTCGGGGCCAAGGGCCCTGGCCGGGCGCGCTTCCTGGAACGCAACAAGATCGTGCTGCTCACCGCCGCCGCCGCGACCCTGGCCCTGGCGCTGGGCCTCGCCGCAACCTTTGGGCTGATGCCCTTGGGCGTGCTCTTTGGCGCGACGGTGCTGGGGGCCCTCTACAAACTTCCCGTGCGGGGTCACAGCCTGCGGAGCATTCCCGGTTCCAAGGACGCGGTGGTGGCCGTGGCGCTCTCCGTGGTGGCGGTGGCCATGCCCGTCTGGTTTACGGGCCGGACCTGGGATCTCAAGGTCTTCGCCGCGCTGTTCCTCGTGGGTGTGCTCGCCTTCGCCCGGACGGTGGTGAATGACATCCGCGATATGCAGAACGATCAGATCGTCGGCAAGGAGACCCTGCCCATCCTCCTCGGCAAGCGCGCCGCGAAGGGCGTGCTGGCGGCGATGCTGGGCCTGCTGCTCGCCGGGACGCTCTGGCTGACCTTCCACAGCCGCCATGCCGTCCATCCCATGCTGACGGCGCTCATCCTCGTGGTCTGCGCGGCCTATCCGCTGATCTATCTCTGGCTTTTCCATGACCGGTTCACCACGGGCCGCTCAAGATTCCAGGTGGGCGTGGAACTCAGCTTCTACCTCCTGGGGCTGCTGGCCCTGGTCTAGGGCCAGGCCTAACGGCAGAAACCCGGATTCCTTCGTTGCCTCGCCTTCCGAGGCGCGGGACACTGGAAGTCCGCGTGTCCGCGCTCTTTAAGAGTTGAGATGACCGACGCTCCAGTCCCCGCAACGCCTCGCCGCGCCGGCCTGCTTTCCGAGCCCCTGGAACGCAACTTCGTCCTTCAGGCCTTGGCGCTGCTGGCCTGGTGCCTCGCGTGGATGGCGGCGCAGACCCTCCTGGAACGCCGGGGCGCGAGTGTCCAGCACCAGGTGACGATTTTCATGTCCGTGTCCCTGGTCTTCCTCGGCGGCATCTTCCTGATCGCGCGCCGACGGGCCTATGAATTCTTCACGAGCGTGCCCTTCGCCATCACCCAAATGGTGACCATCGCGCTTTCCGTGCTGCTCGGCACGCTGGTGCTCCAGCAACTCAAGTGGTCGGAGTACACGAGCCTTTACGGAGGGAAGTGGTGGGGCGGCCTGCCGCTCTTCCTCGTACGCCACGCCCATGTGGACGATGTCTACCACAGCCTCTGGTTCTACGCGCTGATGCTCATCATCAGCCTCTGCACCTTGCTGGTGGCTTGGAAGCGCCGTCCTTACCCACTGCCCAAGTTTGGCTTCCTGCTGGTCCACATCGCGCCCGCGCTGATCCTGGCGGGCGGCCTCATTGGCAAGTACGGCTTCGTCCGCGCCTTCAACGAAATCAAGCAGGGCGAACCCACGGGCGTGTTCTGGCGGGTGAAGGGCCCCGATCCCAATGACTGGAAGGACGCTTATGGCCTTCCCGATTTCCGCGTGAAGCTCGAGAAGTTCGAGATCCAGCACTACGACACGGAGTACAAGCTCTACGCCTTCGTGGAGCCGGACGGGAAGGGCGGCTTCGAGCGCAATCCGAAATCCTACGAGGTGAAGGAGGGCCTGGACACGCGCCTGCCCCTCACTTGGCTCCGAATGAAGGTGGACAAGGTCATCCCCGACGCCGTGGACAACGGCGGTTTCCAGGAAGATCCCAAGGCCGAGTCCAACCCGGTGATGAAGCTCATGCTGGGGCTGGGAGGGCCGGACCCCGTGGTGGGTTATCTGCTCGCGGATAGCGCGCGGGCCTATCGCTTCAACGAACCCGGGGGGCGGTTCTCGATCCTCCTCAAGCCATCTTTCGATCCGGCGCTCGCCGCGACTCTCAAGCCCCATGGGCCTTCCTCCGAGAAGCTGGACCTCACCTTCATGGGCAAGGATCTGGAGCACGATGCGAAGGTGGGCAGCGTGTGGTCCTTCCCGGCCTTCGAACTGAAGGTCGTCAAGAAGCATCCCGACTTCCCCTTCAAGCAGGGGCCGGAGGGTCCGGTGGACCTGGCTCGCGTTCCGCCCCAGCTCCGCGGCCCCTGGCTCGAGATGCAGCTTCACCGCTTCAGCGATGGCGCGACCGCTCCGCTCTTCCTATGCGCCCGGACGCCCGCCTTCTCCGATCAGGCGAACGCCGCGACCCTGCCTCCCGGCATGGGCATGACGCTGCGCTATGTGCGCGCCGGAGAGGAGACCCAGAATCGCTTCGTGGTCTACAGCCTCAACGATCAGAAGGTCCGCCTCGTCGAAGGCGGAAAGGTGATCCGCACGGAAGACTGGGCGCCCGGCAAGCTCTTCTCCATCGAGAAGGGCCTGAGCGCCACCATGCTGGAGATGTTGCCCCACGCGGTCTGGCACCCCGAGTACATCGCCAACCCCGAGTCGAAGGGCAAGGTGGACCCGGATCACGCTGATCCGGCTATCCAGGTGACGATCACCGATCCCGATTCCGGCAAGTCCGAAACCCATTGGCTCGCCGCGAAGAGCCCAGATGGCTCGCCGTCGCAAGGCACGACCTACTTCGACAACCGCATCGG
>JAFDVN010000191.1 GCA_018269025.1 Acidobacteriota bacterium | reverse complement strand
GGAGGGTCTCGCCGCCCAATCCCTCGCGACCGTGCATCACCGCACGCCGGAATTCCGCGCCCTGTTCCGAAGCGCGCGGGAAGGACTCCGTCGCTTCTACCGCCTTGAGGAAGGCGAAGAGGTCGCGATTCTCTCGTGCAGCGGCACCGGCGGCCTCGAAGCCGCGTTGGCCAACGCCTGCGCCCCGGGGGACACCGTGCTCGTCGCTTCCGCCGGCAAGTTCGGCGAACGCTGGATCAAGATCGCCCAAGGCTACGGCCTCGCCGTGATCGAGGTGAAGGCGCCCTACGGCGAGACCTTCGACCTCGCGGCCTTCGAGCAAGCCGTCAAAGTCGCGCCGAAGCTCGCCGCCTTCTGCATCCAGGAGCATGAAAGCTCCACCGGCGTGCGCCATCCCGCGAAGGCGATGGCGGCGATCCTGAAAGCCCATCAGCCGGAAGCCCTCGTGCTCGTGGATGCCATCACCGGCGTCGGCGTGCACGACATCAGGCTCTCGGACGGGTTCGACGCGCTCGTGTGCGGGTCCCAAAAGGCCCTCGCGATCCAGCCCGGCCTCGCCTTCCTCGGGCTCTCCCAGCGCTACCTCGCGCAACTGGACGCGCCCCACCTGCCCCGCTTCTACTTCGATCTGCGGAATGAACTAAAGGCCCACGAAGGGGATGGCACCGCCTGGACCCCCGCCATTGGCCTCATCGCCGCGCTGGACGCCGCCTGCCGCTGGCTCGCCACCCAAGGCGGTGTGGAGAGCCTGATCGCCAACGCCGCCCTTCAGGCGAAAGCCTTTCGAGCCTGCCTCGCCGAATGGGGCCTGCCCTTGTTCGCCAAGGCCCCCGGCGACGCGCTCACCTCCGTGAGCGTCGAAGGCTCCAGTCGGATCCTGAAATCCCTGCGGGACAAGGCGGGCCTCAGCCTCGCCAACGGCCAGGGCGAGATGGAAGATCACATGATCCGCGTCGCCCACCTCGGCTACACCGATGGCCTCGACACGCTCCAGGTCATCCAGGCGCTGGAAATGGCCTTCTCGATTCATGGCGTGAAGATCGCGCGATCTGGTGGCCCCGCCGCCCAGGCCGTCCTCGGTCAAACCCTCAACTGAATTTTTTATCCGCAGATTACGCAGATTCCGCAGATTTCAAATCGGCGTCATCGGCGAAATCTGCGGACGATGGAGGATGCCGATGTTCATTCAGATTTCCTGCTTCATGCTCGCCCTCCTAACAGTGCTCGGGATCGGACGGCTGAACGGGTGGCTATTCCTTCGCGCTGGCTGGAAGGCCATGACACAACGCTATCCAGGCTCTATCAAACATCCTGGAACGCCTAATTGGCGCTGGGGCGGCATTTTTCTGCGTCCTTGGGCGTATTTGAAATTCTGGGCCCAAATCTGCGTGGACGAGCAAGTGCTCCATCTCAGAATTCCAAATGGGCTCGCTTGGTGGATGGGCGTACCCTCCACCTGTTCCATCCCATTGAACAGCCTCCGCTCCGACGGAAATCCAACCTTCGATGGCTGGCCTTTGCGCCTCTCTTCGTTGGATCTCGTTTTCCGGGTTTCCGGGTCCATGGGCGAGAAAGCGACTTGTCTCCTTTCTTCCCAATCCAACTAATAACTACCCGCAGATTCCGCAGATTCAAGAATCGGCGTCATCGGCGAAATCTGCGGACCAAGGAGCTTTTATGCGTGTGCTCGCGTGCGATGGCATTCACGAGGAGGGCCTCGCGGCCTTCCGTGCGGCGGGATGGACCGTCGAATCATCTGAACCGATCAAAGATTCCGCCGCGCTGGCCGCGGCCCTCAAGGGCGTGGAGATCCTCCTCGTCCGCAGCGCCACCAAGGTGGATGCCGAAGCGCTGAAGGGCGCGGACAAGCTCAAGGTCATCGGCCGCGCGGGCGCGGGCGTGGACACCATTGATGTGGAGGCAGCCACGGCGCGGGGCATCGCCGTGATGAATGCGCCGGATGGCAACACCCTCGCCGCCGCCGAACAGGCCCTGGCGCTGCTCTTTGCCATCGCCCGCCACATCCCCTCTGCGGATGCGGGCATGAAGGCTGGCGAATGGCCCAAGGGCGGCCTCACGGGCTTCGAATTGGAGGGCAAGAAGCTCGGCATCATCGGCCTTGGCCGCATCGGCGCGACGGTGGCCCGCAAGGCTCGAGGCCTTGGCATGGAGGTGGCCGCCTTCGACCCCTTCCTCCCCCCCGCCGCCGCCGCGCGCATGACCGTGCCCATGCTGGACCTGGATGGCCTCCTCGCCTGGGCGGACATCGTCACGCTCCACATCCCGCGCACCAAGGAGACGACGAACCTGCTGGACGAGGCCGCGCTGAGGAAGTTGCGGAAGGGATCCATCGTCCTCAACGCCGCGCGGGGCGGGCTGATAGACGAAAAGGCGCTGCTCAAGCTGCTGGACGAAGGCCACCTCGCGGGGGCGGGCCTCGACACCTTCGTCACGGAGCCCCTGCCCGCGGATTCGGCGCTGCGGAAACACCCGCGCCTCGTGCTCACGCCTCACCTCGGCGCCTCCACCAAGGAGGCCCAGCGCGCCGTGAGCGCGATCCTCGCGCGGCAGATTCTGGACTTCACCCAGACCGGCGCCATCGCGGGCTGCGTGAACCTGCCGCCCCTTTCGCCGGAAGCGGCGCAGGAGATGGGACCGTGGATGCCGCTCATGGCGGCGCTGGGCCGGCTTTGTGCGCGGCTCATTCCGGCGGCGGACAAGCTGCACCTCACCTACGCGGGCCGGGTGGAGAAGTTGGATCCGCGACCCCTCACGCGTCTGCTCGTGGCCGCGCACCTCGGTCCCGCCTCGGGCCGTGTCACGCCCGTGAACGCGCTCCAGGAAGCGGCGACACGGGGCCTCGAAGTGAGCGAAACCCTCGGTGGCGATGGGGACGGCTTCGACCGCCTCCTCCGGGTCCGGGTGGAAGGAAACGGTCAGACCCGAGAGATCGAAGCCACCCTTCACCGCGGCCCGAGGGTCGTCCGCCTGGATGGCGTGGAACTGGACTTCGACCCGCGGGCCCACCTGCTGCTCATGCGCAACGAAGACCGCCCCGGCGTCATCGGCCTCGTGGGCTCCCACCTGGGCGCGGGGGGCATCAACATCGTGAACTTCGCCCTCGGCGCGAAGGGGGATGGCCAGGCCCTCGGGGCCATCACCGTGGACCGGGAAGTGCCCGGCAAGCAGGCCGCCGCGCTGCGGGGCATTCCGGGCATCCTCGCCCTGGAGGTGGTGTGATGCGCGTTCTCCTCTGTCGTCATGGCGAGACCCCCTGGAACGCCGAAGGCCGCTACCAAGGTCAGATGGACATCCCCCTTTCGGAAGTGGGCGAAGGCCAGGCCACGGCCCTGGGCGCGCGGCTCAAGGAAGTCCCCATCGCCCGGGCGGTGTCTTCTCCCTTGTCCCGGGCGCGGCGCACGGCCGAGCTGGCCCTCGGCACCCGGGCCGGGATGCTCACCACGGAGGTCGGCTTCCTGGAAATCGCCCACGGCGCCTGGGAGGGCAAGCTCGCCTCCGATCTGACCGGCGAGGACGGCCCCCGCCTCAAGGCCTGGCGGGAGGCGCCCCACACGGTCCAGATGCCCGGGGGCGAATCCCTCCAGCAGGTCCAGGACCGCGCCTGGCCCGCCTTCGTCGCCGCCTGTGCCGGGCTCGGGGCCGAGGACATCCTCCTCCTCCTCGCCCACGACGCGGTGAACCGTGTGATCCTCGCCCGCATCCTGGGCCTGCCCCTGGCCCGAATCTGGTCCTTCCGCCAAGCCCCCGCCACGATGAACCTGCTGGAGGGCGCCGAGCCCACCCGCATGGAGGTGGTGCGGCTCAACGATGGAAGCCATGTTTCAAACTTGTTCAAAGAATCCAAACACATCGCACTTTGATTTCAATTTTATTTATTAATATTAAAATGTTTATATAAATATTCAGGTTTTTGTAATTAAATAATTACTGATTTTTGTTCATGAAATTATTTATATATAATTATTTCAATAATTAAATAATTGGCATGTCCCTCGATACCTCCTGCCTGCCCTTTCACAGGAGGAATCCATGGGTTTCCAGTCATCTTCCCTCATCCGCGGCCTCGCCTTCGCCTTGGCCCTTCCCCTGGCGGCCGGAGCGCCCCGGACGCCCAAAGCGCCCAAGGCCCCGGCCCACGCCATCAACCTCAACACGGCCACGGCCACCGAGCTGACCCAGCTCCCCCACATCGGGGAGAAGACCGCCGAGCGCATCGTCCTCTTCCGCAAGGAGCACGGCCCCTTCCGGCGACCGGAAGAGATCATGAATGTGAAGGGCATCGGCGAAAAGGCCTTCGCCCAGATCCGCCCCTTCCTGCTCACGCCGCCCGCGAAATGAGGGCGGCCATGGATTCCCGCATTCGCCAGCGAGGCGTGTCCCTCCTTGAGATGCTCACGGCCACCGGCATCGCCGGAGCCCTGGGCCTGGGTGCCTTCGGTTCCTTCGGCGTCCGAGGCCCCGCCCTCACCGTCGCGGCCCAGGAGCTTCAGGGGTCTTTGGATGAAGCCTTCGCCCAGGCCCGCGCTTCGGGCCAGCCCGTCGAAGTCTCCGCCACCGCCACCCGAGGCGTCGGTCACCTTCCCGTGAGCCTGCCCCGCTCCATCCACTGGGGTCTCCCGGCAGACATCCCCCTTCCGCCCCACATGGAGACCACCACCCGCGCGGCGGCCAGTGGCGAGGCCCATCCGGCCATCACGGTCACACCACGCCACACCGCCACGGCCACCGTGTGGTTTCTCAACGATGGGTCGGATGTGCTCTGCCTTCGCGTCAATGGGCATGGACGGAGGACGCTGCTTCGATGGCGCGCCGCCCGTCACCGCTGGGGGAGGGCCTGATGCGCATCCTCGATCTTTCACCGGACCAGCGCCCACGAGAACGCCTGCTCGCGGGTCACGGGGACACCCTTTCGGACGCCGATCTCCTCGCCCTGCTCTGGGGCACGGGCCGCCAGGGCCGTAGCGCGGTGGAGCTCGCCCAGGAGCTCCTCAGCCGCAGCGGTGGCCTCGCGGGGCTGTGGAGCTTCGGCCTGTCGGATCTCACGAGCCAGCCCGGCATTGGTCCCGCCCGCGCCTGCCAGCTCTGGGCCGCCCAGGAACTCTGTCGTCGAAGCCAGCGCCGGGGGGAACGCACCCGCATCACGAGCCCCCGCGCGGCGGGCGACTATCTGCTGCCCCGGTGCCACGGCTGGAGCGAGGAGCGCTTCGGGCTGCTGGCCCTCAACGCCAAAGGCGAACTGCTCGCCGAGCGCATCCTGAGCCAGGGCACCGCCACCGCCACGATGATCAGCCCCCGGGAATTCTTCCGGGAAGCCCTGCGCTACGGCGCGACCTCGGCGCTGGCCTTCCACAACCACCCGAGCGGCGACCCGAGCCCTTCCGCCGAGGACCGTCTCCTCACCAAGCGCCTCCGCGCCGCCGGGGAAAGCCTCGGCGTGCCCCTCAGCGACCACCTCATCCTCGGCGAAGGCCGCTACCACAGCTTCCGTGCCGCCGAAGGCTGGGATCGGACGGGGTGAGGGAGTCCCTGTCATTCCCCAAAAAGGGCCGCTTGCGCGGCCCGATTTTGGCGGAGAGTGGGGGATTCCCCTTCGGGCCGCTCCCTTGGCAGAACCTGAGGAGCGTGTGGGGCCCCGCGTCAGACAGCGCATTGCGCTGTCTTCCTTGCCCCACATCGCCCCTCAGGCCCTCGCCATGGGAGATTCGAATCCCCCTTCTCACCAAAGCAGAGGGCCGCTTTCGCGGCCCCATTCTGGCGGAGAGTGGGGGATTCCCCTTCGGGCCGCTCCCTTGGCGGAACCTGAGGAGCGTGTGGGGCCCCGCGTCAGACAGCGCACTGCGCTGTCTTCCTTGCCCCACATCGCCCCTCAGGCTCTCGCCATGGGAGATTCGAATCCCCCTTCTCACCAAAGCAGAGGGCCGCTTTCGCGGCCCCATTCTGGCGGAGAGTGGGGGATTC
>JAFDVN010000190.1 GCA_018269025.1 Acidobacteriota bacterium | reverse complement strand
GAAGGCCTCGCCCACTTCCTGGAACACACGGTCTTCAAGGGCACGGCCGCCTTTCCTACGCCGGACGCGGTGGCGGAGGCGACGGACCGCCTGGGTGGCCATGTGGACGCCTTCACGGGCAAGGAGGTCGCCTGCTTCTACGGCCGCGTGCTGGCGGATCAGTTGCCGGACCTGACGCACCTCCTCGGCGAGCTCGTCACGAGCCCGCGTTTCGAGGGCGAGGAACTGGCCCGGGAGCGCGGCGTCATCCTCGAAGAAATCGCCATGAGCGAAGACCAGCCCGACGACTGGGTAAGCGAGCTCTTCTACATGGATTTCTGGAAGGATTCGGCGCTGGCCCATCCGATCCTCGGCCGCCGGGATCAGGTGTCGGGCTACGGCGCGGACTCCGCGCGGACCTTCTTCGACGCCACCTACCGCGCGGGCAACCTCGTCATCGCCGCCGCCGGCGCCGTCACGCCGGAGACGCTGCTTCCGATGCTGGAACCCATCCTCGCAAAGCTGCCGAAGGGCGGCGGCGCGGAGAAGGTGGAGGCCATCGCCACACGGCCTTTCCTCCTCAACGCGCCCAAGAAGGGTCTCCAGCAGACGAACCTCGTGCTGGGCTTCCCCGCGCCTTCGCACACGGACCGGGACCGCACGGCGGTGTCGCTGCTAAGCCACATCCTCGGTGGCGGGATGGCCTCGCGCCTCTTCCTGGAACTGCGCGAGCGCCGCGGCCTCTGCTACCAAGTCGGAAGTTTCCACACCCCCTACGCCGACACCGGCGCGCTGCAGATCAGCGCCGGGTGCGCGCCCGCGCAAGCGCGTGAACTGGTGTCCCGCGCCCTGGCCGAATGCCTCAAACTCCGCTCGAACCTCGTGCCCGACGAGGAGCTGGAACGCGCCAAGCGCCAAGCGAAAGTGGCCCTCGTCTTCGGCCAGGAAAGCGCCAGCAGCCGGATGTTCTCCCTCGCCCACCAGGCCCTCCACTGGGGCGGCCCGCTGAGCCTCGATGCCCAACTCGCGGAAATCGAAGCCGTCACGCCCGATGACCTGATGCGCGTGGCGGACGCGATTCTGAAACCCGAAACGCTGGGGCTCGCGGCGCTCGGGATTCCAAAGGCACAGGGAATCCGGGCGGCGGATCTGGTGGCATAGGCCAAGGGAAAAGCGACTACGCGGAGGGCAGCGGAGGAGCGGAGGACAGCGGAGAAATCCCGACATCCGCTAGGGCTTCTTCCACACCTTGCCGCCCTTCATCACGAAGGGCACCTTCAGCATGGTCTTGATGTCCTTCGTGGGGTCGCCGTCCACGGCGACGAGGTCGGCGGCTTTGCCGGGGTCGAGGGTGCCGATCTCCTTGTCGAGGCGCAGCAACGCGGCGGCGTTGACGGTGGCGGTCTGGAGGGCCTGGGTGGGCGTCATGCCGTAGTCCACGAGAAGGGGGAAGTCCCAGGCCACCTTGGCGTGGTCGAAGACGCCGATATCGGTGCCGTAGGCGATGGTCACGCCCGCGTCGAGGGCGGCCTTGAAGCCGGCGCGGCGCAGGGGCAGGATCGCCCTCGCCTTCTGGAGGCTGCCTTCGGGGATGTGGAGCGGGTTGCCCGGTTCGAGGATGGAATCGAGGGCGTAGAGGGTGGGCACCACGAAGGCCCCTTTCTGCTTCATCAGCCGCGCCGTCTCGGGGCTCATGAGGCTACCGTGCTCGATGGAGCGCACACCCGCCTCCACCGCGGCGCGGATGCCCGCGTCCCCGTGGGCGTGGGCGCACACATAGGTGCCGCGCCGCGTGGCTTCGTCCACGAAGGCCTTGAATTCCGCCGGGCTGAAGCTGGGCGCGCCGGGGTCATCGTTGTTGGAGAGCACACCGCCCGTCGCCATGAGCTTGATCTGGTCCACGCCCCGCTTGCGCCATTCGCGGACCTTGGCCACGGCCTGCTCAGGGCTGTCTACGATGTTGGATTCGTCGAAATGGATGTCATCGGGAAATCCGTTGGTGTCGCCGTGACCGCCGGTGATGGAGAAAGCCGGTCCTGACACCAGCATCCTCGGGCCCTCGATCTCGCCGCGCGCGATGGCGTTGCGAAGCGAGACATCGCCAAAGTCCGTGCTGCTGCCGCAGTCGCGCACGGTGGTGAAGCCCGCCTCCAACACCTTGCGCGCGTTGACGACGCCCACGAGCACTTGGTCCGCCTTGGAATCCTTGAGCTGCGCCAGTTCGTCCTCCCCGGCGCGGATGGTGAGGTGCACATGGCAATCAATGAGGCCGGGGAGCAGGGTCCGGTCGCCGAGGTCCACCACTTCCGCGTTCGCGGGCGGCGCGCCCGGCTGGATGCGCCCATCCTTCACCCACACCTGCCCCGGGCTCACGATGCGCCCCGCCTTCGCGTCAAACATCCGCGCGGCTTTGAGGACGATGGCATGGTCCTGACCCAACAAAGAGGCGGATAGAGCCAAGGCGAACAGGGCGCGGCGCATGGGATCTCCGGGAGGTGCCTTAGGGTAGCGCGGCGGCCATGCGACGCACAGCTTCCCTCAGCTCGGTGGGGTTCAGGGCCGCGAAGCCGAGTCGGAGGAAGGGGATGGGCCGGCGGTGAAAATCGAAGGCCGCGCCCCAGTGGAAGAGGACTTCTTCCTTCCGGCAGCGCTCCGCCCAGCGCGGCAAGGACAGACCTTCCGCCTTGGCCCAAAGGCTCATGCCGCCGGTGGGGAGGTCAAAGGCGAGGCGCGTTCCAAGGCGCTTCCCTACCTCCTCCACCAGCACCGCGCGCCGCTCTTCATAGACCCGGCGCATCTTGCGCACATGGCGCTGAAGCAGGCCGTCCTCCATGAGTTCCGCGACGGCGCGCTCAAAGGCCTGATTACCCATGTAGTCGGTGACCGAACGGTGGGCAGTGATGGTCTCCGTGAAGGCGGATGGGGCCGCGAGGAACCCCAGGCGCAGGCCGGGCGCGAGCACCTTCGAGAGCGTGCCCACATAGATCACGCACCCGGCGGTGTCGGAACTGGCCAGGGGAAGCACGGGGCGCCCCTCGTAGTGGAACTCGAAATCATAGTCGTCTTCGATCACCGCGAATCGGTGCTTCCGCGCCAGGTCGAGAAGGCGCATCCGGCGCGGCGCGGAGAGGGTGGCCATGGTCGGGTACTGGTGGTGGGGCGTCGTGTAGAGCGCGCGAATGGGGCTTTGGTCGAGCAGAATTTCGAGCGCCTCCACCACGAGGCCCTCGCCATCCACGGGCAGCGGCGCGAGCTTCGCCCCCGCGGCCCGCAAGGTGGCCCAAGCCCTCGGATAGCCCGGGTCCTCCACCGCCACGACATCCCCGGGTCGGATCAGCGCCCGGCCAATGAGATCCAGGGCCTGCTGGCTCCCCGCGGTGACGACGATCTCGCTCGGTTCCACCGCGAGTCCGCGCATCTCACCCAGCATGACTCCCAGCGCGGTGCGAAACCGAAGGTCGCCCTGAGGATCGCCATAGTCGAGGGGCGCGACCTTCGCCTTCAGCGCCCGGCGCAGGGCCCGAGCCAGCAAATCCGTGGGCACAAGGCGCCCGTCGGGGAAGCCGCCGCCCAGGGAGATCGTTCCCTTCGGTGGAAGGGGGGAATTCGGCGGTGGCGCGAAGGGCTCCAGGGGAAAGGCGGTCCCGCGCCTCGAGGCGACGCCTCGCACGGGCGCGGAAGGCAGATCCGCCGCGACGCGGGTGCTCCGGGATCCCGTCTCGATCCACCCCTCCGCCTCCAACTCTCGGTAGGCGGCGAGCACGGTGTTGCGGTGCACACCCAGGGTGGCCGCGAGGGTGCGCGAGCCCGGCAGGGAAGCGCCCGGCTGAAGCCGCCCCCGGCGAATGTCGCCCGCGATGGCGCGCGAGATCTGCGACACAAGCGCCCCAGTGCGGGGATCCAGGGCGATGGGGAAGGTCCAGGGGCGGGTCATGGGGTGGTCTAATCATTATTTCGAAATTGGACCTTTTGAATAGACCACTTGGGCGGATGATCAAGGCATCACGGGAGGATCTCATGGCGGCAAGTAAAGACTGGCTGGACACTTGGGCGCCGCGCTACACGCGTCTGGCTCTCGCGGCGGCCTTCCTCTCCGCCGTGGCGTCGCGCTTCGGGCTTTGGCAAGGGCATGTCTCCATGGCGCGCTTCCACGAATTCATCGCCTACACCGGCGAGGTGAACGCCTTCCTGCCCGCGCGGACCTGGCCCTTCCTCGCTTGGGGCGCGACTCTGGCGGAGACATCCTGCGGCCTCGCGCTCGTGTCCGGATTCAAGCCCCGCCTCGCTGGCTTCGCGAGCGCGGGGTTGCTCTTCCTGTTCGGGATGGCCATGGCGATCTCCCAAGGCATCAAATCGCCCCTCGACTATTCCGTCTTCAGTGCCTCCGCCGCGGCTCTGCTGCTGGCCCTGCGCTCGCCCCGCTGAAGGAGCCCCATGCCCCTCACCTACCATCACGACCGCCGCCCCGCCGTGGACGCCATCCGGGCGCTCTACGCCGCATCGCCCTTGCGTCGTCCCGTGGGCGATCCTGATCGCATCGCGCGGATGTTCGAGCACTCAAATGTCGTCATCACGGCCTACGAGGGTGATCGGCTCGTGGGCGTGCTGCGGGGGTGGACGGACTTTGCCTTCGATGGCTACATCTGCGATCTCGCCATCCATCCCACCTACCAGAACCAAGGCGTTGGCAAGCGCCTGCTGAAGGAGGCCACGGCCTTGAGTCCCCAAATCCGCTGGGTGCTTTTGGCGTCACCCATCGCCAAGGACTACTACGGTCATCTCGAATGGGAGGCGCTGTCGAACGCCTGGCTCTGGCCCCGAGCCGGCGGGCCCATGCCGGACTATGCCCAGTTCCAGGCCGAGTTCGCCGAACTCGCGAATAAGGCCTAGGCCGGGACATGAACAACCTCTCCCTCTACCTCGCCTCGGTCCTCATCTGGGGTTCCACTTGGCTGGCCATCACCTACCAGTACGGGAAGGTTGCGCCTGAAGTTTCGGTCACCTACCGCTTTGCGCTCGCGGCGGCGCTGCTCATGGGCTGGTGCCTCTCCCGGCGGATGAAGATGAAGTTCTCCCTCGCCCAGCACGGGTGGATCGCGCTCCAGGGGGCGACCATGTTCGGTGCGAACTATGTGCTCGTCTACCTGGCCGAACAGCGCATTCCCTCAGGACTTATGGCGGTTATCTTCTCGCTGCTCGCGGTGCTCAACCTGCTTGGAGCGCGGGCCTTTTTCGGGACG
Source organism: Acidobacteriota bacterium (assembly GCA_018269025.1). Lineage (GTDB taxonomy): Bacteria > Acidobacteriota > Holophagae > Holophagales > Holophagaceae > JAFDVN01. The sequence goes on along the minus strand of JAFDVN010000190.1, from coordinate 12,233 downwards.
CGCATCGCGTCGAGCGCCTTGATCGGCACCGCCCTTGGCATCGCGGGTGTGGCGCTCGTCTGTTTACCCGGAGCTTCCTTCCAGGGCGCCGCGTCGTCCCGAACGGGCCTTGCCTTCGCCATCGCGGCCACGGTGATCTCCAGCTTCAGCAACCTGCTCTCCCAGCGGAATCAGCGGCACGGAATCCCGGTGATGCAGGGGAACGCCTACGGCATGCTCTACGGCGCCGCCTTCGTGGCGATCTACTGCCTGCTGGCCGGACGAGCCTTCACGCTCGACCTATCGATCCGCTACCTCGGTTCTCTGGCCTTCCTTTCCCTCTTCGGGTCCGTGCTCGCCTTCGGTGCCTACCTCACTCTCATCGGCCGCATCGGTGCCGGACGCGCGGGCTATGCGATGGTCGCGATCCCCATCGTCGCCCTCGCCCTTTCCACGACCTTTGAAGGGTTGCATTGGGAATGGACCCTCGCCGCCGGCACCGCGCTCTGCCTGGGCGGGAACTTCCTGGTGCTGCCGAAGAGGCCGAGGGTGGCCCGGGTGGAGGCCTGAGGTAGAATGGAATCGGGGCCGAAGGGCCCCTTTCCTATGACCAAGACCGCCACCTACGCCTGGGAGCGACCCGCGCCGGAAGCGGACGGGCGGCCTTCGGCCTGGGGCCTGCTGCCGGAAGACTTGGACGCGATGGGCGCGCCCATCGGCGGGGATCATTTGTTCGGCCGCCTTCAACGACCCTGGACCTGGACGGGCGGCCACCCGGATCTTGGAAAGGGCGCGGCCCGATGGGTCGCGGAGCATGCGGATCTGCATCTGCCGGAAATCCTGGAGCGGCATCCTTCCAGCGACGGCTCCACGAAACTGGTGCTGGGTCTCAGCGACGGCCAACGCATCGAGGCGGTCCACATGCCGCGGCGGGTGCGGAACCCGCGCGTCACCTTCTGCATCTCCAGCCAGGTGGGCTGCGCCATGGGCTGCACCTTCTGCGCCACGGGGGCGATGGGCATCAAGCGAAATCTCCAGGCCGGTGAGATCGTCGGCCAGGTGCTGCGCCTGATGTCGGAACTGGGCCCTGAGAGTCCGAGCCAACTCAACCTCGTCTTCATGGGCATGGGCGAGCCGATGCACAACCTCGCCAATGTCCATCAAGCCATCCGCGTGATGTGCGATCGGCGCGGGCTCGACCTTGCGGCCTCGCGCATCACCGTCTCCACCTCCGGCCTCGTGAGCGGCATCGAGCGGCTCGCGAAGCTCACGCCCCGGCCCCTGCTGGCGCTGAGCCTCAACGCGACGACGGATGAGATGCGCTCCTCCACCATGCCCGTCAATCGCGCCTGGAACCTCGCGCGGCTCCGACAGGCGCTGGATGCTTGGGGATTGCGCCCCAACGAGAAGTTCACCTTCGAATTCGTGATGCTCGAAGGCGTCAACGACACGGACGATGATGCCGACCGGCTCGCGGCCTGGCTCGGCGAGCTGCGCCACAAACATGTGGTGAACCTCATCCCCATGAACGAACACGCCCATTCGCCGTTCCATGAACCGAAGGAAGACCGCATCCAGACCTTCAGCGACCGTCTCAAAGCGAAGGGCTGCTTCGTCACCGTACGCCGCTCGCGTGGCCGCGATGTGCAGGCCGCCTGTGGGCAATTGGTGAAGGAGGCCTGATGCGCGTGCCGATTCATGTGCTGCCCCACGGCGAAGGGCTGGACCTGCCCGCCTACGCGACGCTCCACGCGGCGGGGATGGACATTCGCGCGGCGATCTCGGCGGATGAGACATGGGCGCTCGCGCCGGGTCAGCGCCGCCTCGTGCCCACGGGACTCAGTCTGGCCATCCCCGAAGGCTTCGAAGGGCAGGTGCGGCCGCGCTCGGGCCTGGCGCTGAAGCACGGGATCACCGTGCTCAACGCGCCGGGGACCATTGACGCGGATTATCGCGGGGAAGTCGCGGTGCTGCTCATCAACCACGGGGATACCACCTTCGAGCTGAAGCGCGGGGAGCGCATCGCCCAGCTCATCTTCGCCCCGGTTACCCGGGCCGAATGGGAGCGGGTGGAGGACTTGGAAGACCTTGGCTCCACCTCCCGGGGAAGCGGAGGCTACGGCTCCACGGGCCGGTCGTGATGCGAAAAAGAGGGCCCCGAATGGGGCCCTCTTCTATGACGCGAATCCCGCTTACTTCTTGCCAGCGGGCTTCGTGGCGGGCTTTGTCGCGGGCTTGGCGCCAAATCCGGCATCCGCGGGGTACTTGGCGTCCACGCGCTTGGCGACTTCGTCGCTGAAGGAAAGCGCGGCCTGCTCATCCAGGTAAGCGAAGAGCCCCTGGTTGTACTGGATCACGGCCTGAAGGCCCTTCTCCTTGGCCATCTGCTCAAGGACGGGGCCCACATCCTGATTGAACTGATTTCCGGCCTTCTGCTTGGCCTTGTCCATGGAGGCCTGGGCGTCCTCCTTCATCTTGTTGAAGTCGTACTGAAGGTCCCGGAGCTGCTTCTCCAGCTTCTCCTTGCCATCGTCGGAAAGGCCCGTGGCCTGGAGCTGCTTCTGGAGCTGCTGGCCTTCGGCGGCCTTGGCCTGGAGCTTGTCCTGCCAGGACTCGGCCTCGACTTTCAGGCCCGAGAACATCTTGCGGCAGTGACCGCTCTGCTCGATGACCCGCTCGGGCACCAGAACCGCGAACTTATCAATGATGGAGGAAGTGGCCGCCTGCTGGGCGAATGCAGGCAGGGCCAGAGCCGCTGTGGCGGCAAGAGCGAAGAGAGAACGGCGCATGGAAGCTCCAGGGAAGTTAGAAAGTGGTGCCGACGCTGAATTGGAAATCGTTCTGACCGTTCACATCGAACGGATAGGGGTTCACCTTGTGGGACCAGATCAGGCGCAAGGGAGCGGGGCTGATGGGGAGGAAGAATCGGAGTTCCACGCCGAAACTGCGAAGCAGCTGGGGATTACGATAGGTGACGGTCTGGCCATTGAGCGTGTAGGACACCACACTGTGGTCAAACACGCTGGTTCCCGATCCCCACGCATTGCCCGCATCGTAGAAAAGCACCGTTCGGAACTGATCCGCGATCTTGAACTGATACTCGAAATTCGCGATGAACTGCTTGTTGCCACCCACGACCACTGGATTGCCCAGGTTGTCGAAGAGCACGCTGCCCACCTGGCCGTACTGGTAGCCGCGGATGCTGTTCTCGCCACCGGGCCGGTAGAGCTGGAAGGGCAGGAGCTGCTGGTTGCTGAGGTTCCGCAAATAGCCGTAGTTCAAGTGGACGGCGAAGGTATTGCGCTCGGCGAGCGTCACATACTTCGCGATGTCCCAGGTGGAGCGCAGGTAGGGGCGATCGCCGCCGAACTGCCAACCGCCGTACTCGAAGCTGAAGGAGGCGGAGAGGCCACGGCTTGGCTTGAAGGGCTGGTCCACGGTGTTATAGGCAATGCCCGCCGTGACAGAGGAAGTCACTTCGTTGTTGATGTCGCGGAAATAGTAGTTCCGGCCACCTTCGATGCGGATGAGACGGAAGGAGTAGCCGAGCGAGACGGTAGTGAAATTGGCCCAGGACTTGTTCCGGAACCAGTTGCTCAGGTAGGCGCCACCCCCGATGCCGATGGACCGGGTGAACTGGCTGTAGGCATTCTCCGTACCCACACGGGAGGCATCGTAATCCACGGAGCCATTGCTGAAGGAGGTGGTCAGCGAATACGGCTTGTCGAGGACGAAGGGCTCGGTATACGAAACCGAGAGGTTCTTCTGGAATTTTCCAGTCGTATAGCTGAGAGACAAGGTTTCACCACCACCCCCCAGGTTCCGGGTGCTGAAGCTCGCGCCCAGGGAGAACCCGAAGAGCTGACCGTAGCCGCCCTGAAAGAGCACTTCGTTCACGCCGGCCTCGACGCCCTTGATCGTGATGTCGAGTTGGGGCTTGTCAGGAATGGGTTCGATCTTGGGGTCCTGGTCCTTCACATCGAAGTAGCCCAGCTGGCTCACGCGCAGCATGGAGTCCTTGAATCGGGCTATGGAGAAAAGGCCACCCTCCTGGAGCAGCATCGAGCGGCGAAGCACCTTGTCCTTGGTGGTGGTGTTGCCCTCGAACTCGATCTTGCGGATCGTGTAGGGCTCGCCCTCCGAGACCTTCAGCGTCGTGTCCACATACTTACGGCCATCCACCTCTCGCGTGGTGAACTGTTTGTCCGCGTGGAACATGATGTAGCCGCGGTCGCCGTAGGCCTCCTTCACCTTGTCAATGCCCTCATTCAAGGCATCCATATCAAAGGGTGTGGGCTTTTTGGGTTCTTCGATGGAAGGCTTGATGCCGAAGATCTTGGCGAGGAAATTCTGGTTATCCCGCTTCTGTTCGGCGTACTTCACCTGGAACAGCTCCGTCTTATAGAGCTTGTTCCCTTCCACGGCGAAGTGGCCTTCGTAGAATTTGTCGCCTTCGATCACCGGCACCGTCATGGTGGCTCGAACATCGTATTTGGGCGACTTGCCCTCGGCTTCACGCTTGATGTTCTTCTTCTTCTGCTTCGCGGTGGTGAAGTCCTTCTCCACGATGGTGGGCTCTCCGACGAACACATCCTTGTAGCCCTGCCGCCAGTAGGTCTTCTTCACATTCTCCAGGTCCTCATCCAGGTTCTTCTGGACCAGCAGGTCATGATTCGTGAGCCAGGAGAACATCCAGTGGCGGCGGGTCTTCTTCATGGCCTTGCGGAGCTTGGATTCTGAAAAGGCCTTCTCGCCCGTGAAGTCCACGCGCGTGAGGTGGGTCTTCCCGCCCTCCTTCACATCAAACACCAGTCGTGCCACGCCCGGTGCCATGGGCTCGACCTTCACATCCACCTGGGGCGTGCGGAAGCCCTTCTCCTGGCACACATCCACGATGACATTCTTGATCTTGCGGGCCATCTCGGGGTCATAGACGGCGTCGGTGCGGAGGGCGAGGCCCTTATCCTTCACCTTGTCCTTCAAGTTGGAGATACCGACCTCGGTGCCACCGCGGTAGTCCAGTTCCTTGATGACCGGGCGTTCCACCACGCGGATCACCAGTTTCTGACCATCTCCATCTGGCTGGAGCTCCAGCTTCACATCGTCAAAGGCACCGCTGTCCCAAAGGCGCTGGACGATGGCCGAGAAGTCCAGGTTGCGGGCGTCGTCGCCCACCTTCACGCCGGCGCGGAAGGAAACGGTCTGGGGCGTCTGGCGCGTGGCGCCGATCACCTCGATCTTCGTGATGGGTTCCGCGTCCTGGGCGCGGAGCGCCTGGGTTCCGCCCACCGCCGCAGCCACGAGCAACGCGACCCGTGCCGGGCGCCAAGTCCGGTTCATCCGCCAGCCTCCATCCGTCATGCTTTGGCTCCCGCCAGTTGCCCTTCGGCGGCCTCTTGGAGGGCCGGCACGAGTTTGTCTTCCGCCAGATCGAAGGTGACGAGGCCGCCGGGGATGTCCGCCCGGCCCACCATCAACTCCGCGAGGGGATCTTCCACATTGCGCTGGATCGCGCGGCGCAAGGGCCTCGCGCCGTAGGCGCGATCCCGAGCCGTCGTCTTCACGAGCCATTCCACCGCGGCGTCGGTGAGGGACACCGAAAGGTGATGCTTGGCCAGGGTGGTGTTCAGATTCTGGAGCAGGAGGGCGACGATCTTCTTCAGCTCCTCGTCGCCGAGGCGGTTGAAGACGACGATCTCATCAATGCGGTTCAGGAATTCGGGCGGGAAGCTCCGGCGAAGCACCTTCATGGCCTCGCCGCTCTTGGCGTCCAACCTCGCCACGGGGTCACCGAAGCCGACGCTCTTCTCGTTGAGCAGCTCTCGGCTCCCCACATTGGAAGTCATGATGATGATCGTGTTCTTGAAGTCCACCTGGTTGCCGAAAGCATCCGAGGCCTGACCATCATCGAAAATCTGGAGCAGGATGTTCACCAGATCCGGATGGGCCTTCTCGATCTCGTCCAGCAGCAGCACGCAGTAAGGGTTGCGGCGCACCCGGTCGGTGAGCATGCCGCCCTCCTCGTAGCCCACATACCCCGGAGGGGCGCCGAGCAGCTTGGAGACCTCGTGCTTCTCCATGAATTCGCTCATGTCGAAGCGGATCATCTTCTTGGCGTCGCCAAACAGGAAGGCCGCGAGCGTCTTCGCCAACTCCGTCTTGCCCACGCCCGTGGGGCCGAGGAAAAGGAAGCTGCCCATGGGCCGGTTCGGATTCTTGAGCCCGGTGCGCGCGCGGCGCACGGCGCGGCTTACGGCGGACACGGCTTCTTTCTGGCCGATGACGCGGTCATCGAGCTTGGCTTCCATGTTCGCGAGGTTCTGCTTCTCTTCGCTCTTGAGGGCCTTCACGGGGATGCCGGTCCAGGAGGCGACGACCTCTTCCACATCCTCCTCGGATACCTCGGGGAAGTTCGCGTAGTCCTCTTCGCTCAGTTCGCCGCGGCTCTTCTGGACTTCTTCCCGGAGCTGGACTTCCTTCTGGCGGAGCAGCACGGCGCGTTCGAAGTCCCGGGCGAGCACGGCCTCGTTCATCTCGTTGACGACGCGGTGCAGCTCCTCCTCGGCCTTGAGCGTCTCGCCGCCGCCCGCGCCCAGGCGCAGCTTCACCCGCGCGCCCGCCTCATCCAACAGGTCAATGGCCTTGTCCGGGAGGAAGCGGTCGGTGATGTAGCGGTTGGAGAGGTAGACCGAAGCCTCCACCGTCTTCGTCGGGTACTTCACGCGGTGGAAGAGCTCGTAGCGGGGGCGGATGCCTTCGAGGATCCGCAGGGATTCGGCCTCATCCGGCGGATTCACCGTGACGGGCTGGAAGCGGCGGACGAGGCTGCGGTCCTTGTCAATGTACTTGGCGTATTCCTTGTGCGTCGTCGCGCCAATGCACTGGATCTCGCCCCGGGACAGCGCGGGCTTGAGGATGTTCGCCGCGTCCAGGCTGCCTTCCGCCGCGCCGGTGCCGATGAGGCTGTGGATCTCATCAATGAAGAGGACCACGCTCGGGTCCTTGCTCGCTTCCGCGATGATGGATTTGAGGCGTTCCTCGAACTGGCCACGGTACTTGGTGCCGGCGACGACGAGGCTCAGATCCAGCGCGTAGATGCGCTTGTCGGCGAGGGTCGGCGGGCAGGCGCCTTCGAAAATCTTCTGGGCCAGGCCCTCGACGATGGCCGTCTTGCCCACACCCGCCTCGCCCAGGAGGATCGGATTGTTCTTGCGGCGGCGGCTGAGGATCTGGATGATCCGCTCGATTTCAGTTTCGCGGCCGATGAGGTTGTCGAAGATGCCTCGCTCGGCCATTTCCGAGAGGTTGCGCGCGAATTCGGACAGGAGCGGGTGCTCCTTCTTCTTCTTCGCGATCTTTTCCTCTTTGGTCGCCTCCAGGAGGATCTCCTTGGCGGCGATGAGGTCGGCCCCGGCTTCCTTCAAGAGGCGCCCCGCGAGGCCCGTGTCTTCCTTCAGCATGCCCAGGAGCAGGTGCTCGGCCCCCACATGCTTGTGGTTGAGCTTGGCGCTCTCCGTGGCGGCGTGCTGGAGGATGCGCTTGACCTCCTCCTCCATGGGAATGTCAATGCTCGTGGAGGACGGCGTCACCTTGTGATCCTTGGGCGTCAGGGCCGCCACCACCCGCTCGCGCAAGGGGGGCGTCTGGACGCCCATGCGCTCCAGGAGCTGGGTGGAGGTCTTCTCCGATTCCCGCAACAGGCCCAGCAGCAGATGGCCGCTGCCAATGCTTTCCGCGCCGAACTGGCTCGCCTCGTAGCGGGCGAAGAACATGACGCGGCGGGCTTTTTCGGTGAATTTCTCGAACAAGGGACACCCTTCTTGGGTTCCTGCTTCGAAACGGGCCTGGGTTCCGGGCAGTCCCCTAGGGTAGCGCTTTCTGGAAGCCTTGTCCTTCGGCCATTTCCCTTGATTTCACTGGGAATCCAGGCCCCGGGCCGCTACACTGGACGGCTTGGAGCGAGCCATGAACCAAGCCACTCCGAACTTGGCGATCCTGGGCCTCCAGTGGGGCGATGAGGGCAAAGGCAAGGTCGTAGACCTGCTCGCGTCCAAGTACCGCCATGCGGTGCGCTTCCAGGGCGGCAACAACGCCGGCCACACCGTCGTCGTGGAGGGCCAGGCCATCGCCCTCCACCAGGTGCCCAGCGGCGCCCTGAACAAGGACTGCTTCCTCGTCGTCGGCAGCGGTGTCGTGCTGAACCTGGAAGTCTTCCGCCAGGAGCTAGATCGCCTGAAGGGCCGTGGCTTCGATGTCCTGCCCCGCCTGATGATGAGCAAGAAGGCCCACATCATCCTGCCCCACCACATCGCCCTGGATCTCTGGCGCGAGGAGCGGGCCGCCAAGGCCGCCGGCGGCAAGATCGGCACCACCGGCCGCGGCATTGGCCCCTGCTACGAGATGAAGGTCGCCCGCATGGGCGTGCGCCTGGGCGACCTGAAGCACCCGGAGATCCTCATCGAGCGGGTGCGCCCGGGCTACGAGGAGGTCCGTCTCCGCATCGGTGACGCCGCCAAGGAGCTGCCCTCCCTGGAGGCCATCGTCTCCCAGCTCCTGGAGACCGCCGCGCCCCTGCTGCCGGTCATCGGCGACACCCAAGGCCACCTCATGGACGCCTGGGAGAAGGGCGAGCCCATCCTTTTCGAAGGGGCCCAGGCGACGCTCCTGGACATTGACCACGGCACCTATCCCTTCGTGACCAGCTCCAACTGCTCCCTCGGCGGCCTCTACACCGGCACGGGCATGCCCCCGAAGGCGCTCCACAAGGTGCTCGGCATCGCCAAGGCCTACACGACCCGCGTGGGCGCGGGGCCGATGCCTTCTGAACTGCTGGACGCCACCGGCGACCGCATCCGTGAAGTGGGCCGCGAATTCGGCACGACGACGGGCCGCCCCCGCCGCTGCGGCTGGTTCGACGCGCCCATCACCGCCCACGCCTGCCGCACCAATGGCGTGGATGGCGTCGCCATCATGAAGCTCGATGTCTTGGACGGCCTGGACGAAGTGGGCCTCGTCATCGGCTATCGGGATGGGGAGGGGAAGCTCACCTCCGTCCTGCCCGCCTGCCCCCAGGAGTGGACCGAGCTGAAGCCCGAGATCAAGCGCTTCAAGGGCTGGACCAGCACCCGCGGCGTGACCCGCCACGATCAGCTCCCGGCGGAAGCCCAGGCCTATCTGGACGCCCTCGCCGAAGCCATCGAGACCCCCATCGCCTACCTCAGCACCGGCCCCGACCGCGTCGAGGGCTGCGTCTACCCCGGCACCTTCCTGGCGGACCTGATCTGATTCCAGCTCCACCGGTGGCACCATGAGGCCATGGACCGGGAGCTGAAGATCCGACTTTACGCGGGCGAGGAAATCGCCCTGGGTCCGGGAAAGGCCGACCTGCTGGATGCCATCGCGCGGGAAGGATCCATTTCCGGCGCGGCCCGGGCCATGGGCCTGAGCTACCGCCGGGCCTGGTTGCTGGTGGACGCGATGAACCGCTGTTTCCGATCACCGCTGGTGGAGAGCGGCGCGGGCGGCATGGGCGGCGGAGGCGCGTCACTGACCGCCTTGGGCGAGAAGGTGTTGGATCGCTACCGGGTCATGGAGCGCAAGGCGGCGGACGCGATCCACGGCGATCTCGCCCTGCTCCGACGAAGCCTCAAGAAACCGCCCGCCCGTTGATATCCATCAAGTCCAGGCGACCAGGAACCGTGCGATGTCCGCTATATATGGATGGATACAGCGAATCCCGCGCACCCTAACGCGCCGACCCCAGGAGAACCAGTGAGACCGCGCCTTCACGCCCTCGCCCTGCTCTGCCTTCCTCTCGCGGCGCAGTCCGCGCTCGACACCGCCTTGGCGGACGCCAAGCTCCACCTGGAGGTCCGGGGCCGCTATGAGCACACCGAGGACGCGGATGGGGACAAGACGGCCAACGCTCCCACCACACGCACCATCCTCGGCCTGACCACCGCTCCCATCGCAGGTCTCACGGCCACGCTCGACTTCGCCAATGTGACGGCCATTGGCCCAGAGCGTTACAACAGCGGGCTCAACGGCCACACCCAATACGCGCGGATCCAGGACCCCGGTCAGACCCAAGTGCTCCAGGGTTATCTGGAAGGCTACGGGTTCAAGGTGGGCCGCCAGATTCTCTCCTTCGACAACCAGCGCTTCATCGGGCCCGGCGCCTGGAGTCAGATGCCGAAATCGTTCACCGCGGCGATCTTCGAGAACAAAACCTGGATTCCCCACGCCGAATTCACCCTCGGCCACCTCTTCAGCATCCACACCAGCCTCGGCAAGAACCGGGATCTCAACGGCGACCTCGCGCGCCTTCGCTGGGCTCCGGATGAGCGCATCGCGCTGACTCCCTTTTGGTATGGCATCAAGGAGCCCACGGCCCCGACCACTTCCTACCAGCATGTCGGGCTCCGCGCGGATGGCGCGTGGAAGTGGGTCACCTACGAAGCCTCCATCGCCCAGCAGAAACCCTACGCCGATGGCCTCGTGCCACAGCGGATGTACCGCATGGGCTCGGTGGGCGTGAAAGGGGCGGCCTGGAGCGCCCGCTTCGTGGACGAGCGCCTGGAGGATGGATTCCAAACCCCACTCTCCTCCCTCCACGGGTTCTACGGCTGGTCCGACCGCATCGGAACCACGCCCACCGGGGGCGTGGTGGATCGGTACCTGCACGGGAAGGTGAAGCTCGGCGCCTTCACGGGCGAAGCCCAGCTTCATCGCTTCAACGCTGAGACGACGGGCCTGCGCTACGGCCGGGAGCTGGATGCCAGCGTGGAATGGAAACCTGCCAAGGCCTTCTCCCTGCTCGCCGCGGTCGGACGCTACTTCGGCGATTCAGGCGCGCCAACGGCTGGCGCGCTCAACCAGGACCTTTCCAAATTCTGGCTGATGGCCACCTTCCGCTACTGAGGTCACCATGAATACCGTGTTTCGTCCCCTGCTCCTGCTCCTCGCGTTCCTTGGCGCGTTCCTCGGCGCGTCCCTGGCCGCCCAGCCCGTCCGCGTCGCCGCCGCCGCGAGCCTTCACGGGGCGCTGGATGAAATCGCCGCGGGCTTCGAAGCCGCCCACCCAGGCCAGAAGATCCAGATCAGCTACGGCGCGAGCGGAAGCCTGACGGCCCAGATCCAGCAGGGCGCGCCCTTCGACCTCTTCCTCGCCGCGGACATGGCCTATCCCGCCAAGGCGGTGAAGGGCCGGGACGGATTCACCGTGTTCGCCTACGCCCGGGGCCGGCTCGTGCTGTGGATGAAGCGGGGCCTCGGCCTCGACCCCGCGCGGGATGGAATCGCGGCGCTGAAGGACACCCGCGTCGCCCGCATCGCCCTCGCCAATCCGAAGCTCGCGCCCTACGGCGCGGCGGCAGAAGCCTCGCTGCGCAGCGCGGGACTCTGGGAGCCGCTCCAGGCGAAGCTCGTCTTCGGCGGCAACATCGCCCAGACCGCGCAGTACGCGGTGGTGGGTTCGGTGGACGCGGCCTTCATCGCCGCCTCCGACGCGGCGCATCCCGACCTCCAGACCAAAGGGTTCGAATGGGTCGTCCCGGACGCCCTGCATCCGCCCCTGCTCCAGGGTGGCGTCGTGCTCGATGGCAAAGCCTCTGCCTTCGCGGCCTACCTGCGCGGGCCGGAAGGCCGCGCCGTCTTCCAGCGCTACGGATTCGAGGCCCCGTGATGGACTGGCAGGCCATCCGCCTCAGCCTGCTGCTGGCCACCACGACGGTGCTGCTCCTCGCGCCCTTCGCGATTCTCATCGCCGCGCTGATCGCCTTTGGCCGCTTCCGGGGCAAGGCCCTGCTGGAGGCCCTCTTCACCCTGCCCCTCGTGCTGCCCCCCACGGTGCTGGGCTTTTACTTACTCGTCGCCTTCGGGCCCCAGAGCTTCCTGGGCAAGGCATGGACGGCCCTCACGGGCCAGGGCCTCGCCTTCTCCTTCAGTGGGCTTGTGCTCGCCTCCATGCTCATCAACCTGCCCTTCTTCGTGCAGCCCCTCGCCTCGGCCCTGGGCGGCGTGGAACGGCACTACCTGGAAGCCGCCGCGTCCCTTGGCGCGGGGCCCTTCGCGCGACTCCGACGGGTCGCGCTGCCCCTGGCTTGGCGTGGCCTTGCCGCCGGGTCCGTCCTCAGCTTCGCCCACACGATGGGGGAATTCGGCGTCGTGCTCATGGTGGGCGGCGACCTGCCGGGCCGCACCCGCACCGCCTCCATCGCCGTCTTCGACCAGGTGCAGACCCTGGATCTCGCCGG
>JAFDVN010000018.1 GCA_018269025.1 Acidobacteriota bacterium | reverse complement strand
GCGGCGCGGATGCCCGCCTTCACCCGCTCGGCGAGCGCTCTTAAATGGAAGTTGCAGGGCCCTAGCTCTGTCCAAGTGTTCGCCACGCCGATGATGGGCTTGCTGAGATCGTCGTCGGTGAGACCCGTGGCCTTGAGCATGGCCCGCGCGGGCGCGCGATGATCACCCCGGAGGAGGGCGTGGCTTGGGAGTTGGGAAGGAAAGGTCATGGGCGCCTCACGAGGTGAAGGAATAAGCTGAAGGAATAGGAATGAATTTCTAAATCAGAGATGTTTATTGAATAGGCCCAAGGATGGGGCCCCATCGGGCAGACGCCACCTACCTGGCGGTGCTTCGCCATCCGGACCTAGTGATCGGAATTTGAGGGTTATCGGATTCGGATCGTGCCGCGTAGGCACCCTGATCGTGGGAGTGGGAAACCTCTGATCATGAAAAAGGCCCCGCGGGTGCGGGGCCTTGGGTGAGAGAGTGGCGATTCGTCTACACGGGCCCCGCCGGGTGGTCGCGGCTAATAATAATTACGACGGCGACAGGGGCCTTCAGCGCGGGCACGGCAAGAACCTGGCTCGTGGCCAGGGTCGCCGAGGGGTTGAGGAGCGCACGCTGCATGAATCCATGGTCCGGAAAAGGTGAGGCGTGGTCAAGGGGGAAATGCGCCCAATTCCAGGCGATTCCACCCATGTGAACAGTCCCCATCATCTAGTGACACTGATGGGCCCATTAATCGAATCAACTGGCTGATTTCATCAAGCCGACCGATCTTTAGGAAGGAGGCCCCCATGTGCAATCCCGAACCCAACCCGGAGGCAGAGGCCCTGCCCCTCCCTCAGGATGAGCAGGACCGGGAAGGCTACGGCTGGGGCGTCTAGACCCAGGCTTTCTGACGCGTATCAAAACGATCAGCATGGGCGGCTTCATAGGCGGCGATGGCCGCGCCCTGATCCAGCACAAAGCCGATCTCATCCACACCTTTCGCAAGGCAGGCGCGGCGAAAGGGATCCATGGGGTAAGCGATCTCCCGGCCATCCGGTAGGCGAAGCCTCTCCAGATCCACACCCACCCATGCGCCCTGTGGGGAGGCCAACAAGGCGCATCGGGTGGCCTCGTCCACCTGGATGGGGATGAGCCCGTTCTTCAACGCGTTCTGCCGGAAGATGTCCGCGAAGGACCTGGCGATGATGGCGCGAAATCCCGCATCCAACAGGGCCCATGGGGCGTGCTCCCGCGAGCTCCCGCATCCGAAATTCTCTCCGGCGACAAGCACTTGGGCCCCGGCAGCTTCGGGCCGGTTCAGGATGAACCCCGGATCCCGCCGCCAATCTGCGAAACAGGATTGACCAAGGCCATCCCGGCTCGTGGTCTTGAGGAATCGCGCGGGAATGATCTGGTCGGTGTCAATGTGATCGAGGTCGAGGATCAGGAAAGGCGACTCAAAGGGCTCGAAGGGTCTCATATGAAACTCCGGGCGTCCGCCACCGCGCCGACGACGGCGGAGGCGGCGGCAGTGAAGGGGCTGGCGAGCAGGGTGCGGCTGCCCCTGCCCTGGCGGCCTTCGAAATTGCGATTGCTGGTGGATACGCAGGTTTCCCCGGGGGCAAGTTCGTCTCCGTTCATCGCGATGCACATGGAACAGCCTGGCTCGCGCCACTCCGCACCGGCGGAAAGGAATATTTCGTGAAGCCCTTCCTTTTCCGCGGCGCGACGCACGGCTTCTGAGCCGGGCACCACGAGCGCGCGGATTCCCGGCTTCACCTTTCGTCCCTTGAGGATGGAGGCTGCGTCGCGCATGTCCGAAAGCCGCCCGTTGGTGCAGCTCCCGATGAACACCGCTTGCACAGGCTTGCCCAGCAAGGGCTTGCCAGGCTCCACCCCCATATAGGCGAGGGCCTTGCGGAAGGCGTCCCGATCCGGGGGCGCGACCGAGTCGGGATCGGGAACGGCCTCGGATAGGGGAATGGCTTGGGCGGGGTTGGTGCCGAAGGTGATCATCGGCCCGAGGGAACTGCCATCCAGGTGAAGGTCCTGATCGAAGACGGCGCCTTCATCGCTTCGAAGCTCCGCCCACTTGGCCACGGCATCCAACCACGCGCCGCCTTCGGGCGCATGGGGACGGCCTTCCAGGTAGGCCCGCGTGGTCGCATCGGGCGCGATGAGGCCCGCGCGGGCTCCGGCTTCGATGCTCATGTTGCAGAGCGTCATCCGAGCCTCCATGGAGAGGGCTCGCACCGCTTCTCCGGCGTACTCGATCACATGGCCGGTGCCTCCTCCCACACCGAGTTTCGCGATGATGGCGAGCACCAGATCCTTGGCACCCACACCAGCGCCAAGCCGTCCCTCCACGGTGACTCTCATGTTCTTCGACTTGGACTGGAGCAGGACTTGGGTGGCGAGCACCATCTCGACCTCACTCGTCCCGATGCCGAAGGCGAGCGCGCCAAAGGCGCCATGGGTCGCCGTGTGGCTATCTCCGCAGACGATGGTCATCCCGGGCTGGGTGAGACCGAGCTCCGGTCCGATGACATGGACGATGCCTTGTCGTCCGCTTCCCGGCGCGTGGAGGGGAACGCCGAAAGTGGACGCGTTCTCCCGCAGCCGCGCCATCTGGGCGGCGGCAACAGGATCCGCGACGGGCAGGCTTCGAGCGTGGGTGGGAAGGCTGTGATCGAGGGTGGCGACCGTCCGGTCAGGGCGACGAACGCCAAGGCCTCGCCGACGCAGGCCATCAAAGGCCTGAGGGCTCGTCACCTCATGCACCAGGTGAAGGTCAATGTAGAGCAAGGCGGGTTCGCCTTCCCGTTGACTGACGAGGTGCTGGTCCCACAGCTTGTCGTAGAGGGTCCGGGCCATCATCGCGCTGTCCCTGCGAGCACGCCGATCCGGGCGCAGAGCGCCTCACCGACCTCTCGTGTCGTGGCCTTTCCGCCCAAGTCCGGCGTGAGCGAACCGTGATCCAGAAGCCACCCGATGGATTCCTCCACGCAGGCGGCTTCCTCCGTGAGGCCGAAACTCCAGTCCAGCATCATCGCCATGGAAGCAATGGCGCCCAGGGGATTGGCGAGACCCTTCCCCGCGATTGCCGGGGCCGAACCATGGATGGGCTCGTAGAGCCCCGGCAAGCGGCCATCCTTCCTTCGCTCACCCAAGGAAGCCGAGCCGAGAAGGCCGATGGACCCTGCGATCACCGCCGCTTCATCGCTCAAAATGTCTCCAAAGAGATTTTCCGTGAGCAGCACATCAAAGGCGGCGGGCTCAAGCACCAATTGCATGGCGGCGTTATCCACCAGCAGATGGTTCAGAGTGACCTCCGGATAGTCCTTGGCGACGCGATCCACCACCTGGCGCCAGAGCTGGGAATTCTCCAGGACATTGGCCTTGTCCACACTCGTCACCCGGCGACGACGCCCCATCGCGAGGGTGAAGGCCAGACGCGCCGCCCGCTCGATTTCAGGTTCGGTGTAGACCATCGTGTTCACCGCGCGGCCTTGGGTGATTCCCCTGGGTTCCCCGAAGTAGAGCCCGCCGGTCAGTTCCCGAAGGATGAGCAGGTCCGTACCCGCCACGCGCTCTTCTTTCAGCGGAGAAGCTTGCACAAGGCTCGCATAGGCCTTCACGGGACGCAGGTTGGCAAAGACGCCCAGGGCGGACCGGAGTTCGAGCAGCCCCTTCTCGGGACGCCGGGCGGGAGGGTGCAGGTCGTAGCCAGGCAAACCCACTGCCCCAAGCAGCACCGCGTCCGCGGCCTTCGCGGCGGCGCAGGTGGCGGGGGGCAGCGGGTCGTATCCGGCCTCCAGGGCGGCCGCACCGATGAGCCCGCGCTCGATCTTCACGCAGTGGCCGAAGCGCGCCGCCACAGCGGAAAGCACCCTCTCCGCTTCTAAGGTCACCTCGGGTCCGATGCCATCGCCCGGGAGGGATAGGAGATTCAAATCCATGGCGACCTCAGGCAGTGGCCAGGGCCGCGCCCTGGGCAATGCGGAGAATTTCGTCGTCGGAGACCCCCTTCTGGCGGTCCGCGAGCGCGATGAAAGCCTGGTAAGCCCGTTCCAGCGCGGCACCCTCCAGGGTCTGCCCCAAGTGTCCCGCCCGGATCTTCAGCGCGTGGCGACCGCTGTGCTTGCCAAGGATGAGCCTGCTCTCGGGCACGCCCACATCCTTCGGGTCCATGATTTCGTAGGTGGTGCGTTCCTTCAGGAAGCCATCCTGATGAATGCCCGCCTCATGGGCGAAGGCGTTGCGCCCGACAATGGCCTTGTTGGGTTGGGGGCCGAAGCTGATGCATTCGACCAAGGCCTGGCTCGCGGGATAAAGGCCCGGTCCTTGGATGGCCGTTTCGAGTCCGTAGGCGTCCTGGCGGGTTCGAAGCGCCATCACGACCTCCTCAAGCGCCGCGTTCCCCGCCCGCTCACCAATGCCGTTAAGGGTGCATTCCACCTGCCGTGCGCCTGCCCGCACCCCTGCCAGGGAATTGGCCGTCGCCAATCCCAAGTCGTTGTGACAGTGCACGCTCACCACGGCCCGATCCCCCACGGCGGCCACCACCTGCGCGATGAGCGCCGAAAAATCCTCAGGCGTGGCGTAGCCAACGGTATCGGGGATGTTGACGGTCCCCGCGCCTGCCTCCACCACCGCCCGGGCGACCGAACAAAGGAAATCGGGCTCGGTTCGGGTGGCGTCCTCCGCCGAAAATTCCACATCGTCCGAGAACCGGCGCGCATGCCGAACTGCCTCCACTGCCGCATCCAGCACCTGCTCCTGGGTGAGCTTCAGCTTGTGTTGCCGATGGACGGGGCTGGTGGCGATGAAGGTATGGATGCGCGACCGCTTCGCGGCGGACAACGCCTTGGCGGCGCGCTCGATGTCGAGTGTTTTTGCCCGGGCCAGGGCGGTGATGACGGGGCCGCGAATGTCCCGGGCGATGCGGGAAACGGCTTCGAAATCCCCTTCCGACGCGATGGGGAAACCCGCCTCAAGATGATCCACGCCCAATTCGGCGAGCAGGGCGGCGAGGCGCAGCTTTTCTGTCGCCGTCATGCTGCATCCGCAGGCCTGTTCGCCATCCCGGAGCGTGGTGTCGAAGATGAGCACGCGGTCCATGGGGCCTCCCGAAAGGCCAGGGTCCGGTTGATGCGAGCATTAATCCAATAAATAAAAATTGATTCTCGATAACCGTGGGTGATTTCATCGGAATCATGAATGAGAGGAGGGCCTCCCGCCAATGGTCCAGGATTCCGCGTTGCTCAATGTCTTCTACACGGTGGTGAATGAGCGGAGCTTCACCCGCGCCGCCGAGAAGTTGTTCCGCACCCAGCCGGCGGTGTCCCTTGCCATCCAAAGGCTGGAGGCGGAGATCGGGGAGACGCTGCTGGATCGAAGCGGGCGGGACCTTGCCCTGACCGACACCGGGAAGATCGTCTACGAATGCGCCCGGCAGCAGGAGAACCTTCACCGAAGCCTCGTGAACCAGATCCAGGAGACGCGGAACAAGTCGGTGGGGCGGCTTTGCATCGGCGCCAACGAAAGCATGACGCTCTACCTTCTGCCCCACCTCTGCGAATTCCGAAAAGCCTATCCCAAAGTGAAGGTCGTGGTGCAGCGCAGCCGTTCCGGCGAAATCCCCGATCGGCTCCTGGCTGGAGACGCGGATCTCGGCGTCGTCAGTTACTCGGTCACGGATGAACGGTTCCGCGCCCACCCGCTCTATGTGGACCATCTTTCCTTCGTCGTCCCACCAAGCCACCGCCTCGCCAAGCAGGCGAGCCTCTCCATCAAGGATCTGGAGATGGAGGTGTTCGTGGCTCACAATGTCGCCTCCCCCTATCGCGACGCCGTGATCCGCGCCTTCCGGGACGCGAAGGTGCCCCTCAACATGGACATCGAGATGCCCACGGTGGAAAGCATCCGCCGCATGGTGCAGGCGGGCCAGGGCGTGGCCTTCCTGCCGCGGATGTGTGTGGATCAGGATGTGCGCCAAGGCGCCTTGAAAGAGGTGAAGGTGAAGGAACTCCGCGTGGAGCGTCGCATCAACCTCGTTTCGGTGGAGAAGCGTTCCCTCAGCCACGCCGCGCGAGCCTTTCTGGATCTCGTAAAAGCCGATCAGCGGAAGGCCAGCGCCTAGGCCGTGGGCGGTCCACCCATTCGAAGCCTCATCAGAAACTCGGTGTTGCCCTCTCCGCCCTTAATGGGGCTCGGCGCGAGGTCGAGGGGCTTTAGCGCTGTGCCTTCGAAGAAGTGCCAGATGTCCTCGCAGACTTTTTTATGAGTGGCTTCATCACGCACGATGCCACCTTCGCCCACTTCGCCGCGACCGGCTTCAAACTGGGGCTTCACGAGGAGGACAGCCTCGGCATCTTCCGTTAGCGAAGCCAGCACGGGCGGAATGGCGAGCTTGAGGGAGATGAAGCTGAGGTCCGCGCAGAGGAAGGCGCAGCGGTCCGGGATCGAGGCCGCCTCCCAGGCCCGGAGGTTGGTCTGCTCGATCGAGATGACGCGCGGGTCGCTCCGCAGTTTCCAGTGCAACTGGTTCGTGCCCACATCCACGGCGTAGACCTTCGTCGCCCCGCGCTGGAGCAGGCAATCCGTGAAGCCCCCCGTGCTGGCGCCCGCGTCGAAGCAGACCTTGTCTGCGACCCCGATGGGCCAGCGTTCCAGCGCGCCTTGCAGCTTGAGCCCGCCCCGGCTCACGAAGGGCAGGCCCTCCCCGCGGAGTCGGATCTCAGCGTCTTCGGCCACCCCCTGCCCCGCCTTCGTCACCGGATGCCCGCCCACCAGCACCTCGCCCGCGAGGATGCGCGCCTGCGCCTTGGCCCGCGTCTCACAGAGCCCGCGCTGCACCAGGAGTTGATCAAGACGAAGCTTCAAAAGGCGTCCACAGATTCCACAGATTACACAGATTCTGGTTTCGGCTTTTCATCTGTGAAATCTGTGCAATCTGTGGATCAGCTTTTGGCTTTCTGCCGCGCCAGTTCCTTCCGGTACAGGGCGATGTTCCGGTTGTGCTGGGCGAGGGTCGGGGCGAAGCGGTGGCCGCCGAGGCCCGTGGCGACGAAGTAGAGGTCCTTCGTGACGAGGGGATGAACCGCCGCCTCGATGGATTCGGGGCTTGGGATGGCGATGGGCGTGGGCGGCAGGCCCTTCACCGTGTAGGTATTCCAGGGGCTCGGGCGGCGGATGTCGGCAGGCGTGGGGGCGGTGAAGGTGAGGTCGCCGCTCATCCACCGGGCGTACTGGCTCGTGGGATCGCACTGGAGCGGCATCCCGATCTTGAAGCGCTTGAAGTAGACCCCGGCGATGCGCGCGCGCTCATCGGGTTGACGCGTCTCCTTCTCCACGAGGCTCGCCAGCGTGAGCGTCTGGTAGGGGGTCAGCGGTCCGCCTTGAAGCTTCGGATAGACCTGTCGGTGGAAGGCTTCCACCAAGGCCAGCATCACCTCTTCAGGCTCCAAGGCCTTGTTGAGCTTGTAGGTGGCGGGGGCGACGAGGCCTTCCAGGCTCTTCGCTTCCGGGAAGCCCGCCGTTCGGGCCAAGGTTGGACTCTTCCAGAGCTTCCAGAAGGTCTCTTCCGGCACGAAGGGCGCGAGGCGCTTCTGGATGGCCCAGCCGTGGAGGCCTTCGGGGATCACCACATTCGTCCAGTGGACTTCGCCTTTGCGGAGCTTGGCCGCCACATCCGCCAGGGAGACGCCGGTGTCGAAGGTGTATTCGCCGCGGATCACCTGGAGCTTTCGCGAGCGGGCCCAGAGCCTGAAGAGGTCCGCCGAACGGATGACGCCTCGCGCCTGGAGTTCTTCCGCGAGCGCGTTCACGGTCGTGCCCTTCTTGACGACCACATCCGCCGGGGCCTGGAGCGGCCCCTGCCCTTTCCAGAGCCACCAGCCCACGGCGGGCGGAATGGCGAGGATGAGGGCGGCGATGAGGAGGCGCTTGGAGGTACGGGACTTCCCGCGCGGGTTGGACTTCGTCTTCGGCATCCCTTCAGGCTACCGGCCCGGATAGGCTAGTCCAAACCCTCAGGTGACGAATGTCCGAAGCCACCGGCTACCGCCGCGAACTGGGCCTGTTCTCCGCCACGATGATCGTCGCGGGCTCCATGGTCGGATCGGGCATATTTATCGTCTCCGCCGACATCATGCGGCAGGTCCACACCGGGCCCATGCTGATGCTCACCTGGCTCCTGGCGGGGCTCTTTACCATCTGCGCGACCCTCAGCTACGGCGAGTTGACGGGGATGATCCCCAAGGCCGGAGGCCTCTATGTATTCCTCCGGGAAGGCTACGGGCCTCTCATGGGCTTCCTCTATGGCTGGTGCTGCTTCCTCGTGATCGAAAGCGGGGCCATCGCCGCGGTGGGCGTGGGGGCGGGAAAGTACCTCGGCGCGCTGATTCCGGCGGTGGACGACGCGCGATGGATCGGTCCCCACGCCACGCTCCCGGTCCAGCACCTACCCTTCGGCATGGACCTGGGTCCCTACCACTTCGGCCTCACCGGCGCGCGCCTGACGGGCATCGGGGTCATCTGCGCCATCGCCCTGTTGAACACCTACGGCGTGAAACTCGGCGCGTGGATCCAGAACACCTTCACCGTCACCAAGCTCGCGGCACTTGCGGCCTTGGTGATCCTGGGCCTCCTGCTTTCGCCCAAGACCGCGCCAACTGTGGCCGCATCGGCTGGCCCCATCACCTTCGGCGGAGTGCTCACCATCCTTCTCGTGGCTCAGGTCGGGGCCTTCTTCTCCTGCGATGGATGGAATTTCGTCGGCAATGTGGCTCCAGAGATCAAGAACCCGAAGCGGAACCTTCCCCTGGCGTTACTCATCGGGCCAGCCGCCGTCGTGGCGCTCTACCTCCTCGCCAACCTCGCCTACCTCAAGGTGCTGGGGCCGGGCGGCATCGCCGGGGCGGCCGAAGACCGAGTGGGCGCGGCGACCTTGGGCGCGTTGTTCGGCCCCACGGGCAGCACGCTCATGGCGGGGGCCATCCTCATCTCCATGATCGGCTATGTGAACGGGGCGTCCTTCACCTCGGCCCGGGTCTACCAGGCCATGGGCGCGGATGGTCTCTTCGGCGGAGGCGCCGAGCGGATCAACCGCCACGGGGTTCCGGCGGTGTCGCTCTGGATGCAGGCGGGATGGGCCTGCCTGCTCACCTTGACGGGCACCTTCGAGCAGTTGGTGGATTTCACCGAGTTCGCCCAACTCCTCTTCGTCGTCGCGACCATCTTCGCCGTGATCCTCCTGCGACGGAAGCGCCCGGAGCTGGAGCGGCCCTACAAGGTCTGGGGCTATCCCCTCGTCCCGCTGATCTATGTGCTCGGCAGCGGCAGCATCCTCGTGCTGCTCCTCCGCTTCAAGCCCAGCTTCACCTGGCCGGGGCTCCTCCTCGCCCTGATCGGGGTGCCGGTGTACTACTGGCGGCGCAGGAAGAATTGAATCCACAGATTCCACAGATTTGCTTTGAATCTGTGGAATCTGTGAAATCTGTGGATGGCCTTTCAGTCCTTCATCATCTCCACCCAAAGCTGATGGAAGTGATGCACGCCGTTCTCGCGCTTCACGCTGTAGCGGCCGCGATCGTAGGTGCGGGATGACAGACCTTGCTGCACCGCTTCGCAGAGGGCGATGTCTTCCTGCTGGACGAGGTCGCTGAAGGCGAAGTTCTCACTTAGATCGAGCGGCTTCTCCGCGAACCACGCGAAATGGGTGCGACACCGGCCTGGGCCGAGGGGCTCGATGCGGTTGAGCTGAACATGGTCGGGGTACACATTGACCATGAGGTTCGGGAAGAGCCAGTAGTAGAGCGCTTCCGGCTCCGCGCCTGCGGCGAGATCGCGATGGTAGAGCGTGCCCTCGCCCTTCACCGGCGCGTGCTGGCGGCTGTGCCAGGCGCGGGTCTCCACGCGGTAGGCGCCGTAGTCCATCTGTCGGAACAGCTCGGGGTGGGCCACGGGGATGTGGTAGCCCTCCAGGTAGTTGTCCACATAGACCTTCCAATCGCAGGCGAGGTCGTAATCCAGGGTGTGAACGGGGCGCAGGGCATCCAGCGGCCACGACGCGGTTTCTGGGAGGATCTCGCCCAGGACCTCCTTCAAGGAAGGCGCGCTGGGGTCCAGGTTGACGAAGATCCACGGCCCCCAGGTCTCCACGCGGAATTCGGGCAACCGGCACGCCCCGCGGTCGAAGCCCTCGACGCCCTCGAATTCCGGCGCGCCCAGGAGGCGGCCCTCTAGATCGTAGGTCCAGCCGTGGTAGGCGCATTTGAGCGATTTCCCCCCGCCCCCCACGCGCCCCGCGCGGTGCCGACAGACGGCGGAGAAGGCTCGGAGGCGGCCACCCTCGTCCTTCAGGATGAGCAGAGGCTCGCCTGCGACTTCGGTGTGGAAACGCGCGCCTGGGTTGGGGACCTGGGAGGTGTTGCCGGCCCATTGCCAGGAGCGGCCGAAGACGCGATCCCGTTCCGTATCAAGGAGGCTTGAGTCCGTGTAGCAGGCCGAAGGCAGGGTTTCGGCGCGGGCCAGTTCGGGATCGAAGGGGAAGTCCATGGCAGGTAAGCTTAGAACCAAATCCAGAGGCTTCCATGAACGATCAGGGCTTCCGCCGCTCCCTCGGCCTGTTCTCGTCCACCATGCTCATCGCCGGCTCCATGATCGGCTCGGGCGTGTTCATCGTCGGCGCGGACATCGTGCGGAACGGCCACACGGGGGGCTTCCTCCTCGCCGCCTGGGCGCTGACGGCGGTGATGACCGTCTTCGCGGCCCTAAGCTACGGCGAGCTGGCAGGGATGTATCCCAAGGCCGGCGGCCAATACACCTACCTGCGGGAAATCTACGGACCCACCGTGGGATTCCTCTACGGGTGGACCTTTTTCGCGGTCATCGAGTGCGGCACCATCGCCGCCGTGGCCGTGGGCTTCGGCAAATACATGGGCGCCTTCTGGCCCGCGGTGAGTGAATCGAGCTGGCTCGCCGGACCGCTCCATGTGGGCGCGATGCACTTCGGGTCCATCACGGTGGGCCCCTATGACCTCGGCCTCACAACCGCGCGGCTCTCTGGCATCGTGATCGTGCTGCTGCTCAGTTTTGTGAACGCCTACGGCGTGAAGCTCGGCGCGCTCGTGCAGAACACCTTCACCGTCACGAAGATCGGCAGCCTCGTGGCGCTGATCCTGCTGGGCCTGATGCTCAAGCCTTCCATCGCGCCTAATCCCGCGCCCTTCACGCCCCTCGATGGCGCCACCAGCCTGCCCTTCCTCACGGCCTTGCTCGTGGTCCAGACGGGAAGCCTCTTTAGTGCGGATGCCTGGAACTCCATCACCTTCATCGCGGGCGAGGTGAGGGAACCCAAGCGCACCATCCCGCTTTCCCTGCTCATCGGCACCAGCCTCGTCTGCGGCCTGTACATCCTCGCCAACTTCGTCTACCTCAAGGTGCTCGGCCCCACCGCCATCGCCACCGCGCCCAATGACCGCGTGGGCAGCGTCGCCTTGAAGGCGCTTTTCGGGCCCACCGGCGAGATGGCCATGGCCGCGGCCATCCTCATTTCCATGTTCGGCTGCACCAACGGGCTCGTGTTGAGCGGCGCGCGGGTCTACCACACCATGGCCGAGCACGGCCTCTTCCTGAAGCCCGCCGCGAAGTTGAACGACAGCGGCGTGCCCGCGTTTTCGCTGGCCATCCAGGCGGTTTGGACTTGCCTCCTCACCATGACCGGCAGCTACGGCCAGTTGCTGGACTATGTGATTTTCGCGGCCCTGCTCTTTTATGTGCTCACCGTAGGCGGCGTCATCCTCATGCGCATCCGGCATCCTGAGTTGGAGCGTCCCGTGAAGGTGCCGCTCTACCCAGTGCTTCCGGTGCTCTACCTCGTGGGTGCCCTGGCCATCATGGGCGCCCTGCTCATCCACAAGCCCGCCTTCACCTGGCCCGGCCTCATCATCGTGCTGCTGGGACTGCCGATTTACTGGGTGGCGAAGCCGAAGAGCGTTTGAACCGCGAAGACGCGAAGAAATGTATTCACCGCGGAGTCGCAGAGGTGCGCCGACCCACCAGGCCATGGCCCGCCGCATAGCGGCGGCCTTCTCGCGAAGCGAGAAGGTGGGAGAGAGTGGGAGCGGCGCTTCCATGCGCGAAGCGCGTGAGGACGCCGCTCCCACTCTCTCCCCAGCCCTGGCCGTGGATGGGCCTCGCCCTCTTCGTGCCTTGGTGTCTTTGTGGTTCAGCAGTTCTTCGCGTTCTTCGCGTCGTCGCGGTGAAAGGCTTTTCAGCCGATTTCGCGATGTTGAACCCG
>JAFDVN010000189.1 GCA_018269025.1 Acidobacteriota bacterium | reverse complement strand
GCCTTCCTGGAGAAGGACTACCTTCCGGCTTCCAAGCCCGCGCCCGGCGAGTGGGCGCTGCCGGAGGGCAAGGCGCGCTACGCCTACGATGTGAAGGTCCAGACGACGACGGACCTGACCCCGGCCGAGATCCACGCCATCGGCCTCAAGGAAGTCGCCCGCATCGAAACCGAGATGACCGCCATCGCCAAGCGCCTGGGCTATGCCGACCTCGGGAGCTTCCGGGCCTTCATCGCCCGTGACCCGAAGCTCCATCCCAAGGATGGCGCCGAGCTCATCGCCCGCTACAGCGGCTACCTGGATGGCATGAAGGCGAAGCTGCCGGAGTATTTCGGCCTGCTGCCCAAGGCTCCCCTCGTCGTCATGGCGACGGAGGCCTACCGCGAAAAGGACGCCCCCGCCGCCGAGTACCAAAGCGCGACGCCGGATGGCTCCCGGCCGGGCCGCTTCTATGTGGACACCTACCACGCGAGCGAGCGCTCCATGCTCTCCTGCGAAAGCACCAGCTACCACGAGGGCCTGCCGGGCCATCACATGCAGATCTCCATCCAGCAGGAGTTGAAGGGTCTTCCGGAATTCCGCAAGGAGGGCGGCAACGGCGCCTACGCTGAAGGCTGGGCCCTCTACTGCGAAGGGCTGGGCAAGGAGATGGGTTTCTACACCGATCCCATCAGCGACTATGGCCGCCTCAGCGACGAGATGCTCCGGGCCGTGCGGCTCGTGGTGGACACCGGCGTCCACGACCTCCATTGGAGCCGCCAGCAGGTGGTGGACTATTTCCACGCCCACACGACGAACGACGAGGTGGAAGTCCAGTCCGAGACCGACCGCTACATCGCCTGGCCCGGCCAGGCCCTCGCCTACAAGGTCGGCCAGCTCACGATCCTGCGCCTGCGGGCGAAGGCCAAGGCCGAGCTCGGCGCCAAATTCGACATCCGCGCCTTCCACGATGAAGTTCTCGGCGCCGGCAACCTGCCCATGGCCGTCCTCGAACGCCGCGTGGATGACTGGATCCAGCGCGAGAAGAAGTAATCACCGCAGAGGCGCGGAGGAAGCTGAGAAAGATCGTTCTTCTCCGCGTCCTCCGCGCCTCTGCGGTGAATTTCTAGTCGTACTTCGCCACGATGCCAGCCCACTGCCCTTTGGCTTTAAGGATGGCTTCGCCGACGGCGCGGAGGACGCCGCGGCCACCTTTCACGGGGACGATCCAGTGGCAGGCGGCTTTCACTTCGTCGCAGGCGTCTTCAGGGCAACAGGCGAGGCCGACGCGGCGGAGCAGGGGGAGGTCGTGGAGGTCGTCGCCCAGGTGGGCGATCTGGTCGTAGGCGAGGCCGTGCTTGGCCGCGAGCTGATCCAGGATGGGCAGCTTTTCGAGGCGACCCATGAAGCAGTCCTCGATGCCAAGGTCCATGGCCCGCAGGCGCGTCGCGGGGGTGGCGAGACCGCTGATGAAGGCGACGGGCACGCCGCTCGCCTGGAGCCATTTCGTCGCAGCACCGTCCCGCACATGGAAGGCCTTGGTATGGCCCGATTCCAGGCCGTAGTGGAGCAGCCCCGTCGTGAGCACGCCATCCACATCCGTGCAGAGGAGTTTCACGCGCGAGAGTCGTTCCTGGAGGTCGGGGGCCATGGGCTAATTCTGCGCTGGATCGGCGACAATGGGGAAGGAGGGTCGCGATGGCCGGTTTCATTTCTGTCGAAGAGGCCGCCGCCCTGATGGATCAGGGCGCGGTGGTGGTGGATGTGCGGACTCCGGGCGAGTGGGAGGAGGGTCACTGCGAGGCCAGCCGCCTCCTGCCTCTGAATGAGCTTCCTGCGCGATTCGAAGAGCTCCCCAAGGACAAGACCCTGCTCATGGTGTGTCGCAGCGGCGGGCGCAGCGAGCAGGCGACCCTGTTCCTGAAATCCATGGGCCACGACGCGGTGTTCAACCTCGGCCCCTGGCAGCGGAACCCCCGCCACGGGGGCTGATCCCGCTCCTGGACATCGGGGCCGACGGGGGGCATCCTGCCTGCATCCCCACCAGGCATCCGTGCCCCGATCCGATTCCCGCCCCCCGGAGGGCTCCTCCCGTTCCGCCTTCGGCCTTTTCACCGCCGGGGCGCGCTCCACGCGGGTCATGCTCCTGGCGGTGCTCGTCGCGCTCATCGCGGGGGCCTGGGGTCTGCATGTGATCGAGCGCCAATTCCGGGTGGAGTTGTCCAATCGCCTGGAAGCGAGCCTCGGCGCCGTCGCGAGCAGCCTGGAGGCCTGGCGTTCGGACCGGCTCCGGGAAGTCCAGTCCTGGGCGGGGCGGGACGCGATCGAGGCGGCCCTTGGTGAGCCCAAGGGGTCGTCCAAGGCGCGGGACCTGAAGGCACTGGACCGTGAGTTGAACCTGTCCGGCGAAGGCATGGGCTACCTCGGCTTCTGGCTCCTGGACGCGGAGGGTCGGGTGGTTCTTCCGGTCGGCGGCGTGGGGCCGGAGGCACCCGAGGAACGCGAGCTGGCGCGCCAAGCCTTGGCCGGGCGTTCCTGGATGAGTCACCCCTTCCTGGGTCGCCTTTCGGACCCCCACGCCGCGCCTAGGGCGCTCCTCAGCGTCGCGGCCCCCGTGAAGGACGGAGAAGGCCGCATCCTCGGCGCACTCCTCCTTCGCATGGCCGGAGACGCCATGGAACGCCAGCTCCAGGCGGGCGAATCCGGCCGCACGGGAGAGACGCTCGCCTTCGATCGCTCGGGTCTGCTGCTCTGCGATAGCCGTTTCGAGGATCAGCTCCGCAGCATCGGGCTCATCGGAAGCGATCCCAGTCAGGATCGGGCGCTCCTTCACCTCGTGCTCAAGGACCCTGGCGGGAATCTGATGAAGGGATATTCTCCGACCACGCCCCCGGGCTCCTGGCTGCTCACCCACGATGTGACCGGCGCGCTGTCGGGCCAACGCGGGGAGAACCTCGATGGCTACCGGGACTACCGGGGGGTGACGGTGGTGGGCGCGTGGCGCTGGGTGGACAGCCTGGATCTCGGTCTCGCCATCAACATGGACCGGTCGGAGGCCTTCGAACCCTTCGTGGCGGTGCGGCGTGTGTTGCTCTCGGGTCTGCTCCTGCTCCTTTCCGCCGCCATCCTCAGCGTGTGGTTCTGGGCCCGGGAGACCGTCCAGGCCCGTCGCCGCGCCCGGGCGGAAGCCAAGCTTCGACGGCTCAATCGCGAGCTCGAACTGCGCGTGGCCCAGCGGACTTCCCAGATGGAGGCCGCGAACAAGGAGCTGGAGGCCTTCGCCTATTCCGTCTCCCACGATCTGCGCGCGCCCCTTCGGGGCATTGATGGGTTCAGCCAGGCGCTCATGGAAGACTACGGCGATCAATTGGATGAATCGGGCCGCCACTACTTGACCAGAGTCCGCGCCGGAACCCAGCGCATGGGCCTGCTCATTGACGACCTGCTCCGTCTCTCCCGGGTGAGTCGCGCGCAGATCGAACCCGCCAAGGTGGACCTAAGCTCCCTCGCCCGGGAGGTGGTGGAAGACTTGCGCCAGCAGGAGCCGGAGCGAAAGGTGACCGTCACGATCCAGGCCCCGCTCCCCGCCTTCGGCGATCCGCACCTTCTCAAGATCGCCCTCGACAACCTGCTGGGCAACGCCTGGAAATACACGAGCCGAAAGGCCGATGCCGCCATCGAAATGGGCACGATTCAGGAGGAAGGAGGCCACGCCTTCTTTGTCAAAGATGACGGCGCGGGCTTCGACATGGCCTACGCCCACAAACTTTTCGGCGTCTTCCAGCGTCTGCACTCCGTGGAGGAATTCCCCGGCACAGGCGTGGGGCTTGCCACCGTGGCCCGCATCATCCATCGTCACGGCGGCCGCATTTGGGCGGCGGGCGCGCCGGAAAAGGGCGCTACCTTCTTCTTCACCCTTCCCGAGGAGGGAGCATGACTCCAGAAATTGACCCCAAGGGCACGGTGCTGCTCGTGGAGGACAACCCCGACGATGTGGCCTTGACGCTCCGGGCCTTCAAGAAGAACCACTTCATGAACCCCGTCGTCGTCGCCAAGGACGGCGCGGAGGCGCTGGATTATCTTTTCTGCGAAGGCGAGCACGCGGGCCGCGACCCCCATGACCTGCCCGCCCTCATGCTTCTGGACCTCAAGCTTCCCAAGGTGGATGGGATGGAGGTGTTGCGCCGCGTCCGGGCGGATGAGCGCACCAAGCTGCTCCGCGTCGTCATCCTCACCACCTCCCGGGAACAGCAGGATCTCGTCACGAGTTATGAGCTCGGCGCGAACAGCTATGTACGAAAGCCGGTGGATTTCGACGAATTCGTCGCGGCGGTGGGCCAGCTCGGCTTCTATTGGCTGATGCTTAATGAACCGCCCCGGCCGCGAGGGGGGCTCGGATGAAGGACATGGCGAAGGACAGGCTTCGAATCCTTCTCGTGGAGGATTCGGAGGACGACGCGCTCCTCCTGAGGCGTGAGCTGGAGAAAGGCGGCTTCGCCCCGGAAATCAGTCGCGTGGAAACCATGGATACCTATCGCGCGGCTCTGGCCGAAGGCGGGTGGGACGCGGTCATCGGCGACTATGTGCTCCCCTCCTTCAGTGGTCAGGACGCGCTGAAAATCCTTCGATCCCAGGATCCCGACCTCCCCTTCCTCATCGTCTCCGGCGTGGTGGGCGAGGAGGTGGCCGTGGAGACCATGAAGGCGGGAGCCAACGACTATGTGCTCAAGCACAACCTCACGCGCCTCGCGCCCGCGGTGCGCAGGGAATTGAAGGACCGGCAATCCCGGGAGAAGCGCCGTCTCGCCGAGCAGGCGCTCAAGGAGAGTGAAGCCCGGTTCCGGGGCATCTTCGAGAATTCCGGGGACGCGGTGTTCCTCGTCGGCGTGCACGAGGACGGCTTCACCTACGACGACCTGAACCCGGAGGCCGAGCGCTTCCTGCGCCTGAAAAAAGCCGAAGTCCAGGGCCGCTACTTCCGCGATCTGTTGCCGGAACCGCTCTGCTCCTACTATGTGAGCCGCTGCAAGGAGACCATCGCGGCGGAGCGTTCCATCACCTACGACGAGTCGGTGGACCTCCCCTCGGGGCCTTCCAAGTTCAGCACTTCTCTCGTGCCCATCAAGGACGCGGCCGGCAAGGTCGTCCGCATCGCGGGCGTGTGTCGGGACATGACCGAGTCCCGCCGGGCGGAGGAACGGCTGCGGGAAGCCCAGAAGCTGGAGAGCCTCGGCCTGCTCGCGGGCGGCATCGCCCACGACTTCAACAACCTGCTCACGGCGATCCTGGGCAATTTAGGGCTCGCCCAGGATGAGCCGGCGGAATCTCGCCCCTACCTTGATCGGATCGAGGCCACGGCCCTTCGGGCTTCCGACCTCACGCGGCAGCTCCTGGCCTATTCAGGTCGGGGCCGCTTCGTCGTCATGGCCCATGACCTCAACCTCGTCGTGCAGGAGATCACCCAGCTTCTTGGAGTGACCATCCCCAAGAACACCCGGCTCGATTTCCGCCTCGCGACGGACCTGCCCGCGGTGGAAGCAGATTCCGCGCAGCTTCAACAGGTGCTCGTGAACCTCGTGTCCAACGCTGCCGACGCCATCGGGGATCGCGAAGGTCGCATCACCATCGCCACCCGCCGCCGCTTCGTGGATGCCGCCGACCTCGCCACCCGCTTCGTGGGCCAGAATCTTGGAGCCGGGGAGCATGTGGTCCTGGAAGTGTCCGACACCGGGTGTGGCATGGCGCCGGAGGTGCGCGATCGCATGTTCGATCCCTTCTTCACCACCAAGGCGAAGGGGCGGGGGTTGGGACTCGCGGCCATGCAAGGCATTCTTCGCGGCCATCATGCCGGGCTCCAACTCCAGACGGAGGAAGGGAAGGGAACGACCTTCCAGATCTTCTTCCCGGCTGCCAAGGAGGCCGTGTCGGCGGCCTCCCAGGGTCACGACCCAAAGCAACTGAAGGCGGGGGGTCGCCTGCTGCTCGCCGAAGACGAGCCGGATGTTCGCGCGAGCGCCATTGAGATCCTTGAACATCTCGGTTTTGAAGTAGAGGCCACTCCGGATGGCATGGACGCGATGAAGGCCTTCGAAACGAGGCCCGATGCCTTCCGGGCCGTCGTCCTGGATCTCACCATGCCCCGCATGGGGGGCCGGGAAGCCGCGGCGCGCATCCACGCGTTGCGCCCCGCAGTCCCGATCCTCCTCTGCTCCGGCTTTTCGGAGTCCGATGCGACCGATGGCGCGGACTACCTACGCTTTCTCCGGAAGCCCTACCTGATCGAAGACCTCCGCGACGCCCTGGCGGACCTGCTTTCGGATTGATTCAGGCCTGGGCCCCACCATGGGCGAGATGGTGGGCGACGATCGTCTTCACCACCTCATCCAGATTCAACGCGCTGGAATCCAGTTCCCAAGCACCTTCGGCCTTTCGCAGGGGCGCGACGGCGCGGGTGCTGTCGGTGAGGTCCCGGGCGGCGAGATCCCGGGCGACTTCCGATTCGTCGGATGGAAGGCCCTTGGCCTGGAGTTCCAGGAAGCGGCGATGCGCCCGGGCCTGGACGCTGGCGGTGAGGAAGACCTTGCAGCAGGCTTCCGGGAACACCACGGTGCCGATGTCGCGGCCATCCACGACGAAGCGTCCACGACCTCCGATGCGCCGCTGCTGGGCCACGAGCGTGTCGCGCACCCGAGGGTCCGCGCTGAGGGGACTCACGAGGGCGGTCACCTCCGGTGCCCGGATCGCCTCGCTCACATCCTCGCCATTCAGCTCGAATCGGCCGCCGCCCTGGGAAAGCTCCAGGCCCGGGAGCAGCCGCTCGAGCGCATCCGGGTCCGCCAGGGTCAGCTTCGCCCGCAGCGCGGCCAAGGCCACCGAGCGGTACATGGCGCCTGTGTCCAGGTAGTCCCAGCCCAACTCCGCCGCCACCCGCTTGGCGGTGGTGGATTTTCCGACCCCGCTGGGTCCGTCGAGGGCGATGAGGGGAAGGCTGGCCATGCCTCCATTGTCGCCGAGAGTACCCGTTCTCTCCCGGGCGGAATCGCGCGATCCTGGAGGAATGTTGGAATCCCTCCGATCGCCCCTCGCCCGCGTCCTCCTTCCGGTCTGCGCGGTGCTCGCGCTGTTCCCCTTCGTGTCGCCCGCCATGGCGCTGGTGGCGGGGATTCTCATCGCGCTGATCCTGGGCAACCCCTTCCAGGCGCTCACCCGGAAATGGACCCACACCCTTCTCGCCCTGTCCGTCGTCGGGCTTGGCGCGGGCATGGACCTCCGGGCCGTGGCGAAGGCTGGCCTCCACGGCCTCGGCTACACGGTGGTGAGCATCAGCTTTTCCATCGCCCTCGGCCTGTGGTTGTCACGGATGTACCGGCTGAACCGGGATGCGGGCCTCTTGGTGACGGTCGGCACGGCCATCTGCGGTGGCAGCGCCATCGCCGCCGTCGCGCCAGTCATCAATGCCGAAGAGCACGACACCTCGGTGGCGCTGGCCACGGTGTTCATGTTGAACGCGGTCGCCCTCGTCCTCTTTCCGGCCATCGGTCATCACTTCGCGTTGAGCCAGAACCAGTTCGGCCTCTGGGCGGCGCTCGCCATCCACGACACCAGCTCCGTCGTCGGCGCGGGGCAGGCCTATGGCCTCCAGGCCCAGATGGTGGCGACGACGGTGAAGTTGGCCCGGGCGCTTTGGATCGTGCCCGTCGCCTTCGGCGTGGGCCTGCTTTGGCACCGGGGGATGGCGGAGGTCGCGAAGGTTGAGAAGAAGGGCAAGAAGCCCTGGTTCATCCTCGGCTTCATTCTCGCCGCCGCCCTCGTCACCTATGTGCCCGTGCTCCACACGCCCGGCCACTGGGTCGCCAAGGCCGCCCAGCGCAGCCTCGTGCTCACCCTCTTCTTCATCGGCGCCAACCTCACCCGGGACGCGCTCCGCAAAGTGGGCCTGCGCCCCTTCCTCATGGGCATCACCCTGTGGGTCCTCGTCGCCAGCCTGAGCCTCGCCGTGATCCGGGCACACATCATCGGATAGGAATTCACCACGAAGACCACGAAGACCACTAAGGAATCCTTTGTGGTCTTCGTGGTCTTCGTGGTTCAACTTCTTAATAGATCCAGGAACGCGTCCCCGTATTGCACGAGCTTCTTGGGACCGACGCCGCTGATGGCCATGAGTTCGGCTTCGGTGCCGGGTTTGAACTGGACCATCTGCTGCAGCGTCGCGTCGCTGAAGACCACATAGGCGGGGATGTTCTTCGCGTCGGCGAGGCGTTTTCGCAGCGCTTTCAGCGCCAGGTAGAGAGCCTCATCGCCTTCGGCGGGTGGCGCAGAGGGCGGCGTAGGGACCGCTTTGGCCTTCGTCTTGGCGAGCTTGGGCGCGAGGGCGAGGAGGTCCGTGCCCGTGCAGCGATCGCAGGAAGTCGCGCACGGCGCGATGCGCTCGCCCAGGTAGGCCGCGAGGGATTGATGGCGGCAGGGCGCGTCTTCGGCGAAGCGGAACATTTCGCGCACCTGCCGGTTCTGTCCCGCAGCGAGGCCCGGCTCCAGGCCGTCGGAGAAGCGTTCCAAGGACATCACATCGGCCCAGGAATAGAAGAGGATGCAGTCGCTATCCGCGCCATCGCGGCCCGCGCGGCCGATCTCCTGATAGTAGCCTTCCAGCGATTTCGGCATGTCCCGGTGGATGACGAAGCGGATGTTGCTCTTGTCAATGCCCATGCCGAAGGCGATGGTCGCGGCGATCACTTCGATGTCGTCGCGTTTGAAGGCTTCCTGGGCGCGGTCGCGGGCCTCGGCGTCCATCCCCGCGTGGTAGGCGGCGGCGCGGATGCCTTTGGAGCTGAGAAAGTCGGCGGTGCCTTCCGCGGATTTGCGGGAGAGGCAGTAGATGATGCCGCTTTGCCCCGCGCGGGCGCGCACGAGACGCAGGATGAGATCCCGAACCCCGTCCCCGCCCCCTTTCTTGATGGCATGCAGTTTCAGGTTGGGTCTGAAGAAGGAGCCCTGGACCCGGGCAGGCGAGTCCATGCCGAGCTGGGCGACGATGTCGTCCTGAACTTCCCGGGTCGCCGTCGCCGTGAGCGCCAACACGGGCACGCCCCGGAAGCGTTCCTTGAGCCCCGCGAGGTTGCGGTAGGCGGGGCGGAAATCATGACCCCACTGGCTGATGCAGTGGGCTTCATCCACGGCGATGAGGCGCAGGTCCACCTCTTCCAAGAGCGACGCGATGTAGGCGTCGAGTCCTTCCGGTGCAGCGTAGATGAGCTCGTACTCGCCCGCTTTCAGCGCGAGGATGCGCTCCCGCCGCGTGTCCGCATCCAGGCTGGAGTTGAGGTAGGTGGCCTTCACGCCCGCGTCGGTGAGGGCGTCCACCTGGTCCTTCATGAGCGCGATGAGCGGCGAGATGACGAGGGTCGTCCCGCCCAGCAACCGCGCGGGAAGCTGGTAGGTGAGCGACTTGCCCGCGCCCGTGGGCATGACGCCCAGGCAGTCCCGGCCCGACAGGACCGCGCGGATGATCTCCTCCTGGCCCGGACGGAAGGCATCGAAGCCGAAGGTGGTCTTCAATCGTTCTTTCAGGTCGGGAGCGGCGAGCGCCTTCAGCTCGGACAGGATCTCCTTCGTGAAGCGCGCGGGCTCGGCACGGTAGAGCGTCCGAAGCGCCGCGAGCCGTGGTCCGCGCGCTTCGGGCGATAGGGCGCGGAGTTCGCCGATTTCCCGTTCCAAGTCCATCAGCAGCCGCATTCCAGGAGCGGTCCCGCGTCCCCCCAGAACACGACCCAATCCGAAGCGGATACTTGGAGCGTGAAGGGGCCCACGGGCGTCGCGGCCCAACCCTTCGCGGCAAGGGCCCGGGCCAGTGGCTCGGCGGGCTCGCGCACCTCCAGCGTGAGCAGCCCATCCACCAAAGACACGAAGGCCACCCGACGGCGGGCGGCCTCAGCGCGGCAAAGGGCTTCAACGGCTGTGACCATCGCTCCTCAAATCTGGAAGGTCCTCGGAGAGGATGCCGAGGAAGATCAGATGGCCGAATCCGGGAATCAGGGTGAGCAGCGCGAACCATTGCGGGAGCATTGCCCGCCTACAGATTTTCCACGCGTAATAGGTTATGAGCAGCGTGTAGAAAACGCCGAGACCAAGAAGGACCAATTCGGTCAATCCGAGGTTTCCCATCGCTGGATCACGCAGGCCGTTCGGTCATCACCTTGTCAATGAGACCGTAGGCCAGCGCTTCGTCGGCGCTCATGAAGTAATCGCGGTCCACATCCTTGGCGACCTTGGCGAGCTTCTGGCCGCTGTGCTTGGCGAGGATCTCGTTGAGCATGTCCTTCATGCGCTGGATCTCCTTGTAGGCGATCTCGATTTCCGTCGCCTGGCCCCGCGCGCCACCTGAAGGCTGATGGATCATGATGCGCGAGTTGGGCAGCGAGAAACGCTTGCCCTTGGTGCCCGCCGTGAGAAGCAGGGCGCCCATGCTCGCCGCCTGGCCGATGCAGTAGGTGACGATGTCGTTCTTCACGAACTGCATCGTGTCGTAGATGGCGAGGCCCGCCGTCACGCTGCCGCCGGGGCTGTTGATGTAGATCTGGATGTCCTTGTCCGGATCCTCGGATTCCAGGAAGAGCATCTGCGCCACGATGGCGTTGGCCACCGAGTCGTCAATCTCGGTGCCGAGGAAGATGATGTTGTCCTTCAGCAGGCGCGAGTAGATGTCATAGTTCCGCTCGCCCCGGGGCGTCTGCTCGATGACGATGGGCGGGTAGTAGCTGGATTCGCGGTCGCGGGCCATGGGAACTCCTTTGCCCAGCTTACCAAAGCCGACGCGGGAGGTTCTCATCCCCTTCATCCCCTTCATCCCTGTTTCAAAAAAGCCTATGAACAGGGATGAAGGGGATGAAGGGGATAAACCAAGCCAAAAAAAGAGGAGGCATTGCCTCCTCTTTTTGAGTGCGTGAAGCGTTCTACTCGGCTTTCTTTTTGGCGGCCGTCTTCTTGGGCTTGGCTTCGGCCTCGCCTTCAGCCTTGGCGGGGGCCTTCTTGGCCGTCTTCTTTGCCTTGGGCTCGTGATCGTGGTCGCAGTCGGGGCCGTGGACATGGCCGGCTTCCATGGCCGCGGCGGGCTCGCCGCCTTCCTGGTGCTCCAGCTCGCCGCCTTCGAGTCCACCGCCGTCGAAACGGGCGACGGGCTCACCGGCTTCGCGCTTGCGCTCCAGTTCCAGCAACGCGAGGAAGGCTTCCTTGTCGAGCAGCTCTTCCTTGACGGTGGCGAAACCCATCAGGCGGCTGAAGATCTTGTCCGT
>JAFDVN010000188.1 GCA_018269025.1 Acidobacteriota bacterium | reverse complement strand
TGGGTGTCGGGATGGTATCACCAGTTTAGTCGCAAGCTCGCAATCTTCCCACCCGCCCCGCGGAGGTAAGCTGTCCCCATGTCCTCCCCGACCACCCCGTCCCCCCGTCTGGACCGGGCCCGCCAACTGGTCCAGGAGAAGGGTCTGTCCAAGGAAGACCTGGTCCTGCTGGAGGAGATTCTCCAAGCCGGAGAGCTGGACCCCCTGCTCGACGCCCAGTCCGGACCTCCGGAGCCCGCCGGGACCCGCTCTCTGGTGGACCTGCGGCGCAGCCTCGGCCTCTTCCTCGCCTTCCTGGCCCAATTCAGCCCCCGCCGCCTGGGGGATTCCCGGGCCGCCATGGGCCTCGTCATCGAACACGGCCTGGCCCGGCTCGGGCGGCAGGCCAAGGACTGCCACCGGGAATTGCTCCAGGAACCGGGAACCGCGCCCTGGGTGGGCCAGGCCCTGGACCTGGTGGCCTCCCTGCGCGCCATGGCCCTCTCCGCCGGGACGGCCGAGGGCCTGCCCCTGCGCCGGAATTGGGCGGCCTTCCTCACCGACCACGGGGAGGACTTCCGGGAAGTCGCGGTGGCGCTCCAGGATCTGGAAGATGGCTCCACCCTGGCCACCCGCCTCCATTCCCAGCTCAAGACCCTGAACCGGAATCTGCGGAACGCCGAAGGCCGCTCGGAAGAGGCCTTGCGCAAGCTGGCCGACCTCCTGGAATCCGCCACGCCCTTGGAAACGCGGCGCAAGGTCGAGCCGCTGCTCCTGGTGGAACATGTGGTCTCCAACTTGCGCCTTTCACTCCGGCGGCCCCTCGAAAAGGGCATGGAGGCCGGCATCCATTGGCCGGCCGTGACCCAGATCCACGGCAGCCTACAGTGGCTCTGGAACCACCTCGGCTGGCAGTTGCCCCGGGTGGAGGCGAAAGACCTCCAGCGGGTGCTCCCCCGGGAGGTCCGCAAGCTGCTCCAGCAGATTCGGAAAGACGATCCTGCGGCCTTCCGGCTCCTCGCCAAATCCCTCGGGGGCCATCTCGCTGTCATGGGCCTGTTGGAGGGCCTTGGCCCCTTCGCCCACGCCACGGAAGAAGCCCGCTACGCCGCCGTGGCACCCTTCCTCGTCGTGGAAGGCGAACTGGGCCGCATGGCGGAACGCACCTATTCGGCGGAATCCCTCCACGGCCTGAAGCCGGGTCCGGAGGCCCAGAAGCTGCGCGGCCTCTTCCGGCAGGCGGCCTTATCCCAGCGCCAGGACCAAAGCACCGTCCGCGCCCTGCTCCAGCAGGCCCTCGCCGCCTCGGACACGGATCAGCTCGCGGTGGGCCTGGACAACCTCCGGGCTCTGCTCCTGACCCATCAGAAGAATCAGGTCGGCGATCTGGTGGGTGTCTTCAGCCCGGACCTGCGCCAGCGGCTCTACCCCGAATCCGTGAGCCTCGCCGAAGAAGGCGACCGCCTTCGCCAGCGCCTTCACCGGCTCTACGAGGGACTCACGCCCCTCCAGAACCAGCTCCAGCTCCACCTCGAATTGCAGGACTGGCCGCGCCTCGCCCTCGGGCTCGCCCAGGGCCAGCAACAGGCCTCCGCCTTCCGCCGCAGCCCGGAATTCCCGCTCATCCGCCCCGCGGACCGGGAGGAGGCCGACCGGCTCATCCAGCTCCTCGCCCGGACCCTGGATGCGCCCTCGGATGTTCGGCAGGCGCTGGTGGAGGGGACGGACCTGGTGGCCGAGTTGCTTCGCTTCCTGGAACTGCTGCTGCTCCGCATCAACGCCCGCGCGCCGCTCATCCGCCACGATCTGGAAATCGCCCGGGGCGCGCTGGATCTTTGCGTCCAGCTCAAGGCAGCCGAAGGGCCCGAGCGCAACCGCCTCGCCCAGAAACTTCTCCAGACCGCCAAGCGGCTGGGCGTTCGCGATCCCCAGTCCCTCGTACTGCTCAAGCGCTGGGTGCGGGCCGAGCGGAGCCAGAAGGACCAGCGGGCGAACCTGGATCCCCTCGCCGCCCACTTGGACCGCTTGGCCGCCCGACTCGACGCGGCCCTCGGCTAGACTTTTAGCGTGCTGCGTCAGATCCACTGGTTCGACGAGGCCGGCGCCGCCGGTGCGCTGCGCATGGCCTTGAAGGAGTGGGGCTACGATCCCGTCGAACAATTGGGCGATGGCCCCGCCATCGTCGTCGCGCCAAGGCCCGATCCCGTGCGCCTGCCGGACCTCGCCCGTGAAGTCGTCTGGTGGGTGGAGGACGCGACCCCGGAAGAGGCCAGCGCCGTGCTCGCCCTTCGCCCGGGTTGGGTGCTGCGGCGGAGCCCAG
Organism: Acidobacteriota bacterium; assembly: GCA_018269025.1. Taxonomy (GTDB): domain Bacteria; phylum Acidobacteriota; class Holophagae; order Holophagales; family Holophagaceae; genus JAFDVN01. The sequence goes on along the minus strand of JAFDVN010000188.1, from coordinate 811 downwards.
ACCTCGCACCCGTGCGATCCGCCCTGGAACGCCTGCGGCAACGCGATTTGGGCGAAGAGGGCTGGCTGCGCCGCATGCTCCAGGAAGCGAGCCTGGATGAGTTGCTCCGCCTCATGCTCGCGCGTTCCATCGAGCTCTCCCAGGCCCAGGGCGGCGCCATCTGGATCCGGCGGGAGGACACCTTCTTCCAGCGGGCGGGCGATGGCACCTTCCCCGAAGCGCCCCTGCCCCGCCGGGACGCGCTGAACCTCGCCTCCAAGGGCGATGGATGGCTCCTCGGTCCCCGGGAACAGATGGGGCTTCTCCGCCTTCGCCTTCCCCGCACCTCGCCCGAGCACTTTCTCTCCTGGACCCGCGCCGCCGAGCCGCTGATGCTCAACGCCTGGCAGTTGGAGGAGAGCCGTCTTCTCAGCTTCAAGGACGACCTCACCGTCGCCCAGAACCGCCGCTGCCTGGAAGTGGACCTGCCCCGCCTCGTGCGCCAAGCCGCCGTGGCGGGGGAATCGCTCTGCGTCATCTTCTTCGATGTGGACAACCTCAAGGCGCTGAACACCGTGCACGGCCACATGGCCGGAAGCCTCGTACTCCAGACCGTCGCCAGCCACGCCCAGCGCATCTGCCGCGCCCACGACCGCCTCTACCGCTACGGGGGCGATGAGTTCTGCATCCTCATGCCGCGCACCCTTCCCGGCGGCGCGCTAAAATTCGGCCAGCGCCTATTGGAACTCATCTCCGACGCGCCCGTGCTCATCGAGGGCGAGTGGGTGCCCATCTCGCTGAGCCTCGGCATCGCCTGCTACCCCGACCACTC
>JAFDVN010000187.1 GCA_018269025.1 Acidobacteriota bacterium | reverse complement strand
GGTTCCCGTTTTCACTTCTCCAGTTCCTTCACCACCTCGACGCCGCCCATCTGGGTCATCTGCTCCAGGATCCAGGCTTGGCGCTGGCGCACGAAGGAGGATGGCGCGTCCACGCGGTACTTGTGCGGGTTGGGCAATACGGCGGCCAGGAGCGCGGCTTCGCTGGGGCGCAGGCGCTTCGCCGGCTTGTGGAAGAAGTGCTGGCTTGCGGCTTCGACGCCGTAGATGCCATCGCCGAATTCCACAATGTTGAGGTAGACCTCCAGGATGCGTCGCTTGGGCCATTCGGCTTCCATGAGCATGGTGAACCAGGCCTCGAAGCCCTTGCGGACATAAGATCGGCCTTCCCACAGGAAGAGGTTCTTCGCGGTCTGCTGGGATATGGTGGAGGCCCCGCGCTTCTTCCGGCTCTTCTCGTTGTGCTCGTAGGCCTTCTGGATGGATTCCCAATCGAAGCCCGAATGGTCCGGGAATTTCTGGTCTTCCCCCGCCATGACAGCGGCCCCCATGGAGGGCGCGATGTCCTCAAGCGGCACCCAGGTGTGATCGGAGTGGTAAGGCGTGGAGCTGGTCCACGAGGCCACGCGCCGCTGGACCATGAGCGCCGAAAAAGGCGGGTGGATGTAGCGGAGCAGGAGCACGATGAGCGCGCTCCAGGCCATGGCCGCCAGCAGGCCAAAGGCGAGGGCCCGCGTCACCCGTTTGAGGATTCCCTTCCGCGCCACGCCGACCTCCCGCCGCCGCGCGGCAAGGCCAGTTTAAGGCAAGGGAATGGAAAGGATGTGGGGTGCGGGTTCCGGGGGCAGGTCGGGGAGGAGTTGTCCTGAAGGTCTGTAGCGTTCCCACCCGTTATCCGCGAGGACGAACAGCTTCCCATCGTGGGCGACGAGGTGCGTCGCCTCCGGCAGCCGGAGGAGCACTTTCACGAAGGTGATGGCCGAGTGGTCCGGCGCGAGGAAAAGTTCCAGGACGCGATTGGGAGAAGTCCCATTCTGCACGGCGTAGATCGCCTTGCCGGACTTCGCCATCCCATCCAACCCACGCAAATCAAACCCGCCTGGGGCCGTGAGCCACCGCGGCGCGCCTCCCTCCAAAGGCAGGAGGGCCAGACCTCGGCTGTAATCCGGGATGAGAAGCGAATCTCCCACCACCACAGGGGTCTGGGGTGAGCGGAAGGTTCCGGAAGGGACCAGAGGTTCCAGTGCCAGGGAACCGGGCCGAAGCGCATAGACCCCGCCTTTGAGGCCATCCGAGGCGTAGACTGTCCCATCCGGCCCAAGCGCGAGATCGCCCAGGGCACCGCCCCGCTCGGCCCCTTCCACCCGCGCCCGCTCCAACCCAGTAGCGAGATCGAAGGCGACGAGGCCCGTGCGTCCCGCGTCATCCGCTCCAAGACCTTCCACTTGAGGGAGGCCCGCCCACGCGGCCCAGAGGAGATGGCGGGGACGATCCAGGGCCAGGGCCAGCACCGCGACCTTCCCCGGGCTCGCGAAGACGCGCCAGGAACCCTCCGGGGATTGCGTCAGAATCAGCCCCCGGTGGACCGAGGAAACGAACCAGCGTCCCGTTGGGGCATCCCAGGCCAGATCTTCCGCGAGGAGTTCCCGCCGAGGAAGCACGGCCACCTGTGCGGGCGGGGCTTGAAGGAGCAGCATGGGTCAGGATCCTCGCCCACTGGAGAAAGGAAAAGCGCCCGTCACCCCGCCCTAAGCGCCCTTCGCCCCCATCCGTAGGCTGATACGGAGATCCGACATGCCCCGTGCCAAAAGCCGATTCCACTGGCTCGCCTGGATCGCGGTCCTGGTCGTCCTGGCAGGGGTGATCATCTTCTCCGTCGTCCTCCGCATGGCGGGCAAGCGGGGCCGCGCCTGGCCGCTCGCGGAAGCCGTCTCGGCCCGTCTCGCCACCGATGCGGGGGCCAGGGACCTCTACGCCAAGAATCCCGCCCTCGCGGCGACCTACCCTACGGAAGCATCCTTCCTCGTGGCGGTCCAGAAGGGCCGCCAGGAAGTGGGGGCCTTGGTGGGGGCCGGCCGGAACGGCGAAGGGTTCCAAGCGGATGCGGATCCCATGGGCCTTCGCATCCTCGCCAAGGGAAGCGGCGGCGGTTGGATGGCGATGAGCTTGGAACAGAGCGATGGCACCCCTGCGGGCCACGCGGCCATTGGGGAGGGCATCACTTTCCTCGGATTCGCCCCGAACGATGCCGCCGCCGAGGCCCTCGGCGACACCATGCGGGAAGTCGGCGGGCAGATCCTCTGGGTCAAGTATCAGGCGGCGTTCGTCGCGCTCCAGACGGAGGAAGGCACGCGAAACCTGCTCCAGAACCACCCTGCCCTGGGCAAAGGTCCGAAAGGCGAAGACCAGCGCCAGGCCTTTCTGGACGCCATGGCCAAGCTCCGGCCCGATCTCCAGGGAAGACAGCTTCCCACCACCTGGAAGGAAGCCGTGGATTCCAAGGACGATGTGGTGCAGCTCTATCGCCGGGAGCTGCCGCCCTTCAGCGATCGCGCATCACTCGGCTGGAAAGTCTCCAGCGACCGCTGGCTCAAAATGACCTGGAACAACGGGCAACTCCTCAGGATCAGCGTCGAGTAAGCACCGATTAGGCGTGATCCTTAAGCCAGTCGTCCGATAAGCGCCGCGAGAGCCGTCTCCGTGCGCAGGATGCGTGGACCCATGGACACGGGTTCGAATCCCGCGCGGGCGAAGCTGCCCAATTCCGGCGCGATCCAGCCGCCTTCGGGTCCCAGCGCCAGGATCACGGGCTCCTCGAGACCGCGCGGACAAGGGCTCGTCGCGCCGGGATGGGCGAGCAGGCGGCGACCCGGGCCGAGCTCGGTCAGATCCGTTTCCAGGAAGGGCACGAAGAGCCGCGCGAGGTGAAGCTCCGGCAGCACCGTGTCCCGGGCCTGTTCGAGTCCTAGGACAAGCTGTTCCCGGATGTGTTCCGGTTTCAACTTCGGGCTCGTCCAGTAGGCCTTCTCCACGCGCCAGGCGTTGAGGAGGACGATACGGGCCACGCCCAGCGCCGTCGCCGCCTGAAGGCAGCGGTCCAGGACCTTGGGACGCGGCAACGCCAGCACCAGCGTGAGGGGCAGCTTGGGCGGTGGCGCCTGATCAAGCGTGACTTCAAGGTCGAGCGCGTCCTCTTCCATTCGCACCACGCGACCCGACCCGATGCCTCCGCCCAGGCGACCCACTTTCAAGGCATCTCCCGCCTTCGCCCCCAGCACTTCCCGGGCGTGGACTAGCCGCCGTCCCGAGAGACGCACCCGAGTTGGCGCGATGAAATCCTCGTCGAGCAGCAGGAGGAGGTTCACTTCTTCTTCCGCTTCGCGGGTTTCTTGGCGCGCGCTGCGACCCCGAGGGCTTCACGCATCCATTCCGGCAGCCGGTCTTCATCCTCCAATACCTCGCCGGGCACTTCGTAGTAGCCGTTCATCACCTGTTCGCCATTCTTGAAGGGGTCGAAGGGGCCCATGCCTGCCCCCACGAATCGCGGGCGCGTGGTGTCGTCCACCTTGAAGTAGAGCCGGTCGTCATCCATGAGCGCGAAGAAGAGTCCTTCGGCGTAGACCCCCACGCCGCCGAACATGGCCCGGCCGGTGACAGGAGTCACGGCGGAGAGTTGTTCCAGGACGAAGGCCTTGAATGACGGGGACACGGACATGGGGGCTCCCGCTCCATGGTGACGCCCATCACAGATCCGGGGAATCCCAGCCGGTTCCGCTTGACGGGGCCCAAGGCGGATCTATGCTCCCGCCGGTTCGATGAACGACGCTCTTCGACAACTCCCCAGGACAGGCGGCCGGGATCCCCCGGAGCCGGGCAAAGGCCCATCTCCCGTTACACTTCCCCCTTTCCTTTGGAGTCATCCGAATGTCCCTCTCCTGGTTCGCCGAGAATCCCGGCACCACCCTCCTCCTTTGCCTCGGCGCCCTGCTGCTGCTCATCCTCCTCAGCAAGTGGATCCGCTACATCCCCAACACCCGCGTGGGCATCGTCGAAAAGCTCATCAGCGGCAAAGGCTCGGTCAAATCCGGCCTCATCGCCCTGAATGGCGAGGCCGGCTTCCAGCCCCACATCCTGCGCGGCGGCTGGCATTTCCTGACGCCCTTCCAGTACCGCATCCACAAGACGCCCCTCGTGACCATTCCCCAGGGCAAGGTCGGCTATGTCTTCGCGCGCGACGGCCAGAGCCTCCCCGCGACCCAGGCCCTCGCCGCCAATGTGCGGGCCAACGACTTCCAGGATGTGGCGGCCTTCCTTCAGGCCGGCGGCCAGAAGGGCCCCCAGCGCCTGATCCTGCGCGAAGGCACCTACGCCATCAACCTCGTGCAGTTCGTCGTCCTCACCGAGGATCAACTCTTCTACCTACCCCTGGACCGCTCGGAGCAGGACACCTTCCAGAAGATGTCCGCCGTCATCGCCGAGCGGGGCGGCTACCGCCCCGTGGTCATCAAGGGCGCGGATGATGTCATCGGCGTCATCACGGTCCACGATGGCCCCAGCCTCGCGGCGGACGAGATCATCGCCCCCACCGTGGGCAGCGACCCGAACGACGCCCCCACCTACCACAACAACTTCCAGGACCCGGACAAGTTCCTGAAGGCCGGGGGCCAGCGGGGCCGTCAGCTCCAGGTGCTCGTGGAAGGCACCTACTACATCAACCGCCTCTTCGCGACGGTGGAGGCCGTACCGAAGACCATCGTGGAGGTGGGCACCGTCGGCGTCGTCGTCAGCTACACCGGAAGCGAAGGCAAAGACCTCTCCGGCGACGACTACAAACACGGTGAGCTGGTGGCCGTGGGCACCCGGGGCGTGTGGAGCGAGCCGCTCCTGCCCGGCAAGTACGCCTTCAATACTTACGCGGGCAAGGTCGTCATGGTGCCCACCACCAACTTCATCCTCAAGTGGAGCCAGTCGGATGTGGGGGTCCACCGCTACGACGAGAACCTCACGGAAGTGAGCCTCATCACGAAGGACGCCTTCGAGCCCAGCCTGCCCCTCTCGGTCGTCGTCCACATTGACTACCAGAAGGCTCCGCTGGTCATCCAGCGCTTCGGGGACATCAAGCGGCTCGTAGAGCAGACTCTGGACCCAATGGTGAGCGCCTACTTCAAAAATGTGGGCCAGACCCGCACGCTCATCCAGCTCCTCCAGGACCGCTCCGCGATCCAGGACCAGAGCAGCGTGCAGATGAAGGCGAAGTTCGAGCAGTACAACCTGGAACTCCAGGAAGTCCTCATCGGCACGCCGACGAGCGGTCAGCAGGGCGGCCAGATCGAGCAGATCCTCATCCAGCTCCGCAGCCGCCAGATCGCGGAAGAACAGGTGGAGACTTACACCCGCCAGGAGAAGGCCGCCATCCAGGAGCGCCAACTCCGGGAAGCCGAGGCCAAGGCCAAGCAGCAGACCCTCCTGACGGAATCGGATATCGCCATCACCGTGCAGAGCAACCAAGGCAAGGCCGACTACGCCCGGGCCCAGCAGGAAGCGAATCGCATCCAGACCCTCGCCACGGCGGAAGCGGAAAAGGTCCGCATCATGGGCGAAGGTGAAGGCAAGCGCATCAAGGCCATCGCCGAAGGTGAAGCCGAGAAAGCCGCGCGGGTGGGCATCGCCCAGGCCATGGCCATCGAGGAGCAGGTCCGCGCCTACGGCGGTCCGAATTTCCAGCTCGTCCAGCAGGTGATGAACCGTTTCGCCGAAGCCATCGAGCAATCCAAGGTGGATGTGGTGCCCAAGATCCAGATGGCCGGATCGAACGGATCGGGCAGCTTCATCGAAAGCTTGCTGGGCCTGATGCTCAGTCAAAAAGCGGGTGAATTGGCGGGCGTCGCCGTAGCGCCCGCAAGCCCGGAGGCGGAAGCCCTGAAGGCGGCCCTCAAGCAGAGCCTGCTCAAGAAACCCGAGGCCTGAGCTTCAAGGAAGGAAACGAAGCGCCCGCGAAAGCGGGCGCTTCACTTTTTCGGAGGCAGGAAATCCGCATCCGTCACCGGGACATTGAGGGTGATCTTGTCCACGCGCACGGACACGGGGCCGATGATGACGGTGTAGGCCATGGGAAGGCTGTCCACTTCGTTGTAGTCCCAGAAGTCGAGTTCCACACCGGCCTTCCCTTCCCCGTTCACCTGAGAGAACTTCAGGAAAGTCTTGGGGTCGAAATACATCGTTTGGATGCGCTTGTCCTTGAGAGTCACCTTCAGGACCAGCGCTTTCTGGTTCTGGAAGGTCTGAAGCCCCAGGTAAGCCACCTGGTTCCCCTTGGCGGCGAAATCCACGAGGGGACCGTCGAAGTCCGCATCCAGCACCTGGATCTCCTCGGGCGCGAGGGTGCGGGGGACTTCGGAATTCGACCAGGCCCATCCAGCCTTGCCATCAAAGGTCTTCACCTGGGTCGAGGCGGGCTGGGCGGACTGACCCCCGGCCGCGGCCTGAGCCTCCGTGCGCAGGGTGAGCCGGATGCGATCCGGCCGGGCGTTGAGCTGATCGAAGGTGATGGGGCTCGGTAGGCCTTCAATGTGGCCGGTGATGCGCCGGGATTGGACCGCATGGAGACGGGCGATCCCGCCTCGGGCGTCCAGGACTTTTGCCACGACCTGATCCACCGTGAGAGCGGTTTCTGGAGGCGTGGGCGCCTGGGCTGCAAGAAAACCGGAGACGAATAGGAGGGCGGGCAGGCGCATGGGTCACCTTGGCTCCAAGGCTTCATCATGGTCACGCCGCGTCCCCGCGCAACCGTGGGATCATCGAACCATGCGTCTGGAATCGCTCTTGGATGAGGCTCTTGAAGCCTGCCGCTCCCTCCACGCCCAAGGGCTGCTGGCGGCGGCGGATGGGAATGTTTCCTTACGGCTGGAGGATGGCCGGGTGGCGATCACGCCCAGGGGCGTGGCGAAAGCGACCCTACGGCGCGAAGACTTCGCCTTCCTGGACCTGGACGGGACCATCTTCAGCGGCCATCCCAGCAGCGAACGGCTCATGCACCTGGCGGTCTACCGGACCTGTCCCGAAGCCAAGGCCGTCGTCCACGCCCATCCGGTGACGGCCATCGCCTGGAGCCTGGCCCATCCCGACGCGGACGAGCTTCCCTCCGACGCGCTGCCGGAAGTCATCCTCGCCGCTGGCCGCATTCCTCTCGTCCCCATGGCCACGCCGGGGACCGAGGCCATGGGGACGAAGCTCGCCCCCTACCTGCCAGCCCACCGCCTGATGATTCTCGCGCGCCACGGAGGCCTCGCCTGGGGTGAGTCCCTCCGAGAAGCCGCAGGCGGCATCGAACGGCTGGAACAGGTGGCGAAGATCCTTCTCGCGGCGGAAGGGTTTGGCGGTGCGAAATCGCTTCCGGAATCCGAGGTCAACACCCTGCGCGCGCTCCGGGCCAAGCTCGGACCGAGGCTGATCTGATGAAACCCTTCGAATCTTTGGGTCTCCGCTTCGATGGCAAAACCCTCTGGGTGCTGGACCAGACGAAGCTTCCCCATGAAGAGATGTGGATGGATGGCTCCGACCCATCCGCCATGGTGGGCCTCATCCAGCGTCTGGCCGTGCGCGGCGCGCCGCTGATCGGCGTCGCGGCGGCGGCCAGTCTCGCCTGTTTCGCCGAACGCGGTGCCTCAGCCTCCGAAGTCGAAGCCACTCGCCTGGCGCTTCGGGCATCCCGGCCTACGGCCGTGAACCTCATGTGGGCGTTGGACCGCATGAAGGACTCGTCGGACCCCATCGCCGAAGCCGAAGCCATCTTCGAGGAGGATGTGGCCCTCTGTGAGCGTATGGCGAATCACGGCGCGGCGATCCTCGGTGAGCGCGAAGCCATCCTCACCCACTGCAACACGGGCGGGCTCGC
>JAFDVN010000186.1 GCA_018269025.1 Acidobacteriota bacterium | reverse complement strand
ATCGCCATGCTCCGCCGCCACGGCGCGCCGGTCGGAAGCGATGGCGAGCCGGATCCGCTAAATCTCGTCTTCATGGGCATGGGCGAGCCCCTGCACAACCTCGACAACCTCATGGCCGCCTTCACGACGCTCACGGATGCGAAAGGGCTCGGCCTGTCGCCGAAACGCATCACCGTCTCCACCTCCGGCCTCGTCTCCGGCATCGAGAAACTGGGCGGCTTCCCCAAGCGCCCCCGCCTCGCCGTCTCCCTCAACGGCACCACGGATGAGTACCGCTCCAAGATCATGCCCGTGAACCGCGTGTGGAATCTGGAGGCCTTGATGGACGCGCTCGCCCGCTTCCCGCTCCAGACGAACGAACGCATCACGCTGGAATATGTGCTGCTCAAGGGCGTGACGGATTCCTTGGAAGACGGCAAGCGCCTCGTCACGCTCGCGAGTCAGTTTCCCAGCAAGGTGAACCTCATCCCTTTCAACCCGCACGAAGGCAGCGGCTTTGAAGCGCCGGACGAGGGCCGGATTTCCGCGCTGTGCCGGATGCTGTCGGACGAAGGCGTCCTCGTCAGCGTGCGCCGCTCCCGGGGCCAGGATATCGGCGGCGCCTGCGGCCAACTCGTCCGCGAAGGCCAACGACGCCCCAAGGCGACCCGGTGAAAGCCGGAGCAAAGAGCGATTCACCGCGGAGGCGCGAAGAACGCGGAGGGAAGAGGGGGCTCGCTCGCTCGCACCGAGAAGCCGCCCATCCTTCTCCGCGCTCTTCGCGTCTTCGCGGTGAATCCCTTCGCTCGGAAGCGCCATGAACGGCCAAAGCTTCTTTGGCCTGCTCTCGGATCTCTTGGCGGAGGATGGCACCGTCAGCTTCCAGGAGATCCTGGACCGGGGCGGCGCGAAGAAGGTCTACGGGCTCGCCTTGGCCCTGCTCGCCATCCTGTCCTTCGTCCCCGGCGTGGCCAATGTCATCGCCCTCGCCATCCTCGGGCTTGGCGTGCAGATGATGGCGGGGCGACCCTCCCCCTGGCTTCCCAAGGCCGTGCTCCGCTACCCGCTCCACCGGGGACGCATCAAGGGCCTGCTCACGCGCATCGAGGCCCAGATCCGCCGCCTCGGCCCCCGCAAGGCCCCGCCCCGCCCCATCCCGCCGCGACTGCTCGGCGCCCTCGTCACCTGGACCGCGCTGCTGCTCTCCCTGCCCGTGCTGCTGCCCTTCGCCAACCTCCTCCCCGCCACGGCCCTCCTGCTCATGGGCGTCGCGCTTCTGGAGGATTGGCCCTACGCCGCCTGGCTCGGCCTCGCGGGCAGCCTCGCCACCACCGCCTACTTCCTCGTCTCCTTCGACCTCGTGATGAAAGGCCTCCGCGCCGCCCTACACCTGCGCCACCTCTTCGAGTGATTCCATTCCTTCATCGAAAAGCGATTACGCGGAGGGCAGCGGAGGAGCGGAGGGCAGCCGAGAAGAACCTTAATGGGAAGGGGGGCGCTCAAAGCCTTCGTCTCCCTCCTATCCCCTTCTTCCCTGTTTCATTCGCTTTTCTCCGCTTCCCTCCGCCCCTCCGCTGCCCTCCGCGTGGTTGGTTTCCTTCGCCCCGCATTGCCTCTATGTTTGAGACATGCGCTTCGACGCCCTCACGCTCTTCCCGGAATTCTTCGAGGTCACGCGCCTCGGCGTGACGGGTCGTGCTTTCCGGGACTTGGGCCATGAACTCCACACCCACAGTTACCGCCCCTTCGCCGGCAACGCGACGGGCCGCGTGGACGCCAGCCCCTTCGGCGGTGGCCCCGGCATGGTGTTGCGGCCCGAAGTGCTGAAGGATGCCCTGGCCTCCATCCCCCGTGCCGCGAACGCCCGCGTCATCCACTTCAGTCCCGCCGCGCCGCCCCTGCGCCACGCCGATGTGGTGGAACTCGCACGGCTCGATCAGGTGATCCTCGTCTGCACCCGCTACGAGGGCCTGGACCAGCGCGCCGTGGACACCCTCGTGGATCAGGAATTCAGCATCGGCGAAGCCGTGCTCTCCGGCGGCGAACTGCCCGCGCTTTTCCTGATGGACGCCGTCTGCCGCCTCCTCCCCGGCGTCCTCGGCAACGAGGCGTCGGCGGAAGAAGACAGCTTCGCCACCGGCCTCCTGGACCACCCCCACTACACCCGGCCTGAAGTCTGGGAGGGCCTCGCCGTCCCCCCCGCCCTCACCTCCGGCGACCACGAAGCCATCCGCCTCTGGCGCCTCCGCGAAGCCATGGCGCGAACGAAGCGACTCAGGCCCGACCTTTGGGAGGCATTCCTCAAAGACCAAGTGCCCACTCTAGCTAAGGCCGATCAATGGGCCGCCTGGCAGGTCGAGCATCCCGAGGAGTGGGGCAAGCCGAAGGCAAGGAGATGGGAACCTTAACCCAGCTACCACGAGCAACGAGGAAGAGATAAGGATCAAATCCACGAACCAGGAGTGGTCTCATTTGCGTTTGAAGTAGCTCATCAGCACAAGAATAATAAAAACGCCCATTAATACATCAAATAAATCGTGATGCTTCCGCAGCATGAACAAATAAACGATAAACATTACCAAAGTAATGCCGATATAAATTCGATTATTCGCAGCCATCTGCCATGTCCCCTACTTGCTGGGCCCGTGCCACGCTTGCACTCCCAGCAACGATGCCTCCTTCGATGACGGCAGAAGTTGCTGCAGCTACACCTGCTATTTCGAGCGCTTGGCTCCCAACAGCACCGATCCCTGCCGAACCGGTAAAATCGGCGAGGGTTCCAAGGGCACCAACATCACTTCCGAATCCCAAACCCGCGAAGGTTGCAAACCCTTTTACGGCCCCAACCACACCAGCAATCAAGCCGGTTTTTGAATTTGCGATTTTATTAGTTATGGATTTTGGGACACCAACCGCACTTAGTCCTTCCGCAATGCCTTCATGAGTTGCCATCAATTGTGCATTAAAAAGGTCCCCGAATTTTCGACATGGTTTCTTCGGTGTTTGCGGCGCGGCACCATTGCCACCACCTCCACCGCTACCTCCACTGGCACCGCCTCCACCACCGCCAAGCATCTCTGACAGCATCCAGCTCCATAGGCTGCTGTCCTGCCCCCAATCATCAAGGTAGCCTTGAATTATGACAGTTACTGAGGGTTCCTTGGCGGCGGCAAGGCCCATTGGGTCAAACCCCATCATCGGACTCCCCCCCACATACGCCATCTGGTTCCAGGTGCTGGGGTCGGCGCCCTGATCCGAGTTCACAAAGCGATGCCAGATGGGGGTGTAGAACCGCCCGCGCATGTAGATCAGGCCGGTCGGGTCGGTTTGCACATGGCCGGTGTAGCCGGT
>JAFDVN010000185.1 GCA_018269025.1 Acidobacteriota bacterium | reverse complement strand
GGGAAAGCGGTGATGGCGGTTCTGCCCGCAGCCGATCATGGGCCGCAGTTCGGGCATCCAGAGATCCATGAGCCCGGACGCCGCGAGAAGTTCCATGCCGCGCCGGGCGTGGCGTCCCTTAAGCAGTTTCTGCAACTCCTGGAAGACCCGTTCCACCGCCACCTTGCGGGCGATGTCCAGCCGTTTCGGGATGGCCGAGAGGGTCACCGGGTCCAAGTCGAAACCAAGCTGGGCCGCGAAACGACAGGCCCTCAAGGGCCGAAGGCCATCTTCCGCGAAGCGCTTCAAGGGGTCGCCCACCGCGCGGATCAGGCCCGCCTCCAGGTCCCGCCGACCGCCGTAGGGGTCCACCAACGGACCCCCCTCCAGAGGAAGAGCCATGGCGTTGATCGTGAAATCGCGCCTCGAAAGATCCTCCGCCAGGGTGACGCCGAGCCGCACCGAATCCGGGCGGCGGCCGTCCCGGTAATCGCCATCGCTTCGAAAGGTGGTGATCTCGAAGGGCGCGCCCTCCACCATCACCGTTACCGTGCCGTGTTCGAGCCCGGTCGGAAAGACTTTCAACCCGGCCCGGCGGGCCTGGTCCATCACCGCATCCGGCAGCAGGTCGGTGGCGAGGTCCCAGTCCGCGTGGGGCCGTCCCAGCAACTCGTCCCGCACCGCGCCGCCGACGAGGAAGAGATGCTTCGTGCCGAGCGCCGCGCCAAGCCGCTCCAGAGAGGCATTCACGGCGCGCCCTCCGCGAGGCGCTTCAGCGCTTCGCCCTCCACGCGGCAGGTGAGCCACTCTTCCATCACGGTCGCGCCCATGGCCTTGTAGAACTCGATACTCGGCGTGTTCCAATCCAGCACCTGCCACACATAGCGCGTGCAGCCTTCCCGCAAGGCGACCTTCGCCAGATGTTGGAGCAACGCCTTGCCGATGCCTTTGCCGCGATGGGCCGGGCGCACCCACAGGTCTTCCAGGTAGAGCCCAGGCTTGCCCTCCCAGCTTGAGAAATTGAAGTACCAGAAGGCAAAGCCCACGGGCTCGCCCTCCCACTCCGCCATTTCCGCGTGCATGATCGGATGCTCGCCAAAGACATGCCGCGCGATATCGGCCTCCGAGGCTACCGCCTTCTCCGGTGCCCGCTCGTAGTCCGCCAGCTCCGCGATGTACGCGCGGATGAGGGCGTTGTCGGCAGGAACGGCGGCGCGGATCGTCAGCATGGTTCTATGCTATCGGCATGGACCGGATCACGGCTCTGCGCCTTCACGAAATGATGCTGCTCACCCGCGTGACGGAGGAGCGGCTGGTGCTGCTCTATCGCCAGGGCGCCACGCTGGGCAGCGTCTACCGCTCGTTGGGCCAGGAGGCCACCGCCTGCGCGACCGCACTGGCGTTGGGGCCGGAGGATGTCATCGCGCCGCTCATCCGCAATCTGGGCTCCATGCTCGTGCGGGGCGTGACGCCGGAGGAGATGTTCCTCCAGTACCTGGGCCGTGCCACGGGGCCCACGGGTGGGCGCGAGCACAACAATCACTTCGGGAGCATCGAGCGCGGACTCATCGCGCCCACCTCCATGCTGGGCGCGCTCATCCCTGTCATGGCGGGCGTCGCGCTCACCTTCAAGCAGAAGGGCGAGGCCCGTGTCGCCATGACCTGGATTGGGGATGGCGGGAGCTCCACCGGCGCCTTCTATGAAGGCCTCAACTTCGCCGTGGTTCAGAACCTTCCCCTCATCGTCGTGGGGGAATCCAACGGCTACGCCTATTCCACGCCGCCCACCAAGCAGATGAAGGGCCGTCTCGCAGAGCGAAACCTGGGTGCCTTCACGATGGAGGTGGATGGCAACGACGCGGCGGCTGTCTTTGATGCCGCTTCCGAGGCCCGCGCCCGTTGCCTGCGCGGAGAAGGCCCCGTCTTCCTCGTCTGCGAGACCTTCCGCATGAAGGGCCACGCAGAGCACGACGACCAGCGCTATGTGGACCATGAATTGCTGGAATCCTGGGCCGCCAAAGATCCCCTATCCCGCTTTGAGGCTTGGATGGCCGAGAAGGGCTGGCCGGTGGAGGCGAACCTCCGCCCGCGCCTGGAATCGGAAGTGTCCGCGATGGCCGATCGCGCCCTCGCCGCGCCCTGGCCGGACTCAGCCTCCCTCACCCAGGGCGTCTACGCCGCTCCTCCGCGACAGGAAGCCCGCTGATGGAAGGCATCCTCGTCACGGACACGGTCCGCATACCCGGAGACGCGATCCAGTTTCGCGCCACCCGCAGCGGGGGCCCCGGCGGCCAGAATGTGAACAAAGTGGCCTCCAAGGTGGAACTCCGCATTGACCCCGCGCGCATCGAGGGCCTGAGCGAAGCGGCCCTCGCCCGCCTGCGCCACGCGATCCGCAACCGCCTGAACGCGGAAGGACTCTGGATCCTCACGAGCGAGCGTTCCCGGGATCAGCGCTTCAACCTGGAGGACGCCCGTGCCAAGGCGGCGGAAGCCGTTCGCGCGGCGCTGGTAGCTCCCAAGACCCGCGTCAAAAGCCGCCCGACCCGGGCCAGCAAGGAGCGGAGGCTGGAATCCAAGAAGCGCGACTCCGAACGCAAGAAAGCCCGTCGCATCCCCCATGATTGAACGAGGAGGCTTCATGAGCCCGCAGGCCCAGTCCTACGCCCATCACCGTCGTTGGGATCCGCTTTACCACATTGGCGTCTTCCTCCTTTCCGCCGTGAACTTCTTCGTCATGGTCGCCGCGCTGTTCCGTCATCCAAGCCTCGGGATGGCGTGGGTCTGCGTGCTCTCAGCGGCCCTCGTCCTCTTCACAGGGAAGGTCCGGGCCTACGCCCTCCACAACCAGAACCGCCTCATTCGCCTGGAGGAGCGCTTGCGGCTCCAGGCCATGCTCCCAGATGGTTTGAGGTCTCGCATCCTCGAGTTGAGCGAAGGTCAGCTCGTGGGACTCCGCTTCGCCTCGGATGCCGAACTCGCCGACCGGGTGCGAGAAACCTTGGATGAAAAGCTCTCCGGCGAGCAGATCAAGAAGCGGATCCAGGTTTGGCGGCCCGACGAGTACCGGGTCTGACCGGGGCGTGACATGAAGCTCACTGCGACCGGACTCGCCCAAAACGCTCCCGCCCCCCTCGCCTTCACGGACACCGTCCTGCGGGGCCTTGGCCAGGTGATGCTCCAGGACAACGCCTACGCGGGCCTGCTTTTCCTCGCGGGGATTTTCTGGAATTCCCGTCTCTTCGGTTGCGCCGCCCTCGTGGGCACGATCGTGGGCACAACGACCGCATTGATGATGGGCGCGGCGCGCGATCAAGTGCGCCAAGGCCTCTTCGGATTCAACGGCGCCCTCGTGGGCATCGCCCTGCTCTATTTCCTGGACCCGAGTCCCCTGGCCTGGGGTTTCGTCGTGGTCGCCGCCGCCTGTTCCACGGTGCTGATGGCGGCCCTGATGAACGCCTTCTCCACCTGGAAGGCCCCGGCCCTCACAGCTCCTTTCGTGCTCACCTCCCTGCTTTTCCTGCTGGCCTGCGCGCGTTTCGGACGGCTCCATTCCACCGGCGTCCTGCCCACGGCGGGCCTGCCCAGGGCCGCGGAAGTGGAAGGCCTCGTGACGGGCGCCACCCTCCTCCAGGGCCTGTTCAACGGCCTCGGCCAGATCTTCTTCCAGGGCAGCCTCGTGACGGGCGCGCTCTTTGCGCTCGGGCTCCTCGTAAGCTCCCGCAAGGCTTTCGCCGCCGCGCTCCTGGGCTCCTTCGCGGGTGCCCTCGTGGCCTGGGGCCTCGGAGCCGCCGAACCCGCCATCCGCGCGGGTGCCTATGGCTTCAACCCCGCCCTCACCGCCATCGCCCTGGGCAGTGTCTTCTTTGCCGCGAGCCGCGCCTCCGCCATCTACGCGGCGCTAGGAACGATCGCCACCACCGTGGTCTTCGCCGGGCTCTCCGCGGCCCTGGAACCCCTTGGCATGCCCGCCCTCACGGCGCCCTTCGTGATCGTCGTCTGGCTCTTCGTACTTGCAGGACCGCTGTTTCCAAAGTTGAAAACGCCAGGCACCTCAACCTAACGGAACCTAGCGGGAGCTCACGGTCACCGCCTTCTCCCCATGGAAAGGAGGAAGCGCATCCGAACCGCTTAGCAGCTTTGCCGCCCAGCGCCGCGCCGCGTTCACCCGCTCGGCCGCCGATGCGCCGACGCGCCAGAGACCGATGGGTTCCGAGCGAGCAAGTCCCCGTGGCATGGGAGCCTCCAAATATCCGTGGGTTCTACCTCCTTGGATGCGGTTTGATCCGGATTGGTTGCCTCTAACTCCGTCACGGGCCTGTGAACTTTTCCTCGACCCGAAGTCAGGCACGAAAAAGCCCGCCATGGTGGCGGGCTTCGGAGTGGTGGTTCCTCTCGGACTCGAACCGAGGACCCGCTGATTAAGAGT
>JAFDVN010000184.1 GCA_018269025.1 Acidobacteriota bacterium | reverse complement strand
ACCGCCGAGCGGGACGCGCTCCAAGCCAAGCAGGCCGCGATTCAAGCCAAGCTGGATGCCCAAAGCGCCCTGCCCTCCCAGCTTGCCGATGCCCAGGCGAGCCGGGATCAGTTCAAGGCCCAGGCAGCCACCGCCACCCAGGAACTGGCCTCCCTGAAAGCAATGATGAAGGAGAACGCTGGCGATGCGGACGCGCTCCTCAAGGGCGTCGCCAAAGCCAAGGACCAGCTCGCCGCTTGCCAAGCCGACCGGGACAAGCTCACGGCCGAAAATGCCGAACTCAAGCGCCGCCTCCACGGCCCCTTCCAGCCCGGCGACACAGTCATCGAGAACGAGACCATCACGCCCGCCAATCCGCTCAACCTCTACAAGGTGACGCCCAAGCTCAGCGGCTGGGGCGCGCCCAAGGGCGTCGTCGTCGTGAATGTGTTCATTGACGACAAGGGCGAAGTCACCGCCGCGCGCCTGCTCCAGCCCCTTTCCGGCGATAGCCAGAAGGTGAAGGACGCCAACGCCGCCTGCCTGGACGCCGCCAAGCGCGTCGTCTTCGATCCCGCCCGCACTTCAGACGGCACGCCCGTGAAGGTGTGGCAGGGCGTGGGGTTCTATCTCGACTAACTGGCTCCGGGCCACCGGCTCCCGGAAAAGCGGGGCTCCCGGTAGCCAGGGGACGGTAGCCGGATCAGGATTGAGAACAGCTCACATCGCCCTTCGCCCAGGCTTGGCAGGCGAGGCGCTGGCCGGGTTGGGCCTTCAGCACCTTGAGGACGCGGGCTTCGCCGGCGAGGGGTTCGCTCAAGTGCTCGGCGCCGCTTTCCACGGTGACGAGGCAGGTGCCGCACCTGGCGTGGCCGCCGCAGCGGTGGGTGAGTTCCACGCCCGCGCGGGTGGAAGCCGCCAGTAGGGCCACTTCGCGCTCGCATTCGGCGCGGCCCTCCTTCTTGGAGGTCTTGAAGGACAACACGAACATGGGTAATCCGATTCAGAAGATGGAAACAAACAGCCCGGGCAAACACCAAAGCGGGCCAATCCCAATTGTAAGGGATTGAACGGGGATGAAGGGGATGAAGGGGATAAAAACCCGCATTTATCCCCTTCATCCCCTTCATCCCTGTTTATTTGTGTTGATGAATCGTCACCGGTTCCAGGCGCGGCGCAGGGGGGCTTCGGGGGCGTTTTCGTCGAAGGGCTCTTGGGCGACGCCGAGGGTCTTCCAGTGGGCGTCGAGGTCCACCGTCTCGGGGCGGGTGGCCCAGGCGTCGTAGAGGGGCAGGAGGACGGGCTTGGCGAGGGCCGCGTCGCCCATGGCGAGGAGGTCGCGGATCTCGCCGTGGGTGGCGATGCCCCCGGCGGGGAGAATGGCGCGGAGCGCGTCCAGGATCGTCTGCTTGCCCCCGCTCGCTTCGCGGATACGAAGGTCCGCGACGAAGCAGAACAGCGCCCCGCCCCAGTAGGTGCGGCCCCAAGTGGGCGTGCGGTCGAGGCCCTCATCCCGCGCCCGGGGCTGGCCTTGGGGAATTTGTCGCCGCAGATCGGCCCAGAAGGCTCCCGGCGTCTCGCGGCCATCCCGAAGGCGCAGCAGCGGCTCCAGGTAGGTGGGGATGCCTTCTTCAAGCCAGTGGTGGGCGCGATCGAGATCGGGCAGCGCGGTGTGGATCAGCTCGTGGGTGAGAATCCAATCGTCGGTGAGATCCTGATCGGTGATGGCTCGACCCAATAACGCGACGATGGCGGCTCCGCCCCCGCCGCGCGTGCTGCCGAAGAGAATGCCCTCGCCCTGACCCACGGGCAGCAGGAACACGGCGGTCCACGGCAGGGGCAACCGGCCGTAGGCGGTTTCTAACACGGAGGCGGAGCTCTTGAACCATCGGGCTTCCTGCTTCGCGGTAAGCGGCATCTCGCCGTCGGGCGCGATGGCCGCGATCACGCCGCCCTTCGCCGGAAATCGCGCCACGCGCATGGGTCCGATGGCCGCTTCGGGGCCGCCATCCAGATCATCCACTCGCGTTTGGAAGGTTGGCCCTGGGCCAAGCCCTGAGATGAAGCGTTGACCCGCCGGCGTGTCCACGATCAGCCGCGCGGCCCTTCCGGGCAGAAAGATTTCCGGGCGCAGGAGCCAAGAGCGCGGACGAAAGAGAAAGCCGCTCCCGAAGGCGCGCACGCCGCTCCGTCGGAATCGCGCCGCGGACGCGAGATCGAAGGCCCAACGCAGATGCGCGCCCTTCGCTTCCCCGCCGGGGATCGCCCACCGGCCTTCCTTTCCATCCACCGGACGCCAGCGGCCTTCGGATTCGGCTTCCACACCGCTGACGAAGGGCGCGGAGGCCGCGTCCACCATCACCGCATCCGCATCGCCGGGCGCGTAGTGAGCTTCCACCGCGAGGGTCCGACCATCCGCCCAAAGTCGTGCATGGATATCCCACGCCGGTTGCGCGCCCGAAAGCGCGGCGGTCAGGAGAAATGCCGCGACCAGCTTCAGGCCGGGCCTTCCGCCATGGCCATGTGCCAGAGGTTGGAGGGATTCGCGTCCAGGAGCCAGCTCGACACGAGGGGCTTTGTGCTCCAGGCGCCTTCGTCCATTTCCATATCGAGTTGCCCCGGCCCCCAGCCCGCGTAGCCAAGGTAGAGCCGGTATTTGGCTTCGGGGTTCTGCAGGAGGGTTTCGAGCAGATCTTTGCGGTGGCTGAGGAAGTGAGTCATGTCGAGGACGGTGTCCTCGGATTCGGGGAGGCCACCTTCCACCAACAGCACGCCCCGCTGGGGCTCCACCGGGCCGCCTCGCCAAGCGACGGAGCCCTGGGGCCCCGCGTAGTCCATGCCCCCTTCGGAACAAATCTGATCCAGCATCATGGGCAGCGGGCGATTGAGGGTGAGGCCGAAGGCGCCGTCCTCGGTGTGTTCCACCAACAGCACCACGGACCTCAGGAAGTTGGGATCCACGAGAATCGGGTTCGCCACGAGCAGGCAAGGCGCCACGGTCGGCATGCGGGCATGATACTCCAGCCCGCCACTTCGGCCTTCCCCGCGTAGGCTAGAGGAATGCCCGAAATCGGACGCCCAGCCCCGCCCCGCTCCCAAAACGGCGCGCTCGCCGATGGAATCCGATTTCTCGCCCGCCGTCCCGGTTGGACGGTGGGATTGGTGATCCTGGGCACCCTCCTGGCCCAATTGGGGCCCGCGCTGGAGATTGTGGGCAAGGCCGATAAGAACCCGCTCATGGGCATGGCGCTCGCTTGGGTGGCGGTGCTGCCCATGCAACTCTACTTCATCCCCCGCTGGATCTCCCGGCTGGACGCGGATCTGTTGGACGCGCCGGGAAATCCCCAGGCGCGCTGGCCTCACCTTTTTGATCATCGCTGGCTACGGGCCTTTGGCGCGGGATTGGTGGTGCAGGCCCTGGGGGGCATCGGGATTCTGCTCTTCATCATCCCGGGCGTCGTGATTCTCACCCTCGCAGGCTTCGCGCCCATGCGGATGCTGTTGCGGGGCGACATCTTTCCGGACGCGCTTCGGTGGAACGCCCGGGCCATGGCGCGGCACTGGCCGCGGATCGTCCAGGCGGCGCTGGCGATCCTCCTCGTGACCTTCGCGGGCGCGCTGGGGCTTATGCTCGCGCAGAACGCTGTCTTCGCGCGGTTCGGCATGGAGGGACCAGACGCCTGGACGCGGTTGAAGCATCCCTTCATCTGGCTGTCCCAGGGACTCGGAACCCTGATGCTGGTGTGGGTCTCCGCCGCCTTCCTCAGCCTGTTCCATCGCCTGGAAGGGTTGGCCGCCGGAGAATCCGGGCCAGATCAGGGTTCCAAGTAGCCCGGATCTTCGATTGCCACGAGCTTCCCGGCGTCCAGCGAGGCGCGCTGCTCGGCGCTCAAGGCGAGTTCCGTCCAGCGCGGATCGGTGCGTCCATTGAAGAAATGATCCGAAGGCTCGCCATTCTCGAAGGCCTCCGCCTTGGCCCAGACATGGATCCATCCAATGTGGTTCTTCCGCGCGTAGATCGTCGCCATGACTCCAGCATGGAGTGCTAGGATCGAAGCCGCCATGCGTAAAGCGATCCTCGCCAGCCTGCTTTGCTTTCCCGCGCTCGCAGGCCCGCCCTTCAAGACCGACGACCCCGTGCCCGTGGACCTCGGGCACCTGGAATTCTATGTCTTCGCCACGGGTCAGCGCGTACCGGGGGAGAGCAGCGGCATCGGCCCGGCATCGGAATTCAACTACGGCATCTTGCCGGACACGCAGTTCCACATCGCGGCCACCTGGGCCTACGACCGCCCGGAAGGCGCGACAAGCCAGCACGGGTTCGGCGACATGGAGACAGGCATCAAGTTCCGCTTCCTCCATGAGACGGACACGCGGCCTCAAGTGAGCTTCTATCCCCTCGTGGAGATCCCCACGGGAGACGCGGACAAGGGCCTCGGCGCGGGCCACACCCAGGTCTTCTTGCCCATCTGGATCCAAAAGAGCTTCGGACCTTGGACCACCTACGGCGGCGGCGGATGGTGGCGCAATCCCGGCGAGGGCAACCGGAACTGGACCTTCGTCGGCTGGCTCTTGCAGCGGGATTTCGGCGAGCATGTGACCCTTGGCGGCGAGGCCTTCCACACCACCGCCTCCACCCTGGAAGGCCGCGCTTCCAACGGCTTCGATCTGGGCGGGCAAATCAACCTTGGCGAAAAGCATCACCTGCTCTTCAGCGCGGGACGGAATGTCTCGGGCGAGCCCCAAAGCTACTTCTACTTCGGCTACCAGTTCACCACCGGCACCTGGGGCAACCTCGGGGATTGGTTCCGGGGGTCGAGACATTCCTAGAAAAGAGAAACCACCGATGGAGGGGATGGACACCGATTGGATTGGTTTCATCGGTGTTCATCGGTAGTTTCATCCGCAGGGGCTCTGGGGCTCCGGCTCCTTGCGAAGGGTCGCCACGGCGTGCTTGAGCAGGGGCCACGCGAGCTGGAGTTGTTCCACCGCGCCGCTGGGCTTGCCGCTGAGGTTGAGGATCACGGTGCGGCCCGCGATACCGCACACCGCGCGGCTCACGAAGGCCATGGGGTGGCCGCCCTTGGCGCGGATGAATTCGGCGATGCCGGGTGCCTCCCGTTCAATGACCTGGCGCGTCGCTTCCGGCGTGAGGTCACGGGGACCAAAGCCCGTGCCGCCGCTCGTGAGGATGAGGGGCACATACGCCGTGACGGCCTCCCGCAAGGCGGGTACGAGGGCGTCGGGTCCATCGGGGAGCAGGAAGCTTTCCACGGCGACGCCCTGGCCCTCCAGCCAGGTCCGCAGGAGCGGCGTCGTCAGGTCCTCGTAGACCCCCGCCGAAGCGCGATCCGAAAGGATGATGAGGCAGACGCGATCCATCCCTCCAGGCTACGGCCCATCAGGGCGAACCGAAAGGCTGAGAAAAGCACCACGCGGAGGGCAGCGGAGGGGCGGAGGGCAGCAGAGAACTGACGAATAGGGTTCATCGCGGATCTGCGGGGACGTGACCACCCCGTGATTGCCACGACCCTTCCGAGCGAAAAAAAGCTGGAACACATAGATCACAGAGGAATACGGAGATCACAGAGGGGGCCCGCCTGCTCGAATCCGGAAGCCGCCCGCCAAGGGCGGGCTTGCCGCTTCGCGGCAAGGTTCGGGGGTGGACCTCTGTGCCCCTCTGTGTTTTCTCTGTGGCCTCTGTGTTCCGGTTTGGGTCACCCTTGGCGCGAGCCAAAATCCCTCGAATGGGGTCTGAAGCCGACGATTCTTCCCGGAATTGCGCAAAGAGCCTTTAGAACCCACGCCCGCGTTCCCTTCCCCCTTCCTTGCTTTTCTCCGCTGCCCTCCGCCCCTCCACTGCCCTCCGCGTAGTCGCTTTTCACAAGGTCCTGAAATGAGACAATGAGTCCACCTGGAGACCCCATGCCCCACCCCATCCGCCCCGGCGCGACCCTTGGCCTGCTTGGAGGCGGGCAGCTCGGGCGCATGTTCGCCCTAGCTGCGCGGCGCATGGGCTACCGGGTCCACGCGCTGGATCCGGGCGAGGACTGCCCGGCGGGCCAGGTGGCGGATCTGGAAGTCCGCGCCGACTACGGTGACGCGGGCGCGGCCCGGGAGATGGCCAAGGGCGTCGCCGTGATGACGGTCGAGTTCGAGAACATCGCGGCGGCCACGCTCGAAGCCGTCGCTGAAATGTGCCCCATGCACCCGGGCGCTTCCGTGTTGCACACGGTCCAGCATCGCCTCCGAGAAAAGCGATTTCTTGAAGCGAAGGGATTCCCCGTCACGTCCTTCCGGGAAATCAACACCGAGGCCGACCTGAGAAAAGCCGCGTCCGACCTGGGCCTGCCCGCCATCCTCAAGACCGCGTCCTTCGGCTATGACGGCAAGGGGCAGCAGAAACTGGACGCCTCCACGGATCTCGCGGCGGCATTCGCGGCGCTGAAGGGGACCCAAGGCATCCTCGAAGCCTTCGCGCCCTTCGAGCGGGAAGTGAGCGTCATCGCCGCCCGCTCTTCCACGGGAAAGACCTGCGCCTGGGATGTGGCGGAGAACGACCATGCGAACCACATCCTCGATACGACGATCTTCCCCGCGCGCGTTCCGGCCCAGGTGGCGGAGGAAGCCCGCCGCATGGCAGAGCGCATCGCCGAGGCCCTCGGCATGGTGGGCGTGCTCTGCGTGGAGTTCTTCGTGCTGCCCGGCGGCAAGCTGCTCGTGAATGAGATCGCGCCGCGCCCCCACAACAGCGGCCACGCGACCATGGATGCCTGCGTGACCAGTCAGTTCGAGCAGCAGGTGCGCGCCGTCTGCGGCCTCCCCCTGGGTGACACGCGCCTCCACCGCCCCGCCGCCATGGCGAATCTCCTGGGCGACCTTTGGCCCGGTAGTGGCGAGCCGCCCTGGGAGAAGTTGCTCGCCTTCCCCGAAGTGAAGCTGCACCTCTATGGCAAGAGCGAGGCCCGCCAGGGCCGCAAGATGGGCCACCTCACCGCCCTCGCCGACACGCCGGAAGAGGCCCTCGCGCGGGTCATCGCGGCGCGGGCGGCGCTTCGGTCTTAGGAAAAGCGATTACGCGGAGTAAAACGGAGAAGCGGAGGGTTGTGCCCTCCGCGTGGTGCTCTTTATCGCCCCGTGATGACCTGACTCAACCAGAGCCAGACGACGAAGAGCCCCGCGGCCTGGTCTTCGGAGGATTCCCGGTCTCCGAAATCGGAGCGTATCGGATCCGGCTCATTGGAGAGTTCGACCCGGTGGATCCCGCCATCGGGATCCTGAAGCAGCACCCACTTGGGCGCGGTGCGACCCACGGCGGCGCGCCCTTCCCTGCCCGTCCAGATCGTGTCCACCGGGGCCCATCGCCCGGCGTCCATGAAGGACCAGGTGCCCGGCACAGGACGATCCAAACCCACCACCGCGTCTTGATCCAGGAAGTGGACCACCAGCTTTGCAGGCGTGGGCGTGGCCTCCGGCTTATGGCAGGCGAGACCGACCGCAAGCAAAGCGAATACAAGGAAGAACTGCTTCATGCAGCCAGTGTGCGCCGGGTAGACATTGCCGCAATTAAAATCATGAACAGGGATGAAGGGGATGAAGGGGATGAAGGGGATGCGATCTCGCACCTATCCCCTTCATCCCATTCATCCCTGTCAACCAGCTTTCCGCGCTATTTCCCGAAATAGGCCCGGATCGCCGCGACGACGCCTTCGGCGAAGCGCTGGCGGAAATCGGGGTCGCGCAAGTTCTTGGCGTCGCCTGGATTGGTGAGGTTCGCGGTCTCGATGAGCACCTTGGTGCTCGCCTCGCTGTAACGAAGCACGGCGGGAATCCAGGAGCCGCCGTTTCGATGAATCACGTTGCGGATGGCGCGATCCGTGTGGACGGGCACATCCGCGCGGTCGAGGGCGCGGAGCAGCACTTCGGCGAACTGGCGGCTGCGCGCCTCGCCCAGCAATTTCTGTCGTCCAGAAAAGGCCACCATGGAGGCGGTGCGGGCTTCCCTCACGCCGCCGGTGCGGGTGGGCGCGAGGTAGAAGCGGCTCGGCACGAGCGTCGCGCCGGGCACATAGACCATCGTTCCCCGGGCGGAAGGGTGCAGGCTGTCGGCGTGAAAACTGATGAAGAGCGTCTTGCGGGGATCGCCTTTCTTCGCCTCGAACTTGTCGAAGAGATCGTTGGCGAGCACCCAGCGCAGGTGGACGCTGGTGGCGTGGGGTCCTTCCCCATCAATGGCGAAGGGAGGCGTGGTGAGCACATCCGCGTCAGATGTGGACTTTCGGATGTGGTCCCGGGAGTCGAAGCCCAGATCCGGATAACGGATGGTGCTGCTCACGCTCGCGTCCGTCTCCTCCTGCAGGAGCCGATAGACGCGCATGGTGATGTCGTAGACGAAATCCGATTCCCAGATCCCATTGGCCATGGCGCCTTTGTCCACGCCACCATGACCCGCGTCCAGCACGATGCGGACGCCCTTCAGGCGGGGGCCCGCGTCCACGCGCGCCGTGCGGCGCACTTCAGCCCGGACTTCCTGCTCTTCGGCGAGGGCCTTGGTGCCTTCAGGCTGGAAGGGGTCGGCGAGAGCGTCCAGAGGGATCTTCACGAGGGTCCCAGGCTGGATGCCTCGGATGTCGGCGATGCCGCTCCTCGCCGCGATGGCGTTGGCAAGGTCGTTCACATCCTTGGGGTCCACGCGGTCGGTGTAGCGCAGGACGACGGCGGAGTAGAGCGCTTCCCCTTTGCGCATGTGGTAGGCCGCGTAGGCCCCGCGCGCATCCTTGTCGAAGCTGAGAAGGGCGCGGTAGGCGTTGGTGCGCGCCTCGTCATCCATCTCATCCTCAGGCTGAGAGCGGTCCGGATGGCCACTGCCTTCGCCGCCCAATTCCTTCACCAACAGCTCCGGTGGGATGGACCACGCGTCTCCCGCCACGAGTTTTTCAGGTAGCCCCGGATTCGCGGCCATGAGCTTGTCGTAGTTCTGCCCGTGCCCGGTGAAGAGCGCGCTCATGAGCCAGACCGACTCGAGCGCCGGGTACTGAACCACATGGGTGACGCGGGTGCGGCCCCATGTGTCCTTCGGAAAGAGCGCGATGAGGGCCCAGCGCTTCCCATCGGGGCTCAGATCCACGAAGGCGACCCAATCCTCGGGGCGCGTGCCCTTCTTGAGGAATCCTCGGGGGAGATCCGCCCCTTCGACCGTGATGCCGAGCTTGTACTGAAGGCGCACCCGCGCGCTTCCTCCGCCAGGAAGAGGCGCGGAAACCGACACCGGCGGCGGCGCGTCCTGGGCGATGAGCGCCGCGGGGAGGAGCAGCAGCCCGAAAGGCCTCAAGCCTTCCATGGCACCTCGTCGGGATTCGTGGCTCCGGTGCCAAAGCCGCCATCGCCGCTCATGCCGCCGCGCACCCAGGCCCGCATGGCTGCCTGCATGCCATCGGGATCTTCGCTGCGTTCCCGGAGGAAGCGGCCCAAGCGACGCTCCAGGTGCCCCGCGCCTTCCTCCAGCAGGAAGAGCCGTTCGTGGATGCGATCCACCTCACCCTTGGCTGCGGAGGGCGGCACCTTCATCGCGCCCATGTCCAGCGTGGCCGCAGTGAGGGTGAACATCCATTCCAGGTCGCCGGAGAGGATGCGAAGCTTGGCTTTCACGGGACGCATGCCCCGGGAGAGCGCCTCGAAGGCCTCGCGGCTCTCGGCGGGATTGCCTTTGCGCAAGGACAGTTCCTTCACCTCGCCATGCTCGGCGGCGAGCATGACCGCGTCATCCAGGAAGCAGGCGGAGTGATCGCCGCTTTCACCCGAAGTGCCGCCTTCGGCCGTTCCCCGCATCCAAAGCCAGAGGAGGAATTCCTCGCCAAGGAAGCGGCCCTGTTCGATGAGTTCCAGGGGCTTCATCAGGCTTCCTCCACCGCGAGATCAAGGGGATCCAGCGCGGCAAGCGCCTCGGCCGGAAGGTCATGGGCCACGCGGCCCGCGAGCACCAGCGGGGCCATGGGCTGCAACTCGCACCCGAAGGACTTCATGAAGAGTTTGGAGAGCGCTTCCTGGGATTTGGATGCGGAGGCCGTGGTCCAGAGCTGACCGCCCTTCAAGTCCCAGGCGACCTCGACCACCTTCAGCGCGGGCAACACTTTCTTCATGAGCTCGGCCTTCACCTCGTCCTGCACGGAGATGCGCGCCTCGCGGCCGACGCGGACAAGATCCTTTTCCGCCATGAGGCGGCGCAGGCGCATGTCCACATGGGCCTTGAGCAGCGCAGTCGGGACGCGGCGCGTGTCCAGGCGCAATGAGAAGAGGGCGAAGCGGTCCTGAATCACCCACTCCGGCTCGGCGGGAATGAGGAGCGGGTTGCGCCAGTCCACCCAGCCCATGCGCTCTTCATCGAGCCCATCCTCGAAGGGGCGAAAGCGATCTTGAGAGAGGCCTGAGACGAGCTCCTTCTCGTCCGGCACCGGGCCGAGCACGAGGAACCGCTTGAGGCTGAGGCTGCCTTGGGAAAGACTCACGCTTTGGCTCCGAGGATGCGGCGCATGCGATTCAGGAGCCCCGGCGTTTCGCCCGAGGGTGTTCCGGTGGGGGTGGGTTCGGCGTCCGGTTGCTCCAGGCGGATGGGCTCGCCGGGGCCGGGGAGGGGCAGCGCGGGATCATCCAGCACCAGCAGCACGCCGGTGATGTTGTCCCGCCCGCCATGGGCGTTGGCCGCGTCCACCAGCGCTTCCAGCAGGCGGCGGGGTGGGAGGGGTTCGGCGAGAATCTCGGCGATGCGCTCATCTGGCACCTCGCCATGGAGGCCGTCGGAACAGCAGAGGATGCGATCGCCCCGGCGCAGCTCCAGCTTGCTGACGGGAATCCGCAACGGGTGGGTCGAGCCCAGCGCCTGGGTGATCATGTTCCGCTGGGGATGGGTCTTGGCTTCCTCAGGCGTGAGCGCACCTTGGGTGATGAGCTCGTGGATGAGCGTCTGATCCGTGGTGAGTTGGTGCAGCGCGCCTTGGCGGAACAGGTAGGCGCGGGAATCGCCGACTTGGGCGATGTAGGCCCAGCGGCTCCACACCAGCAGCGTCGTCAGCGTGGAGCCCATGCCCCGGGAGGCCCGCTCGGAATCCGCGTAGCGAAGCACAGACCGACTGGCTTCCTGGGCGGCTCCGGCCAGGGCGGAAAGAATGCGTCGCTCCGGTCCCTCCGGCCCCGCATGGCGGCCCCAGTGGAGGTAGAGGTGGAGGTTCATGGCCGCGAGACCTTCGCGGCTGGCGATCTCGCCCGAGGCCGCGCCGCCCATGCCATCCGCCACCGCGGCGAGGAAACCCGCGTGACCCACTTCAAAGCCCCGCCCACCCTCATTGATCACAGGCTCGTCGCCATCGAGGGCGCTCAGGAGGTAGGCGTCCTCGTTGTTCTTGCGGATGCGACCCGGATGGGTGATGGCGGCGTAGTC
Organism: Acidobacteriota bacterium; assembly: GCA_018269025.1. Lineage (GTDB taxonomy): Bacteria > Acidobacteriota > Holophagae > Holophagales > Holophagaceae > JAFDVN01. Next base: position 4,380 of record JAFDVN010000184.1, on the reverse strand, counting down.
AATCTGCATGTGGCTGCATGTGGACGGAGTCACAAGGGGGGAACTGTGGCGGGACTTTCATCTTATCCTGCGGGAGAGGTGAAGCCGAATGGAGACACCGCTGGACCTGCTGATCGTCGGCGCCGGACCGGCTGGCATCGCGGCGGGCGTTGAGGCCCGCCTGGCGGGCCTGGAGCGGATCCAGCTCCTGGAGAAGGGCCCCAAGCCCAGCTGGTCCATCCAGAAGCTCTACGCCCCAGGGAAGCGGGTGGACCGGGCCTACCTGGGCCTGGACGCGCCCCAGGAGGGGGTGATGGACATCCAGGACTGCTCCAAGGACGCCTGCATCGCCCTCCTGGACCAGGCCATCAAGACGCACCGGCTTCCGGTGGAATGCGACGCGGAGGTCTGGAAACTCCACAAGGGCGAGGACGGGATCTTCACCGCCGTGGATTCCCGGGACCGCGCTTGGCGCGCCCGCACCGTGGTGCTCGCCATCGGGGTCTATGGGCGGCCCAACAAGCCCGGCTACCCCATTCCCCCGACCCTGAAGACTCAAACCCACTTCGACCTCAATCAGATTCCCTCCGGCACCAAGGTCCTCGTCATCGGCGGCGGCAACACGGCCCTGGAATATGCGGACTTCCTCCACCGGGAACACGACACGACCCTCGCCTACCGGGGCGCCGAGTTCGGGAAGGCCAATGACACCAATCGCGGCATCGTGGCCAGGCTGGCCGCCGAAGGCTCCCTGCGGGTGTGGATGGAAGCGGATGTGGAGTCCTTGGCCGAGGCCGCCGAAGGCCCGAAGGCCAAGGTAAAATTCAAGGCGGGCGCGCCGGTGGAAGTGGACCAGTTCGACCACATCGTCTATGCCATCGGGGGCTCTACGCCGGAGACCTTTCTTCAGGCGGCGGGGGCCCAAATCCATGGCAAGGTGCCCGTGGTGGATTCGGCCTACCAGAGCACCGTGCGGGGCCTTTACTTGGCAGGGGATCTCATCGCGGGCGGCAAGGGGTCCATCATCAAGGCCTTCAACTCCGCCCACCGCATCGTGGCTGGAGGAATTTGCCCGGGTGCCAGCCAGCAACCCTCGGGCACGGAGGGGCCGTGATCCTGGCCATTCTCGGGCCCGGGACGCTGGGGCGTTCCCTGGCTCGGCACGCGGCCTCGCGCGGAATCACGGTGAGGCTCGTCGGGCGGGACGAGGACCACGCGCGGGGCGCGTTGGAAGGCGCGTCCTGGGCGGGAGCCCTTGAGACCCGCGCGTTAGAACCAGCGGCGTTCAAGAAGGTGGATGCGGTGCTGGAGGCCCTGCCCGAGGATCCGGATCTCAAGGCCGAAGCTTGGCGGCGCATCCATCCTTGGCTCCCAGGCACGGCGTTGCGCCTCACGGGCAGTTCCTCGCTCTCGATCAGAAAGCTCGATGCGGCCTCCGGCCTGGGCGGAAGGCTCATGGCCTTCCACCTCTTCGTACCCGTGGGAAAAATGGATGTCGTGGAGCTGGTGGTTCCACCGGCGGTGCCTTCCGAGGATGCCTTTCGCGCCAGTCAATTGGCCAAAGCCCTGGCCCTGAGGCCCGTCGAGGTGCAAGACGGCCCGGGCTATGCCGCGGCGCGCATGGGCCTCATCCAAGGGCTCGAAGCCATGCGACTGCTGGAAGCGGAGTCGGCTTCGGCGGAGGACCTGGATGCGCTGATGGTCCACGGCTACGGGCATCCCGTTGGGCCCCTGGAACTCTCCGACCGGGTGGGCCTCGACCTTCGCTTGGCCATCGCTGCGCGGCTCTTCCAGGAGACGGGCGAGGCCCGCTTCGAGCCGCCTGCGATCCTGAAAGAAAAGGTGGCGAAGGGCGAACTCGGCCGCAAGACCGGCCAGGGCTTCTTCGGCTGGGGCCCGGATGGGAAGCGGCGCTGAAGGCGACGCGAGGCCCTGCTATGCTGGAGGTTCTGGATGCTCGGACTCGCGTCGGCATCCGCTTCTTTTCGGAGAACGCGCATGGCCCTCACCTGCACGCACTGTGGCGCTGACCTGACCGCTCCCCAGAGCGTCCGCATCGCGGAATACCACTTCGGCCGACTCCAGGAGAAGACCCAGGACCCCATGGAAGGCCCCGGCTTCATCTACCACCAGGAAGTGCCGGACACCTACACGCTGCTCTGCACCAACTGCAAGCGCCTCGTCCGCACGCTGCCCCTCAAGAAGTAACCTTTCGCACCCCTTCATGGCCTCCGATCGGGGGCCATTTTTGTGAACCCAAAAAGAAGAAGGCCCCCAATAGGGGGCCTTCTTCTTTCAATCAACTCCCAGCGCTACTGGTGTAGGATGCGCGGGGTGATGAAGATCAGGAGCTCCTGGGTGCTTTCCGAGTTGGTCTTGTTCCGGAACAGAGCGCCGAGGATCGGGATGTGCATCAGGAAGGGGACGCCAGCGGTGCCCTTGGTGGTGTTGGTGACATAGACGCCGCCCAGCACCGCGGTGCCGCCATCGCGCACCAGCACCTGAGTCTCGATGGACTTGTTCAGGATGGTGGGCGTGCCATTGACGGTGCGGCTGAAGTCCGCCTCCGCCTTCTGGATGTGCAGGTCGAGGAGGATGGTGCCCTCGTTGGTGATCTGGGGGGTCACATCCAACTGGAGGTTGGCGTCAATGAAGGCGACCGTGATGGCACCGCCCTGCGCGCCGCCCTGCTGGGTCGGGTAGGGAATCTTTTGACCGGAGAGGATGGTGGCCTTGCGGTTGTTCTGGGCCACGACCTTCGGGCTGGAGACGATCTTGACGACGCCGTCCTTCTCAAGGGCCTGGAGGATGAAGTTCACGCTGTAGCGGTTGGAGAGGAAGGACACCCAGAATTCGCCGGCGGGGCTGGCGATGCTGGTCACGCCGGGCAGGCCGGGGGCGATGCCAACTGCACCGAGCTGACCGGAGGCGGGGCGGCTGAAGCCACTGCCACCATTCCAACCAGGAGCGCCGGCCTGCCACCAAGGAGCTGCGGATCCGCCGACACTCAACTGGGCGTTGCCAGTGTTGGCCTGCGGCCACTCGACACCGAAGGCGCGCTGCCAATCCTTGTTGGCCTCGACCACGCGAGCTTCGATGCTCACCTGCTGGATCTGGACATCGAGGGTCTGGATGAGATCCTCGACGGTCTTCAGGTAGGCGGGCAGGTCCGTGATGATGAGGGTGTTGGTGCGCTCATCCACGATCACCGAACCGCGCTTGGAGAGCAGCTTGGTGACCAACTGGGACGCTTCGCCGACCTTCGCATAAGAGAGGGGGCGGGTGACGGTTTCCAGCTCACCGGAGAGGGCCTTGGCCTCTGCCAGCTTGCCGCGCTCTTCGGCCTCCTTCTGAAGCGTCGAGATCTTGGCGACGCGGAGGACGCCGTTGTCTACTTCCTTGCCGAGGCCGGAGTTCTTCAGGATGATGTCGAGCACCTGATCCCAGGGCACATCCGTGAACTTGTAGGTGCCGGTGCCCTGCACATCGCTGTCGCAGACCAGATTCAGATGACCGATGTCGGCCAGGTAGCGGAGCAGCGTGACCAAGTCGGTGTTGGGCAGGTCAATGGAGACCTTCGCGCCGGTGTAGCGGCGCTCACCCTGGCCGATGGTGCGGGCGGAGTAGGCGTTGGAAGCCTGGGCAGCCGCAGGGGCGGGCGCCGGGGCCTGGAGGGTGTCGGAGGCCGGAACGGCGGCGGGGGCCGCGGTGCCGAGCGCCATCACGGGGAGGGCCTGGAAGGCCGCGCCGGTCTTGGGCAGCTCAGGCAGGGCGCCTAGGGAAGCAACCGAGACCGGAGCCTGGGCGGGCGTCTCGGCCTGGGCCACGAGCTGGGCGGGGGCTTCCACCGGGGCGATCGCGGGGGCGGTGCCGTCGAGGTGGGCCTGGACCGCGCCGGTTCCGGCGGTCAGGGAGAGCTGGACACCGGCCGAAGTGCGGCTAACGGAGACTTGGGTCCCGTCGGCCACTTCGAGCACCATGCGGGTCACCGCCTGGGGCGTCGTCGCGAACTGGGCCATGCGGGCCCGTTCAATGAGCGGATGATGGAGGGCGGCCAGGTCCTGGCGATCCACGGCGCGGCCACGGACGACACCGGGGAGATCCACGACCACGCGGTGCGGGTGATCCAGCACCTGGACCTTGGGAGCCTGGGACATGCCCGGGATGGCCAAGGTCAGCACGGCGCTGCCGTCTCCGGTGGAGGCCAGGGTGGCGGTCTCAACCGTGCAGGCACGGGTGGAAACGGCGGCCGGGGCCTCGGCGCGAGCGTAGGCGCTGGGCAGGCCGGTGAAGGTGACGGCTCCTGCCACCAGAAGGGTACTCAGGCGCGCGTTCATCATTTCACCTCCTCATTCTTGAATGTCTTGACGACTGTGCGGTAAACGGAGCGGTTGGTGGTGT
>JAFDVN010000183.1 GCA_018269025.1 Acidobacteriota bacterium | reverse complement strand
GGATGCTTGAACATTGGCTTGATATGCCCCACGCGGCGCCCTGGCTGCTCATCATGTGGGTGGCGGGATTGCTGGGCTCCATCGGCCATTGCGCGGGCATGTGCGGGCCCATCGTCGCCGCCTTCGGCGTGTCCCAGGCCAGGAATGGCGGGCGTTTGTGGCCTCGGCACCTGATATTTCAAGCCGGGCGGATTCTCACCTACACGCTCCTCGGCGCGGCCATCGGATTCGTCGGCGGCTTCGCCCGCATCCAGACGATCCAGGACATGCACGAATGCTGCCGTCCTGAAGGGGCCGCGCTGGTGGCGGCCCAGGCTTGGCCCTGGCAGGTGTGGGTGAAGCTCGGCATCGGATTCCTCATGCTGCTTCTTGGGCTCTTCATGCTCATGGGCCGCCGCGCGGACGCGCTCATGGAATTCAAGCTCCCCAAGGCGCTATCGGGCCTGCTCGGGAAGGGCCTCAAAAGCGGCGGCGGGCCCCTTCTCCTGGGCATGCTCTGGGGCCTCATCCCCTGCGGCCTCGTCTACATGATGCTGCTCAAGACCCTGGATTACGGCACCTGGAAGATGGGCGCCGCGGGCATGGCGGCCTTCGGGCTCGGGAACATGCCTCTCCTGCTGGGGCTGGGCCTCGCCTCCACCAAGCTCAGTCAAGCCTGGAAGCACCGGCTCCTGCGCCTGGGCGGCCTGCTCGTGGCCGCCATGGGCCTGTACATCCTGTGGCAGGCGGTCACGCTGCTGCGGCTGCAGGGGCTGTGAAGTCAGGCGCCCGGCACCCGGCGTCAGGCTTCAGGCGTCGGGCCTTCCTGCATTCCGGTTGGCAGTGCACGGGCTACCTGTCCGGCCTAGGGGCCTGACGCCTGACGCCCGGAGCCTGACGCCGTATATTGGTCCCCATGAGCGACGAAGAACGCCCCGACACCCCGGAGGCCAAGCGGCAGGAGGCCATGGAAGTGGTGGGCAAGGCCTATCAGCTCCACATGAAGGGCGAGTTGGACAAGGCCATCGAGCTCTACTCGGATTCCATCGCGATCTGGCCCACAGCGGAGGCCTACACCTTCCGGGGTTGGGCCAAGAGCTTCGACAAGGACTTCGACGCGGCCATCGAGGACTGCCACCGGGCCATTGATCTCGATCCCGAGTTTGGCAACCCCTACAACGACATCGGCGCCTACTATCTGGAGCAAGGCGAGCTGGACGATGCCATCCCCTGGCTCAAGATGGCGCTCAAGGCGAAGCGCTACGAAAGCTACTGCTTTCCCCAGTTCAATCTGGGCCGTGTCTTCGAGCGGAAGGGCGAGCTGGAACAAGCGCTGAAGCACTACCGTGCCGCCCTGGACGAAAACCCCCGCTACGCCGTCGCCGCCAAAGCCATCGAGCGCGTGAAGGCCAAGCTCGCGCCAAAAGAAGGCGAGCCGTCGGCGAACTGAGCTGGTCGCGGAAGACACTGAAGAACACGAAAGACGCAGAGAAAAGCATTTATTCTGTGTCTTCCGCGCTAGCTCCGCGGCCTCTGCGACCAGCCTTCTGGAGTCCTTAATGTCCGACCTCAAATCCACCGCCGGTCCCGCCCTCGGCAAGATTCCCAGCGGCCTCGCCATCGCCACGGCCCAACACGGGAAGGACCGCACAGGCTTCCTCGCCTCGTGGTTCCAGCAGATCAGCTTTGATCCGCCCCTCGTCGCCGTGTGCATCAAGGCCGGGCGGCCCATCGAAGCGCTCATCCAGGCCAGCGGGCATTTCGCGTTGAACCTGCTGAAGGAAGGCGACCACGAGCCCCTGAAGCGCTATGGCCGCGGCTTCGAGCCCGGCGTGGACCCTTGGGCTGAGGACGCGCACTCCCTGCTCACGCACGAGAAGGCCCCCGTTTTCAAGGATGGCTACGCCTACCTCGTCCTCAAGCACACGAAGACCCTCTCCACGGGCGGCGACCACGACCTCTTCATCGGCGAAGTGGTCGAGGGCGCGTTGCAGGAGCCCGATGCCAAGCCCCGCACCCATGTGCGGAAGGATGGATTCGGGTACTAATTCAGGCCTCGGGCGTCGGACTTCAGGCTTCGGGCCGCAGGCTGGGCCTTGTAGCCTGGAGCTTCAGGCCCGACGCCCGACGCCTGACGCCGGAAGCCAGACGCCATGAAACTCACCATCGCCCATTCCCCAGACAGCGACGACGCCTACATGATGGCGCCGCTGGCGCTGGGGTGGATGGACCCGGAAGGTTTCGAGTTCGAGTTCATCCGCAAGGACATTGAGACGCTCAACGCTGAGGCGCTGGAAGGCCGCTACGACATCACCGCGATCAGCTTCGGCGCCTATCCGGAACTGATCGGGAAATACGACTTGCTCACGGCGGGTTCCAGCATCCAGGAAGGCCGCGGGCCCCTCGTGGTGAGCCTGCACCCCTGCACGCCTTCCTCCCTGCAGGGGAAGAACATCGCCATCCCAGGCGCGCGCACGAGCGCGTTCCTCAGCTTCAAGCTGTGGTGCAAGGCCAAGGGCATCGAACTGATCCATGAACTGATCCCCTTCGACCAGATCATGGAGCGCGTCGTCGCAGGCAAGCACGACGCGGGCCTGCTCATCCACGAAAGCCAGCTCATGTACAAGGACGCGGGCCTTCACCTCGTGGAAGATCTGGGCCGCTGGTGGAAGGAGGCCTACGACCTGCCGCTGCCCATGGGCGGCAACGCGATCCGGGCAAGCCTCGACCCGGAAGTGAAGGCGCGTTTCGCCACCGTGATGCGGAAAAGCGTCGAGCTGGCCCGCGCCCGTCATTGGGAGAGCGTGGATTACAGCCAGTCCTTCGGCCGGGGCATGGACCGGGACATGGTCAGCGAATATGTGCAGATGTGGGTCAACGATTTCACCGTGGATCCCGGCCCCCGCGCCCGCGCCGCCGTGACGAAGCTGCTGGGGCTGGAGCCGGTCTGGATCCAGGGGTAGAGAAGAAGCTGGTCGCGGAGGTCGCGGAGCTGACACGGAAGACGCGGGAGAAAAGGTGAGAAGTGCGACTTCTCGTATTCCGCGCTTTCCGCGATGCTTCCGCGTCCTCTGCGATCAGCATCCTTAGTAGTAAAGCTGAACCGGAGCGAGGAACTGGCCGGGCGTGGTGGGGCTTTGGAGGTGGATGACGCCGGTGCCATCGGCGCTGATGAGGTCGTTCCTGCCATCCCCGTCAATGTCCGCGATGGAAACCGAGGTCGGCCCCTGGAGTCCGCCGTAGAGCGTGGCGGTTCCGAAGGCGCCGCTGCCGGTGTTGAGCAGCACCGAGACGCTGCCGGGATCGCCGGGAACGCCGGAGTTGGCCACGGCGATGTCGGGCTTGGTGTCGCCGTTCAAGTCGCCGATGGCGAGATCCAGCGCGTAGGAATCGCCCGTCGGGTAGGACACGCCCGTTGCGAAACTTCCCCCGCCGCTGTTGAGGAAGACGATCACGGAGCTGGTGGCGCCGTAGTCCGCCACGGCGATGTCAGGGCCATTCGCGCCATCCAGGTCCGCGATCTTGATGGACGCGGGCGTCGTGCCGCACGCGTAGTTCACCGGCGTCTGGAAGGTCCCATCGCCGTTGCCCTTGAGGATGGCGAGCTGGCCGCCGTTCAGGCCCACGGCGAGGTCCTGGTTTCCGCCGGAGAGCGCGCCCGCCGCGATGCTGTAAGGCGTTGCGCCCACGGCCACCGAAGTGGGCGTCACGCCAGTGAAGCCACCCCCCGCATTTTGGAGAAAGACCAGCACATCGCTGCCCCCGCTGGCGGCCACGGCGATGTCCTGCTTTCCGTCGCCGTTGAAGTCCGCGACGGCCACCGCGTAGGCGTAGCGGTTCGCCCCGAGGGAGAGGTTCACGGACGACCCGAAGGTGCCGGGCGTGGCGCTTCCGTAGAGCAGGGTCACGGTGGGGCTGACCGCGTTGCAGAGGACGAGATCCGGCTGAGCGTTGCCATCCAGATTGGCGACGACGATGGGGCCGGGGGCCGCGCCGCCGGTGGAGCGGATCGGATCACCAAAGGCGATGCCGGTGGTCCCTTGACCCATGCGGGTCGAAACGAAGCCGCCATCCGTGCCATCGCTGTAGGCCCGGTCGTAGGCCGTCACCACATCCATGCGCCCGTTGCCATCCAGATCCGCCACGGCGACGGAGGTGGCGTTGTCGTAGTAGGTGGAGCCGGAGGAAGACCCCATGCAGCCAAGGAGCGGCACGAGGCAGGCGGCGGCGAGCAGCGAAGCGTACCGGGGGCGGATGGGCGTCTTCATGGCGGACCTCCGTCATCAAGGATGGGTCAAAGCCTAGGATGCCGCGATCGCTTCCTAGGTTTACTCGGACAAGAAATCGTCATGCGCATGTCGGAACTCGGGGTCCTTCGTGGCGTGTTTGTGGTGTCCAAATGGTGATGACGCGACAGAGCGATGACGCTTTCCCGTTATCGCCATCATGAAGTAAATCTTGCTTTACACACCTTGAAACCCCTGTATCCACATCGGATACTCGCTTTGCCCGGATGGGTTTGTTTCTCAGCGATGGCCAGGATTCGTTTCATGGGAAGCGAACCTGGCCATCGCGCATCCGGAAGGAGACAGGATCCATGACCCAGATCTCGAACCCGCCCGCCTTCCCCCAGGCCGGCACCCGTTCCAAGACCAAGGCGATCGCCATCCTGACCGCCCTCATCGGGGCGCTCATCCTCGGCGCGGCGGTGGTCTCCAAGGCCCACGCCCACGCGCCCAAGCGCTCCGTGGACATGACCACGCCGCCGCCTTCCTACGAAGACGCGCTGCACCAGGCCGAGGCCGAGGATCTGGCCAAGGGCGTCACCCCCGAGATGGCCGCGACCCTGCGCGCCAAGGGCCATGTGGAGCCGGTGGAAGCGCCGACCCAGGCCGGGCAGATCTGAAGCAAATGCATCACGAAGAAGGCCCGGGCTTGGCCCGGGCCTTCTCCGTTATCGCGGGGCCTTACTTGGCGAAAGCGACGCCCACGAGAATCAGCAGAATCCAAATGCCCACCGAGATCGCGGCCCCGAGCGGCTTGGCCTTCACGATGTGGCGCATGGCCAGGTAGCCCAGCACGAAGTTGGCGATGATGAAGGGATTGATCTGATAGAACAGCGCCTGAAGTTTCGGTGAAGCCACATGGAGGTAGTAGCCGAGCGAGGTCGGTGCCACCTGATCCGGCTTATGCCCCCCCACGGGCTTGAGCAGGCACATGGCGAAGATGATGAGGGAATCGGGGATGCGAATGAGCATGGGCACCACTGCCGCCGAGAGCCCCTGAAGGAAGGTCGGAACCGCCGCTCCTTCTTCTTTGAATCCGCGTCCAAGCGCCCAATTGATGAGCCCTGCGATGAGGGACACGATCGGAATGCCGAAGAGGACGCCCAGGATGCCAAAGGGCAGGATGAACTTGGACTGCATCTGGATGATGTTGTCCAACTGATCCGCGGGAATCTTAGGATTGGCCTCCAGGATGGGACGGAGCATGGCGTCCACATCCACCTTGAGGCCCCAGACGATGGTCACGGCGAGCCCGATGACCACGGTGAGAATCAGCGCTGGGACCCAACTCGGGACGGCGTTGAGCTTGTCGAAGAGCGCTCGCGGCGCGGTGAATACGCCTTCGATCTGCTCCATGAGGGAAGGAGCCTTCGACTTGGCCTGCGGGGCGCCTTCGTGGAAGAGGGTGTCGTTCATGGGAACTCCTGGGAGGGTGCTACCAGCTTAGGGGGAACGGCGGCATCGGAGGTGTCTTCCGCCCAGCGGCCTGAACCATGGGTCGGACGGCCCATGTCAAGGGTCGGTCGGTCATTCGTAGCGCAGGGCCTCGATGGGATCGAGCTTGCTCGCTTTCGCCGCCGGGTAGAGGCCGAAGACGAGGCCGATGGCCGCGGGCACGGCGAAGGCGGCAATGACCGCCCAGAGCGGCACCATGCCCACCGCGCCGAAGAGGGCCTTGCCCAGCGCCGCGCCGAGGATGAAGCCCAGGAGGATGCCCATGGCCCCCCCCGCGATGCAGAGGAAGGCCGCTTCCACGAGGAACTGGAGCAGCACATCCTTCCGCTTGGCGCCTACGGCCTTCCGCACGCCGATTTCGCGCGTCCGTTCCGTCACGCTCACGAGCATGATGTTCATAATGCCGATGCCGCCCACCAGCAGGGCGATGGACACCATGCCCCCCGCGACGGCCGTGATGGCCGCGGTGATGCCGCCGATGATGCTCGTGATCTGCTTGGGGCTGAAGACCTTGAAGCCTTCGGGCTCGCCGGCTCGAAGTCCCTTGATGCGCCGCAGGGCCTCCGTGATCAGGTCCGCGCCGTCATCCGCCGAGATGCGCGGATCAATGCGCGCTTGGAAGAAGAGCTGGCGCCGACTCGCGTCCGAGAGCGTCGCAAGGCCCGTCGTGAGCGGCACGAGGATGTTGCTATCCGGATCGTTGCCGAGGGAACTTCCCTGTTCTTCCAGCACGCCGATGACCTGGAGCGACAGCGCCGGAGTCTGGATGATGTGGCCGATGGGGTTGCCGGTGATCCCCAGCTTGCCCGCGACGCTGGAGCCGATGATCGCGACCTTGTTCTGGAGCCGCAGGTCCGAGGGGACGAAGTTGCGCCCCGCCGCGAGGTTGATGCTGTTCAGGTCCAGGTAGCTGTCATCCGTCATGATCAGGTTGACGGTGGCGGTGCGGCCTTCGGCCTTCACTTCCGATCCCGTGAAGAAGAGGGGCGTGAGCTGCGTGATGGAAGGCACGGCGTGGCCGAGCGCCCGCATGTCCTCCAGGGTGAGGTCCTTGTTCTTGATCTTCAGGTACTCGGCGAAGGGCATGTCCGTGGGGAAGACGGGCCGGACGAAGAGGGTCTGGCTTCCAGCCTTTTCGATCTGCTTCAGGACACTTTTCTCAAGCCCCTGCACCAGGCTGACGACGACGATCACCGCCGCCACGCCGATGACGATGCCGAGGGTCGTCAGGGCGCTGCGGAGCTTGTTCGCCCGGAGTGCCCGAACCGCCGCCGAGACGGGCTCGTGGATGTTCATTGTGAGCTCCGAGCCTTGCGCTTCTCCGCCTCCGTCTCGATCTGGGAGTCGGACTTGTCCTTCAGATCCACGGCTCCGTGATCCTTGAGTTCGCGCAGCTTGCGCAAGGGGCCGGTGAGCACCTGCTCGCCCGCCTCAAGGCCGCCCTTCACCTCGAAGAATTGGGTATCGGCGATGCCGAGCTGGACATCCCGGGTGAGGGCGTGTCCATTCTTCACGACCATCACCACATTGCGGCTGGGGGCGATGAGCTGACCCTGCTTGGCGGCTTCTTCTGGCGTGAGGTCCTTCTCCAGCACCGCCTGGAGCGGCACGCGAAGGGCGTCATCCACCTGGCGGGAGAGGATGACGGCCCGGGCGCTCATGCCGGGGCGGAGCAGGGCGATGTCCGCGCTGCTCATGTCCAACGCGACTTTGACGAGGTACATGTTGGCGTCCTGGCCGGTGCCGCCTTCGCTTCCGGTAGCGACCTCATAGACCTTCCCGTTGAAGACACGGCCCGGGAGCGAGTCCACGGCGACTTGAGCTTCCTGTCCGGGCTTGAGCCGCACGACTTCGCTCTCGTTCACCTTCACTTCGGCCATGAGCTCGTGCATGTCGGAGACGATCATGAGCGTCGCGCCGGGCAGGTTGCTCTGGCCCGGAATCGCCATTTCGCCCATCTCCGCCTTGAGGCTCGTCACGCGGCCGTCAATGGGCGCGCGCACCGCGCCTTTGTTGAGGCTGTCCTGCATCTGGCCGAGGGAGGCCGTGGCCTGGGCCACTTGGGTTTGCGCCCCCTGGTAGCTCAGTTCGGCGCTTTGCTTGGCCAGCTGGGCCTGCCGCCACTCCTCGTCGCTGATGAGGCCCTGGCTATGCAGCGCGTCCTGGCGCTTGAAGGTGGACTCCGCCGTGTCCATGGCGGCCTTGAGCCGCGCCTGATCCCGGGTGGAACCTTCCAGCGCCGCCCGGGACTGGGCCACGGCCTGGGCGAGGCGCACCCGGTCCAGGGTGACGAGGATGTCGCCCTTCTTCACTTCCTGCCCGTCCTTCACCGGGATAGCCGTGATCTCGCCCGCGAGCGTCGTTCCGATGTTGATGCGCGTCTTCGCCTGGATCTCGCCGCTGGCGCTGATGACCTCGCGGATCTTGCCCTTGCTGACCTTGTCCCAGGAGAACTTGTTCGAATCATCGCCCGAGCGGCCGAAGATCGCCGCCAGCAGGATGATGAGGACGACGCCCCCGAGGATCACGAACAGGGTTTTGCGCTGTCGGTTCATGGGCGGACTCCGGGCCAGCCTTTAGCTTAGGGCATCGCAACGCGAGGTTCCGTCCCCTCCGGTGAACGGGGGGCCAGGGTCGGCGAACGGGGCTAAGGCTGGGACCGGCGGCTAGATGCGCCCCATCAGCTCCAATTGGATGAGGCGCATAAAATCCTGAGCGTTTGTCACAACACCAAAAGCTTGGTGGGTGCCGCGGTCCTTCAGCTTGGAGACGAGGAATTCGGTCTGGTCCACGCAGATGGTCGTGATCTCCGCCATCTCCCCGTTTGGCTTGGTGCAGAAGGTCGGCAGCATGTTGCCGGCGGCGATGCTGTGGAGGGCCGTCGCCACCATCACAACCATGGTGGCCTTGCTCGTGTACTCGCGCATGCGCCCTTGGGCCTCCAGCGCGTCGGGGATGGTCTCGGGCAGAGGGCCGTCATCCCGGATGGACCCGGCGAGCACATAGGGCGTGTCCGTCACGGTGCAGGCGTGCATGATGCCGTCCTTCACCTTGCCCTGCTCCACGAGGGCCTTGATGCTTCCGGCCTTCTTCACCTCGTTGATGGCGCGCATGTGGTAGGCGTGGCCGCCGACTTCGGGCGTGCCGTCCTTCTTCATGCCGAGGGTGGAGCCGAAGAGCGCGGCCTCCACATCGTGGACGCCGACGGCGTTGCCCGCGAAGACGCTGTGGGCGAAGCCGTGGTGGATGAGCCACTCCATGGCGTCCCGGCCCCGGGCGTGGACGAGGGCGGGTCCGATGACCCAGAGGATGTGGCCCTTCGCGCCGCGGTTCTCCATGAACTGCTGGAAGATCGCCTCGTAGTTCACCGGCTTCTCGCGGCTCACTTCCGACGACATGAAGCCGAAGGCCTCGGCGTGGGTGGCGTCCGTCTCATCCGCGAAGCCTTTGTCCCACACGAGCACGCCTTCGCTGCCGTCCTCCTTCGTGGCGACGGCGACGAGATCGCCCTGCTTCACGAGTCGGAACTCCTTGATGAGCAGGCGCTCGGCTTTCGCGTCCCACACGAGGTGCGAATCCATGCGCGGCATCTCCGGCATGCGCCATTTGCCGCCCACATGGACATAGGTGGGGAAGTTGGTGGTGCTCATGAAGCCGTCCGGCAAGGTTTCATCCTTGGGCGCGGGCACGAAGGCGCACTCGGGCGCGGCACCAAGGCCCAGCTTGGCGAAATCCGGATGGCGGTAGGACATGGTTGCCTCGGGCAAAAGGAAACTTTACTCCCGAATCGGTTTTTTCGATCTGGCCGATCCCAGAGTCAGGCCTACCTTGGCCTTCTCGGGGGTGGCCCATGGCTTGGGATGGCGTAGAACGGCGCAGGCAGGAATTGGCATTCATGGGGTTGGAGCGGCGGGCGGAGGTCAAGGCCCACGCCCTCTCCCAGTCCACCCGACTGGCGGATGTGGAGGTGCGGGACATGGCCTTC
>JAFDVN010000182.1 GCA_018269025.1 Acidobacteriota bacterium | reverse complement strand
TTCCATCCGCAGGCGGCCCAGAAGGCGAGGCCGGCGAGGAGGAGGATGAGGAAGGCGAGCCAGGGCGCGGTGCTGACCTGGACTTGGGCCAGCAGCTCGGTGGCGCTGACGCTGTGGCCGCGGCTGCCGGCGAGGCTTTCGATGTAGTGGGTGAAGGTGAGGCGCTGGAGGAAGGGCGGGAAGACGGCCGTGAGGCTTTCCCACCCGAAGAGCCACAGCGCGGCCCACAGCGTGCCCCGCTTGAAGAGAAGGCCGAAGAGGGACACGAAGGCGAGCATTCCCCACCAGGCCGCCACGAGCGCGGCCATGCGCCCGAGCAGGAGATCCGCGTCGCCGCCGAGGATTTGCAGGGCCGCCGCGCCGAGGATGAGCCAAGCCGAGCCCCAGGCGAACCAGGGCAGGCCCTTGCCGATCGGCATCGCCCACGCGGGCGCGGGGCGCGTCAGCAGCAGCGGGAGGGTGCGCTGTTCCAGGTCCTCGCGGATACCCGCGGACGCGGCGATGAGCGCCATGATGGGCAGCACCGCGCGGGCGAGAATGCCGTGGAAGATCGTGAGCGCGATGCTGGCGGGCAACGGATGACCCTGCATCGCGGCGAGGCCGGAGATGAGCAGGGCGAGGGAGACCGGCGCGAGCACGAGGGCGGCGATCACCCAGCCCCGCGGCTGGAGCACCCGGGGCGCGTAACCCGCCGCGAGGGCGCGCGCGGTCTGGAAAGGCGTGACGGCGCTCATGCGTGATCCTTCGTCAAATACTGGAACACCGCTTCGAGGTTGAGATCCAACGGGTCGAGGCCGGTGAGGGGCAGGCCGCCCTTCGCGGCTTCGGACTGAAGCTTGGGAAGGAAGTCGCGCGGATTGCGGATGCTGAGCACCGCCGCCGCGTCTTCCATGCGCAGCGCGACCAGTTCTGGCTGCTCCACCGCCCAGCGGGACAGGGCGCGGGCTTCGCCGCTGAGGCGCAATTCCACGGGGTGACGGTCGAGCAACTGGCGGATCTCCGTCACGCTGCCTTCCGCAAGTAGGCGACCGCGGAAGAGGAGGAGGATGCGGTCCGTGAGCTGGGCGACTTCCGTGAGGATGTGGCTGGAAACGAGGACCCGGGCGCCAGCCTCCGCGAGATCCCGGAGCAGGCCCATGAGGGTGAGTCGCGCCTCGGGGTCGAGTCCGTTGAAGGGCTCATCCAGGATCAACAGTTTCGGGTCGTGCAGGAGCGCCTGGGCGAGGCGCATGCGCTGGCGCATCCCCTTGGACATGCGGGGAAAGGGAAGATCCGCGCGCTCGCTCATGCCCACGGTGTCGAGGGCCTTCGTCATCGCCGTTTCCAGAGCCTCGCCCTCGAGGCCGGAAAGCCGTCCCATCATACGGAGCCAGCCGCGCCCTTTCAGACCCACGGGCAGGCGGTCGCCTTCGGGCACGAGGCCGATCTTGGAGAGCACTTCCGGATTGCGGAAGGGCGCTTGGCCGAAGATCTCAACGCTCCCGCCGCTGGGCGGAAGCAGGCCGGACAGGAGCTGAAGCAGCGTGGACTTGCCCGCGCCGTTGGGGCCGAGCAGGCCGACGATGCCGCCGCCTTCGGGCAGTTCGAAACTGGTGGGGCTGAGCCCCAGCACCGCGCCGTAGCGCAGGGAGGCGCGTTCGAGCTTGATCATGTCTGGGGCTCCGGCTTCCGGCTTCCGACTACCGGGCGAAAAGGATGAAGCCATGCGGTGGTCTCGGACTCAACGCCTAGTAGCCGGTGGACTGGAGCCGGTAGCCGCATCACAGCACCGCCTCCGAAGGCTGAGTCCGGTTCTTCAAGAGCAGCGTCCACAGCACGAAGTGGGCCGCCGTACCAACGAGCGTGGGGCCCCATCCGAAGAAGCCTCCCGGCGCGCCGCACAGCAGGCGCGGCCACGCGGCCGAAAGGCTCATGGGGGAGATAGCCATCCACGCGCCGCTGCCGAGGATGCCGAAGAGCATGCCGCCGAGCGCTTCAAGACCGAGCGCCACGCCGATGACCCAGGCGATGCCCGCCCGGGGTGTGCTGGCGAGGCTCGACGCGCCGCTCGCGACGGAGCCCATGAGCAGCGCGATGATGAGCGCGGCCGGGACGAGGCGCAGGGGCGTGCTCGCCCACATCACGCCGTGCAGTCCCGTGAGCCCTACCGAGAGGAACCAGGGCAGCAGCGCGAAGAGCAGGAGGACGGCGAAGGGCACGAGAGCGGAGAGCCCAAGCTTGGCGATCCAGTAGTCGGAGGGCTTCACGGGATGGGCGTACATGAGGGGCCGCACGCGGTAGAGCGTGTCGCGCGCCACGAGGCCGCCGCCGATGAGCGCGACGAGGAACCAGAGCAGATAGGTGAGCCAGCCCCCCAGCATGTCCGCGTGCCAGGCGGCGCCCTGGGCCAGCACAGGCGCGGCGGCGTCCATCATCTTGCCGATGACGGCGTTCTGATCCTTCAGGTAGTAGAGGTACACATAGCCCAGGCGCCAGATGAGCATGAAGGTGAAGATGAAGCCGAAGAAGCGGCCCATCTTCTGGCGCAGGATGCGCTTCAGATCAAAGCGCGCGAGCACGAGGGCCGGAGGCTGGCCGAGGCTGAGATCCGGCTTGGGCGGAAGGCTGGGGGCATAGATGGGCATCAGGCCTTCTCCGATTCAAGCGAGCGCTCCGGATGCAGGGCGCGCAGCAGCACTTCATCGAGCCGGTCGTGGCGGGGCGTCACCTGCACGAGCACCGCGCCATGGGACTCGGCCCAGCGGAAGGCGGAGAGCGGATCTGCGTCCTTCATCTCCAGGTCGTAGTACCCATTGCGGGCCTCATGCAGAGCACCCAGCTCCGGCAGGGATTCTTCCTGGGAAGCGTTGAGCGGATCCAGGAAACGCAGTTCCACGCGCTTTGAGAGCGCCTTCCGCAAGCCCGACATGGAGCCGCTAGCGGAAATGCGGCCCTTGTCGAGAATCACCAGTTGGTCCGCGACCCGTTCCACATCGCCGAGCAAATGGCTCGCGAGAATGACGCCCGTGCCCAGTTCGGCGTGCACCTTCATCACGAGGTCCAGCATCCGGCGGCGGCCTTCGGGATCGAGGCCGTTGGTGGGTTCATCCAGAAAGACGAGCTCCGGCGAATGGACGAGGGCCTGGGCCAGTTTCACCCGCTGGCGCATGCCCGTGCTGTAGCCGCTCACGGCGCGGTAGCGGGCCTCGTCCAACCCGACGAAGTAGAGGACTTCATGGGCGCGGTCCCGGGCGGCCTCGGGCTCCAGGCCCGACAGTTCGCCCCAGAAGGCCACCTGCTCGTAGGCCGTGGCGTCCTCGATGAGAGCGTCGTACTCGGGCATGTAGCCGATGCGACCCCGCAGTTTGGCCGCGGCGGGGGTGCCCAGGCCCACCCCCAGCACCTGGCCGCCGCCGGCGGAAGGTTCGAGCAGACCGAGCAGGGTCTTGAGCAGCGTGGACTTGCCCGCGCCGTTGGGGCCGAGCAGGCCGACGATGCCATCCTCCAGCGAAAGGCTCATGCCCTTGAGGGCGGGCTCTTTCGCGCCGGGATAGCGGACCTCCAGGCTTTCAAACGCGATCACGGGCACTCCGGGAACGAGAGCGGTACAGGGACGATACGGGGCAGGGCGGGGAACGGCTTAGGGGAGCTTAACAAAGCGTCAGGCCCGATTGCCCTCCGCCGAACCAGGGCCTAGAGTTCAGCCCATGGCGCACCCCGTCGAGATCATCGCCTTCGAGCCCCGCTACCGGGAGGCCTTCAAGCGCCTCAATGTGGCCTGGCTGGAGAAGTATTTCCGGGTGGAACCCATTGATGAGGAGGTGCTGTCGGATCCGGAGACACGCATCCTCGCGCCCGGCGGCCGCATCCTGTTCGCGCGGATGGAGGGCGAGATCGTCGGAACCTGCGCCCTGATGCCCGAGGGGGACCGCTTCGAGCTGACGAAGATGGCCGTGGACGAGGCCTTCCAGGGGCATGGGATCGGACGGCGGCTGCTTGAAGCGGCCATCGCCGAGTTCAAGGGGCTTGGCGGGCGCGAGCTGTTTCTTGATTCCAACAGCGTCCTGACCACGGCCCTCCGGCTGTACGAGACGAGCGGTTTCCGGCATCGCCCCCGATCGGGGGCTTCCCATTACGAGCGGGCGGATGTGCACATGGTCTACGAGGGGTGAAGCATCTCCCGGAGTCGGGCCTCCGCTGCGGACCTCAAGGCTTCAGGCTCGGTGAAGGCGGCCGGATCCAGAGGTTCGCCGATGGTGAGCGTGTAAGGCCCGCCCTTCGTGCGCCAGGACCCTTTGGGAAGGATGTCGCGCCCGCCGCGGATGGCGAGCGGCACGAGGGGCACGCCCGCCTCCAGCGCCAGGTGGAAGCTGCCGCGCTTGAAGGGCTGGAGCGCGTCCTCCGTCGTGCGGGTGCCTTCGGGAAAGATGGCGACGCTCTGTCCGGCGCGGATGCGGAGCGCCGCGTCCTGCAAGCTCGCGTAGGCCTGCCGCTGATGGCCGCGGTCAATGAGGATGAAGCCCGCGAGCTTGATCGCCGTGCCCAGCACGGGCACGCGACCCAACTCCTTCTTCGCGATGAAGACGGGATGGTCGGGCAAGGTGGAGATGATGAGCGGCGGATCCAGCAGCGAAGCATGGTTGGCGAAGAAGATGACCGGCGCGCCGGCTCGGATCGCCTCGGGCAGATGGTCCCAGCCTTCCAACTTCCGCCGTATGCCGAAGGCCCAGGCCATGAGCCGGATGTAGGAAGGCGCGATGGCCCAGAAACCCCGGCGCTTGCCGCGAAAGGGCGCGATGCAGGCGGCCATCAGCACCGCCACGGCCATGGCGGGCCCGGCGAAGAGCCACACGAGTGCGGGGCGGATCAGGGGACGCCGCGTCACAAGGTCTCGGCTACTTGGCGGGCATCACCACCTGCACGGACTTGATGCGCACGGGGTAGTCCGGGACATTGGGCATCCCGTGGTGGAAGCCCGTGCGGACCTTGGCGATGGCATCCGCCACCTCCATCCCGGCGATCACGCGGCCGAAGGGGCAGTAGCCGCTCGCGTCCAGGGACGCGGAGTTGTCCACGAGGTTGATGTAGAACTGATCCGCGCCGCTGTTGGGGTCCTCGGTGCGGGCGAGGGCGAGGGTGCCGCGGGTGTTGTGGAGACCCGCCGCCAGGGCGGAAGCGGTTTCGTTCACTACGCCGGCGTGGGCGGGCTTGTCCTTGAAGGCCTCGTCCATGCCACCGCCCTGGATCATGAAGCCGTCAATGACCCGGTGGAAGATCGTGCCCTTGTAGTGCCCTTCCTTCACATAGCGGAGGAAGTTGGCCACGGTCTTGGGCGCGGCCGTCGGATCCAGCTCCACAGTCATCGCGCCATAGTTGGTGACGATCTTGACGACGGGCTTTTCGACCAGCGTCTGAGCGGGGGCCTGGGCGAGGACAGGGAGCACCAGGATCAGGGCAGGAATCGCGAAAGGGCGCACAGGAACCTCCACTCCCCATTCTGCCGCTTTTTCCGAGGCCCGATAAGCTTAGGGATGCCCTTCCTCGACCTGCCGCCCTGGCTGCTCTCCCTGGTGCTGCTGCCCTTCGGGCTCATCCTCGGGTCCTTCTGCAATGTGCTCATCCACCGCCTGCCTCAGGAAGAAGAGGCCGAGCGCAATGTGGTGACGAAGAATAGCTATTGCCCGAGCTGCAAAGCGCCCATCAAACCTTGGCACAACCTCCCGCTCCTCGGATGGCTCTGGTTGCGGGGCAAATGCGCGGCCTGCGGATGGCGCATCCCCTTCCGCTACCCGCTGGTGGAAGCGCTCGGCGGTGTGATCCTGGCCGGGTCCATCTGGCTCTTCCCCTTTGGGACGCTCATCTGGCTCAAGGCGGTGATCTGCGGCTTCGCGCTGCTGGTGCTCTTCTTCACCGATTTCACCGAGATGATCCTGCCGGATGTGCTCCAGTTCCCCCTCATGGCGCTCGGAGTGCTGTTCACCCTTCCGCAGCTCTTCTTCACCGAAAAAATGATCGCGATCCCCTCTGGTCGCGGCCTCACGGACTTCCTCCAAGCGAGCCTCTGGCACAACGGCCTCCAGCCCGCGCCTTCCTGGACGATCTTCGGCGAGCCCGTCACTTGGCAGGCGAGCCTCATCGGCCTCGTCCTCGGCTATGGCGGCCCCTGGCTCTTGAACGCGACCTACAAGGCCCTACGCAAGACGGATGGACTCGGCATGGGCGATTTCAAGATGCTCGCCTGGCTCGGGGCCTTCTGGGGCTGGGGCCCGATGCTCGGCATCCTCTTTGGCGGCGCGGCCCTGGGCGCGGTCGTCGGCGTGCCGCTCATGCTCATGCGCCGCGCCGGCGCGCAAAGCATGTTGCCCTTCGGCTGCTTCCTGGCCCTCGCCACGCCCGTCATCGTTTTCTACGGACCGGGGCTATGGCATTGGTATTCGGGCTTCCTGGGTTGAACCGCGAAGACGCGAAGAACGCGAAGAAGCAAGAATGGGCTCTTCGTGCAGTTCAGGGAAGAATCGCCGACTTCAGACCCATTCGAAGGATCTCGGTTCACACCAAGGACGACCCAAGCAGGAACGCAGAGGCCGCAGAGAAAACACAGAGGGGCACAGAGGTCCACCCTTGAACGGCCAGCGGAAGCCATGGGTTGAGGGCGCGAGGCCCGGAGGCTTTTGAGGGCCTCCCACCCTCGCGCCCTCAACCTTGCCGCGAAGCGGCAAGCCCGCCCTTGGCGGGCGGCTTCCGCGTTCGAGTAGGCGGGACCCCTCTGTGATCTCCGTGTTCCTCTGTGAACTCTGTGTTCCTGGATTTCCGCTCGGAAGGATCGTGGCATTCATGGGGCGGTCATCTCCCCGCAGATCCGCGATGAACCCAAGAATGGGTATGAGCCCGTACCTCATGGGTTCATGCCTGATCCTAGTTCTTCCTTCGCGTCCTTCGCGCCTTCGCGGTTCAACTCATCGTTTCGGCGCGGCGCTGAGGATCGCACCTAATACTGCGCCAAGCCCAGCTCCCACCGCGAGGTTGCCCATGCTCGCGCCGATGCCCGCACCCAGCGCGGTGCAGACGCCGATGCTGAAGTAGAGTTTCGAGCGGAACTTGATCTTGGCCATCAGGGAGCTTCCTTCGAAAGCGGTCCGCGTTCGCGCGGCAACGGTTCGGGCAAATCCGCCACCGCGAGCGCCGTGTAGGCCATGACCCGCGCGGCCTGTTCCAATTCCGCGGGCCGGACATGGGCGAGGGTGTCCGCCTGGCTGTGGTGGATGGCCGCGTAGTCGTGCTGAATCTGCTCGGCGCAAAAGGCGGGGACGCCCGCGCGGTCAAAGGGCACATGGTCCGTGCCGCTTTCATTCCGCAGGTCCGTCTCCGTCACGCCGAGCTTGGCGAGGGGCGCAAGAAGCGGCATCAAAATCTTCGCGGCTTCGGGTCGCTGCTGCAGGGCGAAACCGTTGATGGCCCCCGCGCCGGTGTCCATGACGAAGACCGCGCTGATCTTGTCGAGGGCTTGCGTCTTCACATAGGCGATGGAACCCAGGTAGCCCAACTCCTCGCCGCCGAACAGGACGAAGCGGATGGTGCGCTTCGGCTTCGCGCCGGACTTCACGAGCAACCGCGCGGCCTCCAATACCGCCGCCGCGCCCGCGCCGTTATCCGTCGCGCCGGTGGCGAGGTCCCAGGAATCGAGATGGGCCCCGAGGATCACGCATTCTTCGGGATGTTCGCTTCCCTTGATCTCGCCCCAGGTATCGAGGCCATGGCCTGGGGGTCCGAAATCGCCGCAGAGGTGAAGCGTCAGCTTCGTCGAAGACGCGCAGAGCTTCGCGTAATCCGGGTGCGCCACGAAGGCGATGGGCAGGCCACCGGGCTCCAGTTTCCACGGGCTGTTCAGGTTGAGCAGACCCTTGGATTTCCCGGCGTCCGTGAGGATCGCCGCCACGCCCGCGGCCTTGAGGGCGGGGATCAGCTCCTCCACGGGGAATTCGTCTTCCGGCTCCGGCGCGCGATGCTCTTTCAAGGGCGCAGCCATTTCGGGAGGGTCGAGGCGCGCGCTGGGCGGACCCGCGAGCACGATGGCGCCCTGGAGGCGGTCCTTCATCCGCGCCACATCCGAGGGTTCGCGCAGGAGCACCAGCGGCGCGGTGATCGTCCGGGCGGTGGGCGGCGTCCAGCCCCATTGGGCGAGCCGGATGGGATGGCCCGCGAGCGTCGCCTTCGCCGCACCGCGGGTCCAGGTGTGGGCCATGGGATAGCTGATCTGGCCCGTCTCCAACCCGAGCGCTTTGAATCGGGCTTCTGCCCAGGCGTGGGCCTCATGGGCCTTGGCCGAGCCCGCGAGGCGCGGGCCGATCCGCGTCGTGAGATCCCGGAGCGTCTGGTAGGCCTGGTGGGGATGGGGCTTGAGCAAGGCAGCCGCCGGGTCTCCGGCGACGAGAATGGCCGTCAGCGCGAAGGGCAGGAGCCTACGCATGGGATTTCCCCGACTGGCTCAGTTCCACGAGCACGCCGCCCATCTCGCTGGGATGAATGAAGGCTACGCGGCAGCCATGGGCACCCTCCCGAGGGGTCGCGTCAATCATCTTCACACCCTTCGCGTTCAACTCCGCGCAGGCGGCGTCAATGTCATCCACCTCGAAGCAGATGTGATGGATGCCGGGGCCGCGCTTGCTAAGGAACTTGCCGATGGGGCCTTCCGGGTCCGTGCTTTCCAGCCATTCCAGGTGGCTTTCGCCCACGGCATAGAAGGCGGTCTTCACTTTTTGGTCCGGGACTTCCTCGATGTGGTCTGCGCTCCGGCCAAAGAGCCGTTCCATGCGCGCCATGGCGTCGTCGAGGCCAGGGGAGGCGATGCCGAGATGGTTGATGCGAAGCAGCTTCATGCGGTCATTCTAGATCCATGTTCAGAGGCGCCGACGACTGGAACCGCATCTACGAGGAGGAATCCCGCCCCGGCTGGGACATGGACGGCCCGACGCCGCTCCTGGCCGAGCTGCTGGGGGAGGTGGACCTGCGCCCTGGCGCGCATCTCGCGGTGCCCGGGTGTGGCTTCGGCCACGATGCCGCGGAGTTGGCTCGGCTCGGATTCGAGGTGGAGGCCTTCGACATCGCGCCACTCGCCCTCCAGGGCGCGAAGGCCCGTCATGGGGATTCGGTGCGGTGGCGACTGAACGACTGGTTCACGACCGATGCCGGACCCTTCGACGCCATCTTCGATCACACCTGTTTCGTCGCCATGGAACCCGCGCGGCGTGAGTCGTATGCCCAAGTCACCCGGACGCGCCTCGCCCCGGGCGGCCTCTGGTTCGGCGCGGCCTTCCATGACACCGGCGACCGCGTGGGCCCACCCTTCGCGGTGGAACGGGAAGCGATGCAGGCCCTTATTCGGGGCGCGGGTTTCGATCTCCGTCTTTTTCGTGACGCGACCCAAAGCCATCCCCGCCGCGCCGGGCGCGAGTTCCTGTGGGTGGCGGCGAAGGAATGAGAAGGAACCACGCGGAGGGCAGCGGAGGGGCGGAGGG
>JAFDVN010000181.1 GCA_018269025.1 Acidobacteriota bacterium | reverse complement strand
GGGCGGCCTCATCCTCTGCCGCGAGAAGTATGCGAAGGATCTGGACCGCGCCGTCTTTCCGGGCGTCCAGGGCGGCCCGCTCATGCATGTGATCGCCGCCAAGGCCGTCGCCTTCGGTGAGAACCTGAAGCCGGAGTTCAAAACCTACAGCGCCCAGGTCATCGCGAATGCGGCGGCCCTCGCCAAGGCCCTTGCCGACAAGGGCTGGCGCATCGTCTCCGGCGGCACGGACAACCACCTCATGCTCGTGGATGTGTTCCAGAAGGGCATCCTCGGCAGCGAAGCGGAAAAGGCCCTGGACCTCGCCGGCCTCACCGTGAACAAGAATGGCATCCCCTTCGACCCCAACCCGCCCCTCAAGCCCAGCGGCATCCGCCTCGGCACCCCCGCCCTCACAACCCGCGGCATGAAGGAAGCCGAGATGGCCCAGGTCGCCGCCTGGATTGACCGCGCCCTGAAGGCCAAGGACGACGCCGCCGAGCTCGCGAAGATCCAGGGCGAGGTGTTCGGCTTGAGCGCGAAGTTCGGGATTCCGGAGTAGGAATTTCTCACCACGCAACCTCGAACACAGCGACGTCCACAAAGGGAATTTCGCGGCCTTCGCCGCATTAAGGCCTTCGTGGTGATTTACTTCTTCCATGGATGCCGACGGCCTCTTTCTCTATGGCCCACTCCGGGAGGGCGGCGCACAGCACGCGTGGCTGAAGCGCACGGGCTTCGAGGGATTGTGCGGAGCCTGGACGGCGGGGCGGCTATTCCATTTGGCGGAGCTGGGCTCGCCCGCGCTGGTGCCGGGGCCCATCCCTGAGGCGCTGCCGCCGGGGCCCGGCTGGGTCTTCGGCGACTTCGTGGGTTATGACGATGATGCGGCGCTGGAAGCTGCCGTTGAGAACCTCGACGCACTTGAAGGTGTGGCCGAGGAGCGCACGGAACGCCGCTTGCTACCCGTGCTGCTGGAAGGCGGCCAGGTCTACAAGGCCTGGGCCTGGGTACACCCCGAAGAACGCCTGCCCCGCCTGGAACGCGAGGCGTTGGAACTCAAGAGTGGCGACTGGAAGGACTACCTATAAGGTCCGCAGATTACGCCGATGACGCCGATTACAAGCAAGCCCTAATCGGCGTCATCGGCGTAATCTGCGGATAGATCCATTCCCTTGAGACAACTATCGGAGGAAGCCTGCGATGAGTCCGAGGAGCGTGCCAAGACCGATCGCCCCGAGGACGAGGCCGTAGGTCTTCCGGCTGAGCACTCGGTCCGATAGGAGCAAGGCGAGGGTGCCATAGCGGAGGAGGGTTGAGGGCACTAGCAGCGCGGGGTGAGGCAGCGCGAAGGCCAGCATCGGCGCGAGCGCGACCTGGACGATGCAGCTCCAGAAGGCGTATTCGCAGATCCAATCGTTGCCCGTGATGAGCCCCCAGGCGATCACGGCTGGAATGCCCAGGCCCATGAACCCCGCGCTGCCATGACCCAGGAGCCCGCTCACCAAGTCGGGCACGAGGGCGATGAGCATCAGGAAACCCACCGTCTGACGCGCTTGGTCGGAGCCGATGTCACCGTCTTGAACCGCAGGCTCGAGGATGGGGCGTTCGAAAGTGGCGGATTCCACCATGGGCCGCTGCCGCCGAGGCTCGGGCAAGGCCGCTCCAGCGTCCACATCCAATTGGATTCGCGGCTCCGGAGCGTCCTGGCTCATCCCTCTTTCCATTTCCGATGGTTCGCTAAGGCCCAATTGGATTTGAGTTGAGCCGCAGATTCCACAGATGATTTTTTAATCTGCGGCTAGATTCTTCCTACTCCAACTCCAGCTTCGGCTGCTCGCCGCCTTCATCCACGCCGGGTTCGCCGAGATCCAGTTCCTCTTCCATTTCGAGGGCCTGGGCGGCGGCGTCAATCTTGGCGATGCCGACAACCTTGTCTTCTTCGGAGGCGCGGTTCATGAGCTTCACGCCCATGGCGGCGCGGCCGGTCTGACGGACGCTGTCGGCGTCGAAGCGGATCGTCATGCCCTCCTGGCTGATGAGGAGGCAGCCTTCGTTGGGGCGCACGAGCTTGAAGCCCACGACCTGGCCGTTGCGGACGCCGGCGCGGATGTTGATGACGCCCGATCCGCCCCGGCCCTGGAGCCGGTAGTCCTGGAGGAGGCTGCGCTTGCCGAAGCCCTTTTCGGTGACGGTGAGGAGCATGCCGTGTTCCGCCGTGCTTTCGTCGGCTTCCACGCCTTCGGGCAGGTCCGGCAGGGGATCGGCCACTTCCAGGTCCACGATGCGGTCGCCGCTGAGCAGCTTCATGCCGCGCACGCCGGTGGCGGGGCGACCCATGGGGCGCACATCCTCTTCGGGGAAGCGGATGGCCTTGCCTTGCGCCGTCGCCATGATGATCTGCTGGGTGCCATCGGAGCGGCGCACGGCGATGAGGGCGTCGCCTTCTTCGATGTTGAGGGCGATGAGGCCGTTGCTGCGGATGTTCGCGTAGGCCGCGACGCTCGTCTTCTTGATGGTGCCGCCCGCCGTCGCGAAGACGAGGTATTCGCCTTCGGGAAAGTCACGGAGGGTCAGCAGGGTGACGACATTCTCGCCGTCCTTGAGGTTGACGAGGTTCTTGATGTGCTTGCCGCGGTTGGCCGCGCCGCTTTCGGGGATGTCGTAGACCTTGAGCGCGTAGACATAGCCACGGTCCGTGAAGACGAGCAGGGTGTCGTGGGCTTTCGTGAGGAAGAGCTGCTCGACGAAGTCCTCATCCTTCGTCTTCATGCCGACCTTGCCCTTGCCGCCGCGCTTCTGGCGGCGGTAGACGGTGAGATCGGTGCGCTTGATGTAGCCCGCCTTGGAAAGCGTGACGACCATGGGGTCGTCCGGGACCACATCCTCCATGCGGATGTCGCCGGTGTAGCCCGTGAGGATCTGCGTGCGGCGCGGATCACCGAAGGCGGTCATCACCTGCTGCAACTCCTCCTTGATGACGGCGAGGAGGAGCTTCTCGCTATCCAGGATCGCCTTGAGGCGCGCGATGGTCTTTTCAACCTCGGCCAGTTCTTCGAGGATCTTGTCGCGCTCCAGGCCCGTGAGGCGCTGGAGGCGCATGTCGAGGATCGCTTGGGCCTGCTTGTCGCTGAGTTTGAACTGGGCGGCCTGCTTGCCCGCGAAGGCGCCTTCCATCAGGCCCGCCTTGGCCTCTTCCGGATTCTTCGCGGCGCGGATGAGCTTGATGACCGCGTCCAGGTAGTCCAGCGCGATCTTGAGGCCGTGGAGGATGTGGTGACGCTCCTCCGCCTTGCGGAGCTGGAACAGCGTGCGGCGCGTGACGACTTCGCGGCGGAAGCCCAGGAACTCCTGGAGGATCTCGCGGAGCGTGCAGATGCGCGGCTGGCCGTTGACGATGCAGAGCAGCGTGATCGGGAACGAATTCTGGAGCTGGGTCTGTTGGTAGAGCTGATTGAGGACGATGTCCGAGGGCTCGTTCTTCTTCAGTTCCACCACGAGGCGGATGCCTTCCCGGTCGCTTTCGTCCCGGATGTCGGAGATGCCATCCAGCTTCTTGTCCCGCACCAGTTCGGCGATCTTCTCGATGGTGGTCGCCTTGTTCACCTGGTAGGGCAGTTCGGTGAAGACAAGGGTCTCCACCTCGCCTTTGTTCTTCACGCGGATCGTCTCGGTGTGGGCCTTGGCGCGCACCACACAGCGGCCACGGCCCGTGCGGTAGGCGTCCACAACGCCCTCGGTGCCGAGCATGAGGCCGCCGCCGGGGAAGTCCGGTCCTTGCACGAATTTCATCAAGGCCGCGAGATCGGCTTCGGGGTGTTCGATGAGGTGGACGAGGGCCTCGCAGCACTCTTTCAGGTTGTGGGGCGGGATGCTCGTGGCCATGCCCACGGCGATGCCCTGGCTGCCATTCACCAGCAGGTTGGGGAAGCGCGCGGGAAGGACGAGGGGCTCCTCCTCGCTGCCGTCGTAGTTGGGCCCGAAATCCACCGTCTCCTGGTCAATGTCGGACATCAGCTCGTTGGAGACGCGGGCGAGCCGCGCCTCGGTGTAACGCATGGCCGCCGGGCGGTCGCCATCAATGGAGCCGAAGTTGCCCTGGCCGTCCACGAGGGGATTCCGCATGGAGAAGGGCTGGGCCAGGCGCACGAGGGCGTCGTAGACCGGCGCGTCGCCGTGGGGATGGTACTTACCAATCACATCGCCCACGGTGCGGGCGCTCTTGCGGTAGGCGCGGTTCCAGTCGTTGCCGCCGGCCTTCATGGCGTAGAGCACGCGGCGGTGGACGGGCTTGAAGCCGTCCCGCACATCCGGCAGCGCGCGGCCGACGATGACGCTCATCGCGTAGTCCAGGTAGGACCGGCGCATTTCCTTTTCGATTTCCAGCGGCTCGATGCGATTCGTCATGGGCACTCGTGTTCTACATGGAACAAAATCTAAATTCTGGAAATACTAAGATTAAATATCAATGTTCTCGGCGAGAAGCGCGTTGCCCTCGATGAAGCGGCGACGAGGTTCCACCGCGTCGCCCATGAGGAGGGTGAAGATCTCGTCAGCTTCCACCGCGTCATCCACGCGGACCTGGAGCATGATGCGGCGCTCGGGATCCATGGTGGTTTCCCAAAGCTGCTCGGGGTTCATCTCGCCGAGGCCTTTGTAGCGCTGCACATAGACGCCGCGCTTGCCCTCTTCAAGCACAGTGGCGAGCAGCGCCTCGGGATCCTGGAAGCGCATCTCCTTCTGGAAGGCGCTGGGGGCGTCTTCGTCCTCTTCTTTGTCTTTGTCCTTCGCGGAGGCCTTGCCTACCTCCTTCACCTGCTTGAGCACCAGTTCGCCGCTGGTGAAGGCGGCCAGTTCCTGGCGCAGCGCGGCAAGGCGGCGGAACTCGCCCCAGTGGGCGACCTGGCCATCCAGCCACAGCGTGATGGGGCGGCTCAGGTGCATCCGGAGGATGCGCACCTGGTAGGCGGGGGGCACAGGCTCCGCGCCGGGCTCGGGCGCATCCACGGGAATCAACTCCACCGAAGCCTTCCCGAGCTTGGCGGATTCAATGGCCTTGGCCACTTCCTTCGCGTCCGCCTCGGTCGTGAAACGCTTGGCGTCCAGCCAGCCGCCATCCATGAGGAAGTCGGCGAGCGGCTTGCCGTAGCCTCGGCGGTCGAGCTTGGCGTAGAGTTGGCCCACCTCGCCCCACTTCTTCAACTCGCGCACGAGGGACGCGCCCTTGTGCTCGGAACCGTCCGGGAGGGTGAGGCTCCACCCATCCAGCGCCTTGTGGAAGAGGTATTCCTCCAGCGCGCGTTCATCCTTCAGATACTTCTCGCTCTTGCCCTTTTTCACTTTGTAGAGCGGGGGCTGGGCGATGTAGAGGTAGCCCTTCTCCACGATCTCGGGCATCTGCCGGTAGAAGAAGGTGAGCAGCAGGGTGCGGATGTGGGATCCGTCCACATCGGCGTCGGTCATCAGCACGATCTTGTGGTAGCGCAGGTTCTCGACCTTGAACTCTTCCTTGCCGATGCCCGTGCCGAGGGCCTGGATGAGGATGCGGAGCTCGTTGTGGCCGAGGATCTTGTCGAAGCGGGCCTTCTCCACATTCAGGACCTTGCCCTTGAGGGGCAGGATGGCCTGGTTGGCGCGGTTGCGGCCCTGCTTGGCCGATCCACCGGCGGAGTCGCCCTCCACCAGGAAGAGCTCGCTCAAGGCCGGGTCCCGCTCCTGGCAGTCAGCAAGCTTGCCCGGCAGGCCGCCGCCATCCAACGCGCCCTTGCGGCGGGTCAGTTCACGGGCTTTGCGGGCGGCTTCGCGGGCGCGGGCGGCCTCGATCGCCTTTTCAAGAATCGCCTTCGCTTCGCGGGGGTTCTCCTCGAAAAAGCTGGTGAGCTTCTCGTAGACGATGGTCTGGACGATGCCCTTGACCTCGCTGGACACGAGCTTGTCCTTGGTCTGGCTGCTGAACTTGGGGTCCGGCACCTTGGCGCTGAGGACGGCGGTGAGGCCTTCGCGCACATCCTCGCCCGAGAGTGTCACCTTCGCGGACTTCAAAAGGTTGTTCTTCTCGGCGTAGGTGTTGATGACGCGCGTCATCGCGGCCCGGAAACCCTCCAGATGCGCGCCGCCATCGCGGTTGCGGATGTTGTTCGTGAAGCAGTACAGCGTCTCCTGGTAGGAGTCGTTCCACTGGAGCGCGACTTCCACCGTCGTGTCCTGCTTCTCGTCCTTGATGTAGATCGGGGGCTTGTGGAGCGAGG
>JAFDVN010000180.1 GCA_018269025.1 Acidobacteriota bacterium | reverse complement strand
TACGCGCCCTTCGGCGAGTCCCTGAACGATCCGACGACCCAATCCAAGTTCGCCAAAGGCTTCACCAACCACGAACAGACTGACCCGTCTGGGCTCATCTACATGCAGGCACGGTTCTACCTCCCGATGTACGGGAGGTTCGCGAGCCCGGATCCCGCCCTTGATCAGAGCTATACCGACACGCAGAAGTGGAACATCTACAGCTACTGCGGGAACGATCCGACGATGCGCATTGACCCAGATGGGATGAATGATGTTCAGGTTCAGGCGTATCTTCGACAACAGCATCGAGCGGCAGTTGCTAATGCTGCGGTTGCGGGGACTGCTGGTGTTGCCACTATGTCGTCTGAGTTTGCAGGGGGGGCTGCTCTTAGAGTCTTAGGAGTGGCTCTTGCGAGAGCCCTTGTTGTCCCGCTTCTTCCTGGCGTGAACCCCATCCTCATTGGTATCGTTCCGGTTCAGTCTTCCTTTTTTGAACGGTTTTTGGGATCGGTTTCAGCATGGCTTGGACGATGACGCGGCGCGCGGGGGTGTTCACGGCGCTGGGGGTGTTGCTTGTCGTGGGGGCGGGGCTTTTCCTGCGGCTGCGACATCAGGTGCGGGCGGCGTTGGAGGCGCCGGTGGGGCGGACGGCGCCGCTTCAATTCGTGCCGGTGATGGAACCAACGGTGAAGGTCGTGAGGTGGGGCAGTGGGGAGGTGCGGAGCGTCGTCGTGACGCCGGACGCGCTGCTCACGGCGGGGGGCTCTGGGATTTGGGATGGGCGCGGGAATTTGTCCACGGCGTTGCCGACGCTGCGGGTGGCGACGATGACCCTCTGGCGGGGCCAGCCGATCGCCGCGCTGGAGGCGGGGGGCGTCTTTCTTCGTCGAAGCGGTGAATGGGAGGAACTGCGAAGCGGCTTTGGTGAGCTGCATGTGCGCGCACTGGTGGAGACGCCAGGCGGGGAATTGATCCTGGGCGCGCGGGAGGGGCTCTTCAAAACCGCCTGGGGCGCGACGACGATGGCGAAGCTCGACGGCGCGGCGGTGCAGGCGCTCGCGCTCGCGCCGTCCGGCCTCCTCTTCGCCGGGGGCGAGAACGGCCTTCGGCGCGTGGAAGGGACGAAGGTGGAGGTCATGCCGACGCCCGATCCGTGGATCAGTTGGGTGGGCGTGGCGGAGGGCCAGCTCACGGTGCTCACGCCCTTGGGCCTCGCCCGGGGGCCGCTGGAGGGCGCGTTGACGCCGCTCTCGGGTGGAGCCGAGGCGGATTCCGCGGCGTTGCTGGATGGCAAGCTGGTCGCTACGGCGGGAGGGCATCTGCTCACCTTCGATGCCTCGGGCCGCGCCACGGAATCCGTGCCGCCTTCCCCCGCCCGGCGCGTCCTGGCGGTGGCGGGATCCCTTTTCGTGGACACGGACGCGGGGCTCTACCGCCGGGTCGATGGGAGCTGGAACCTAGTTCGGCCCAGGCCCGCCGCGTTGCCGCCAGGGTCGAGCCATGTGGGGGCGCTTGCGATGGACGGGACGAAGCTCGCCGTGGGCTTCTTCGATGGCGGCCTCGCCCTGGGTGATCCGGCCGCGTCGAACTGGGCTTGGCGCGGGGTGCCGGGCGCTTCGGCCTGGGGCGTGAACGCGTTGCTGCGGAGTGGCGGCAGCCTCTTCGTCGCGAGCCTGCGAGGCGCGGCCCGCTTGGATGGCCCAAAGCTCACGCCCCTGCGGGACGCGGGCGCGGCCTTCTCCCTCGCCGAGACGCCGGGGGGCGTCGCCGTGGGCTACGGCCAGGGCGTGGCGCTGCCGGAAGGTCATTTCCTGTCGGCCTTCCACGGCCTGCCTGGAAACCAGGCCCTCGCGATGGTGCAAGAACCGGACGGGCCGCTCTTCATCGGCACTCCCACGGGCCTCGGCGCCATCCAGGGTTCCAAGGTGCTTTGGCGTGTCACGGCGGGGGATGGCAAGCTGCCGAATCCCTGGGTGAATGCCCTCGTCTTCTATCACGGCTCGCTCTTCATCGGCACCTACGGCGGGGGAATCGCCCGTCGTGACGCCGCTCCCACCGATCGCGCCGGAATAGGTGGTTTCACACCCTTCCCCGAGACCGAAGGCCTGAAGGTGAGCGCGGGCTGCCTCGTGACGGCGGGGGGCACGCTGCTCGTGGGCACCGACGGGCAGGGGCTCTACCGCCTCAGCGCGGATGGCTCGCGCTTCGTTCCAGTGAACGCGCCGTTGCCCTCCCGCCACATCACCGCCATCCTGCCAGTCCAGGACGGGCTTCTCGTCGGAACCGACGAAGGGCTCGCCCGCATTCCATTCTCGATTCCAGGTGAGGGTGATTGATGATGCGTCACTTCCTGCGCTCCGCTCTTCTCTCGTCCTGGGTCGGATTGCCCCTGATGGCGCAGGCGGGCCTGCTCGTGCCCACGAGCACGGGCCACGCCGATGACCGCGTGCTCGCGATTCGCGAGATGACGGTGGATATCGGGCTCGCCCGGGGCTACGCGCGGGTGAATGTGCGGCAGGTCTTCGAGAACCGCACCGGAGAGCAGCAGGAGGGCACCTACCGCTTCGCCTTGCCGCCTTCGGCTTCCGTCGGCGACTTCGCCATCTGGGACGGTCTGGAACGCATCCCCGGTGTGATCCTGGAAAAGCGCCGCGCGCGGGCCATCTACCAGGAGCTGACCCGGCAGAAGGTGGATCCGGGCCTGCTCCAGCAGGGCGAGGAGGATGCCAGCGCCGATGGCGGCGACACGCCCCCTTCCTCCGCGGCGCTCTTTTCCGTGACGGTGGCACCCATTCCGGCCTATGCCACCAAGCGGCTCGCATTGCAGTTCCAGGAAGAGGTGCCCTACATCGCGGGCGTGGGCGAATTCCGGCTCGTGCTGCGGCCGCCGGATGCCGAGGCGCCGGTGGTGAAGCAGCTCACCATCCGCGTCCACATGGAGGATGGAACCTTCGAAGCCGTGTCTGCGGGCCTGCCCCTTTCGGCGACCTCGGATGGCGCGAGCTACACCGGCACGGCGGTGAAGTTGGATCGGGATCTGGTCTTCCGCATCCGCCCCTCCTCCAGCGACGCGATGAAGCTCTCGGCTTTCCGAAACCCCGAGGGACGCCTGCCCGATGGCCTCGCCCTCGCGCCCTGGGAACGGCCTTCGGATGTGCCGCCGGAGAAGGATGGCTTCTTCCTGTTGGAGGCGATTCCGCCGGGTGCGGGATCCCCGACGCCCGCGGCAGTCACGAAGGTGGAGGCCTCCCGCCCCGGCCAGACCGTCGTGGTCCTCTTCGACACTTCCCTGAGTCATCGCTGGGGCGGATTGGAGACGGCCTATGGCGACTTGGTGAGGGTGCTGCAATCCCTGAAGCAGGACGACCGCTTCGCGGTCCTTCCCTACGATCGGCTTCCGGGTGAAGGAACGCAGCTCGCGACGCCGACCCCTGCCGCCATCGAAGCGGCCTTGAATGGGCTTCGCGAGCGCCCCCTCGGCCCCGGCGCGGATGTGGCGAAGGCGCTCACGATGGCCCACGCGCTGGCGGGCGCGAAGGGCCGCATCCTCCTCCTCACCAGCGGCGCGGGCATCGCGAACTCCAAGGTCCTCAAGGCCGCGCTGGCGGGAACCCCGCTTTTCAGCGTCGTGACGAACGGAGAAGCCGGAGAATCCCTCCGCGCCGCGTCGGCTCAGGTGCTCTCGCCCACCGCCACGGAGATCGAAGGCGACCTCTTCTTTCAGCGCCTGCTCGCGCCGGAGGTGGCTTCCGCCGCCGCCGCCAAGGAGGAGGCCAAGGCCCCCTTCACGATGACGGGCGGGGATCCCAAGCTGCGGGACATCTACCCCGTGCTCATCCAGCCGATGACCGCGGGCAGCCTCTCCGGCTGGGTGGGCCGCTACGCCGTGCCCCAACCCAAGGTGCATGTGGAGCTGACCTCCGCGCTGTTCCCGGGCGGGAAGGGGGCGCTGGATACGGCGCTTCCCGACAAGGCCCTTGAGGCTCGCGACCTTCCCCGCCGCTGGGCCCGCGCCCGGGTGGATGATCTGCTCGCGCGCATCGAGCGGGAGGGTGAGCGCCGCGAGTGGGTGGACGAGGTCATCGCCCTTTCCAAGCGCTACAAGTTCGTCACGCCCTACACCGCCTTCCTCGCCGCGCCGCGCTCGCTCCTCCGCCCGCGCCGCATCCAGCCCGGCGATCCCGTGCTGCGGGTGGAGTGCGACGCCGCCACCATCGCGGCGACGGCCCTGCTGCCCTTCGGCGTGAAACTGGATCTCGTCCGCCGTCCCCAAAGCCACATCTGGGAAGGCCGCTTCCTCGTGCCCGAGGGCCTGAAGGACGGCCGCTACCCCGTGCGTATCCTCATCCAGGACGCCAGCGGCGCGCGCATCTCCGAGACCAAGCACTTCGTGCTGGATGGCACCGCGCCGGAGATCCATCCCACCCTGCCGCCTTCCGCGCGGCCCGGTGACCTCGTCCGCATCACCGCGAAGGCGGATCAGGATGTGGTCTTCCTCAGCGCCCGGGTGGGCGACACCCCGCCTATCCCGCTTCGATGGGACGCGGCCACGGGGTGCTCCGTCGGCCTCGTGCGGATTCCCTACGGTGTGAGCGGCCCGCAGCCGGTCACCTTCGAGGCGGTGGACGCCGCGAAGAACCGGGGCTTCGCCCGGGCGGATCTGGAGGTGCGGCCGTGACCTGGAAGACGCGCGTCCTCATCCCGCTCCTGTCCCTCGGCCTGGTGTCGGCGGCGGCCAGTACCGTGCCCTGGGAAGACCTCACCGAATCCGATTGGCTCTACTCCATCGCCACCCGCTTCGACTTGGTGGAAGGCCACCAGGTCCACTACCCCACGCCCACCGCCGAGCTGGTGAAGGCCCTCGAAGGTCGCCAGGAGAGCGGCGCGTTGCGCCAGCTCGCCGACGCCAAGCTCGCGATGGGCGACCGCGCCGGGGCGCTGGCCGCCATGGAGAAATGGGCGTCCACGGAAGGCTCCGGCGATGCCTGGGCCGAAGCGGCCCGATGGGAAGCTTCCCATCAGCAACTCGCCGCGGCCTTCGTCGCCGCCGAGAAGGCCCTGCCGAAGCTGGCCGACGAGGATCGCCGCGCCCTCTGTGATGAGCGCATCGGGTGGGCGGACCAACACCCGGATCTCGCCGATCCGCTCGCGATGCGACAGGCACGCTCGGCGCTGTTCCCGAAGGATGGCGCGTTGATGGAGGATTGGGTCCGCGCGCTCGAGAAGGCCGGACGACTGAAGGAGGCCGATCAGGCGGTGGCGGCCAGCCAGGCCCTCAGCCCGGAACGGCGTCTGTTGCTGCGCTCCGATCTCGCGGCGGATCACGGCGATGCGCGCGGGGCCTTTCTCATCCTCGATGCCGAGATGGGCCAGCCGTGGAGCCAGGCCTATCGCAAGGCCTATGCCGCACGGGTGGATAAAGGCGCGCCGTCCCTTCCCGCCCAGTGGCGGGGGACGCTGGAATCCCGCTACGACGCGGCCGCCCTCACGCGCCTCGCCGCCTATTTCGAAGGCAGCGAGCGCGCCGATGCGGCCATGGGCCTGCTGGATCAGGTGGAGCGCCGCTACGGCAAGGATTTGGGCCGAACCGACGACTTGCTGCTCGCGCGCCTGCGGGGCGAGGTGGACGCCATCCCCGAAGCTTTCCGGGACACCCTGGCCGCCGCCCAGCAGGGCAACGCGGATCAACAGGCGGATGATCTCGCGGCGCTCGCGAGTCTCGCCCTCAAGGCGGGCGGGCGTCCGCTGCCTTGGGGCAGCTACAACGACGAAGCCTACCGCTGGGCCGCCGCCACGGACCGCACCCCGGGCTTCTGGACCGGCGGCCTGTCCTTCTTCTTGACCGGTCAGGATTGGAAAGACGCGCTGGCCCGTCTGGAAAGCGAGTCGCTCCCCGATCGCACCTTCGCCGTTGCGCGGGCGTTGACGGATCTGCTCGCAAGCCGCGCACCGAAACATCACGACCTGCCCGCGCTGCGGGCGGCCATCATGGCTCGCTTCGTGGAGCGGGGCGAAGGCCAGAAGGCGCTGGATCTATTGCCCCAAGTGGAGTCGAGCCCCGCGCCCATGGCGGATGAAGGCCGCCGCGTCGCGTTGCTGGCGGCGCGGGTGGTGAGCGTTCCCATCGCGGAAGAGTCACGGCTCTACAAAGCGCGCCTAGCCTACGCCGCCGCGAATGGAACGCGACCCGCGGTGGATTCGAACGAAGACGGCGGCGATGATGGCGAGAGCCTGGCCTACGGGGACGATTCCCGCCCCTGGGCGCGGGTGCCCCGTCCCGCCGCCGCGCCGAAGTACGGCGCGTTGCTGGAAGAAGCCATCAGCCGCCTCGACAACCGCGACCCGTCCCACCGCGCGTCGCTGGATCTCATCCTCACGGAATTGGATCGCCTGCCGGATGACGAGCCGCTCTGGCTCTCCCTCGCCTCGCGCCTGGAAGGCTGGAGCCTGGATGACGATCTGGGTCCGCGCCTCGATGGCGCGCTCAAGCGCTTCAAGGGGCCCGGCATCTGGGATACGGCCGCCCGCTGGTATGCCCGGCGGGATTACCAATCCGGGTTGAAGAAGCTCGCCTCGGATGTGGTCGCCCGCTTCCGGGGCAGCGCGCTCTTCGAGCGGGCCAACACGGAAGCCCTCCTGGACAGTCCAGAACAAGGTCGGATGGTGAATTGGGCGGACTGGGTGCGCCTCAAGGCGCTGGAACGCTTCCCCCACAGCCCGCGCGTGTTCGCCGAGGCCAGCCGCCTCGTGCCCGCGAGCGTGTGGGCGAAGGCGGCCACCCAGGCGCGGGAGGCCAAGTATCCCTCTCACCGCGTCGTCGTGGCGGATGCGCTCCTGGCGCAGCGGGCCTGGGCCATCCTCTTCGTGGATCAGGGTCTGCGCGAGCGCTTCTTCGCCGACGCGATGAAGAAGGGAACCCTCCCCGCCAAGCTCGAAGCGATGGAGGCGAAGTCGGATCGGACCCCGGTGGAGGACGAGCTGCTCTTCGAAGGCTGGGCGCGGCTTTCCCAATTCGAGCGGGCGATGCCCGCGGCGGACCGCCTCGCCGCCGCCTATCCCGGCGATGGTGATTTAGCTCAGAAGGTGCTCACGCTGCACCGCTCCCTGAATGGCCTGGATGGGTCCCAGGCCACGGCGGCGCGCGCGCTGGTGGAACGCACCGCCCCCGCGTTGGAGAACCCGAACGCGCTGTGGACCAGCCTCGGAGAATTGGACGAGGATCGCGGCGATCCCGCTTCCGCCATCGAAACCTGGAAACAGCTCGTCGCCCGGGAGCCCCGCAATCCCGATCGCGTTTCGGAACTCGCGACCCTGCTCTGGGACTACAACCACGACCGGGAGGCGCTCTCCGTCGTGGAGCAGGGCCGCAAGGCCATGGGCCGCCCGCGCTTCTTCGCCTTCGAGACCGGGGTGCTCCGGGAGAAGGTGAAGGACATCCAAGGCGCGATCGCAGAGTATCTCGCCGCGCTGGAACCGGAGGACGAGGACGGGTACGGATCCACCTACGAGAACGATCAGCGATCCCTGCGTCGCCTGAGCCAGCTCCTCGGGCGGGACCGGGTCTATCGGCTCGTCGCCCAGCGCATTGAGACCCTCAAGCCGGGTGTGGCGGAGGATGAGCATGTGCTCGCCGCCTTCTATCCCATGGCCACCATCGAGACCCCGGCGCCGGGCCTGGATTGGGACGCGGACGACTGGATTGACGCCATGGATCAGCCCAACGATCCCGTGGGCCGCGAGCAGCGGGCCGCGGCCATGGCGAAGGGCCGCCCGGGCCAGCACGATGCCATCACCCGCATCGGCGACCTCCTGTTGAAGAAGGCGGAAGCCATGGCGGCCCAGGCCACCACCACGGGTTTCCTGGATGCCACCGCCGGATGGAGCCAGCCCCTCGTGCAGGTGCGCTGGAAGAAGGCCGACGCGGTGGAACTGCAAAACACGCTGCAAGCCCGTCGCGCCCAGCTCGCGCCGACGGAAGAGGACCGCATCCGCCAGGAGATGGACCGCGCTACCTACCTCGCCGACAACGGCCGCCGCGCCGATGCGGATTCGGTGTGGGCCGCCCTCGCGCCGCGCATCGCCGCGCTGCCGGAAGGCGCGATCCGCATGCGGGCGGAAGCCCAGCGGGTGGCCTTCCTCGAACGCTCCCAGGGCCAAGCCGCCGCCGGGAAGGCGTGGGACGGCCTCAGCGCCAAGTACCCGTGGAGCCTGGGCGTGCTCCAGGACCATGTGGCCTTCCTGAACCGGACAGGCCAGGCTCCGAAAGCCCTCTCCCTCCTCGAAGCCGCTGCGCCCCAGGCGGGCCCCGGCCACAAGGAAGCGCTGCTCCAGCAACTCACGGTCGCCTCTCTGTCGGCTTCGGATTTGCCCCGGGCCCGCAAGGCCGTCACGGACCTTCTCGGGGAACCCACGCTGGATGACGCCCATCGTCTCGGTGGATCCCAGCTCCTCGCCCGCCTCTCCTGGCGCGAAAACGCCCAGTGGGATCCCGCGCCGCTCATCGAGGCCCAGAAGGCGAAGCTGAATCCAGACCTTCTGCCCGACCTCTACCACGCGCTGGCCCAGGCGGCGGACCAGGAGCACGCGAGCGCCCAAGCCCTGCCGCTCTGGATCGAAGCCCTCAACCGCCGCACGGGCCGGGACTGGATCCAGGAAGCCGCCCGCGCCACGCGGAGGGATGGCAACAACGCGAAGCTCCTCGCCTTCTTCGAAAAGCAGCAGACGCGAAGCCCCCGGGATGTGCGCTGGGCCGTGGCCGTGCGGGACATCCGCAAGGACATGCACGATGTGGAAGGCGCCATCACCGCCGCGAAATCCGCCGTCGCCGTGCGCCCCGAGGAAGAACTGCTCTGGCGCGAAGCCGCAGATCTTCTCGTCCGCGCCGGTCGTCCTGGCGAAGCCGCGGATTACCTGGAAGGCTGGGCCAAGCCCCGCGCCGCGGATGAAAGCGTGGCTGGATGGCGCAGCGGGCTCTACAGCCAGGCGGGGCAGGCGGCCAAGGCTTTCACCACTGAACAGGCCGCCCTCAAGGCCTTCGCGCGAAGCTCTACCGCCACTCCGGAAGAAGTGCGGTATCGCACCGGACGGGCCGTGGGTCGTCTCATGGCCCAGGGCCATCCCGACCTCGCGCTCCAGCTCGCCTCGCCCCGTAAGGACATCCGGGATCTGGATGGCGTGCTGGGTGTAGCGGATCAATGCCGCCTCGCGTTGCTGGTGAACCAGTTTCCGAAGCTGCTTCTCGATTCCGTGAACCGGGATGGCTTCCTCTACCCCGCCGCTTCCACCCTGCGCCAGCAAGGACGCGTCGAATGGCTGGAGCAGACCCGCGCCTTCCTGCTCGGCCAGATCACGGACGATTCTGAACTTCAGCGTTGGTGGCCCTTCGTGACGGATTCCGGGCTCGAAAGCCAAGTGCGCCTCGGCCTCGGCCAGCGCCACCTCGCCTCCCACCCCGGCCCCTGGCAAGCCGCGCCTTCCATCGCTCTGGCGGAAGCCGTGGGCGCGGCCCGCATCGGCACCGATCGAAATGGCCGGAAGATTTTCGTGGACCCAGACCTGGATCGCCTCTGGTGCCGCGATCTCGCGCGGCGCGACGAGGGCGAAGCGCTCTACGCGTACCTTCAGCCCCGTTTCCAAGCCCTGCTCCAGGAAGTTGAAGGTCCGACGCCCTTGAGCGGCGACTCCCCACGCCTTACCTGGCCCGCATGGCTGGATGATCCGATGGCGCTCAGCGTCTGGGCGGACACCGCCGCCAAGCACCCGGAAACCGCCGCGCTTCTATCCCGCCTGATGACGGACCGCTACCACTGGGACCGCGCCTGGGTCCTCGCGGCACGGGGCTGGAACGCCAGCACCCTCGTCGCCCTGCTCCCCCAGGAGGGCCGCCAAGCCTGGTTCCGCCTGTGGGAATCCAAGGTTCCCACCGATCCGGTCCTCATCGCCCGGCGCAAGACCGTCGAAAGCGTCACGACGGCCTTGGCCCACCTGCTCCAGAACGCGCCCGGCGCGGCGGAGGATCCGCTCATCGCCAAGTTGCGGGGACCCCGCACCGTGGGCGCCGTGCTCGGCCATGACAGCCGCTGGGTGTGGTCCGACTTCGCGCTCCGCAAAAACGAAAAGGGCGAAGTGATCGAGACCGGGGACGACCGCGTCGTCGGCGTGGGCGTGGATACGGGCCGCCTGCCCGGTGCGCTGTGGGGCGACCGCCCTGGCGAGGCTTGGTACGCCCTCGAAGCCCTCGCCGGCTACCGCCAGGGCGACCGCAGCGCACCCTACCTGCCTCTGGAACCCACCCAGCGCGGCGGCGAAAGCGCCCGCGTGTTGCTGGCGATCCGCATGGCGCGGGCGATGGGCGATCTCCCCCTCGCTCAGGCCTTGGATGCCGAGCATCCGGGCTCGACGAAAGATCGGGCGCGTCTCTCGGACCGCATCGGGCTGCTGCTCGCCTCGGGTCAAAAGGATCAGGCTGCCGAAGTCTTGAAGCACGCGATCCGCGCCGAGCAGAAAACGCTGGACGAAGCCTCCTTCCGCTGGTTCGCCTCCCACGCGGACGACTGGAACTTGCCTTCGCCGCTGGATTCCCTGGATCCCTCCGTGCCGGTGCCTCCAGCCCTGCTCGCCTACTTCCAGGACCGACAGCCTTCCGCCGCGTCGCGCTTCCACACGAGCGACGAGGTTGGCTTCCGCGCGGCCCTGGGTCTGCGGTGGCGTCAGCGGGAATCGAGTCTGAGCGCCGCGCAGGTGCGCCGCTGGATGGAAGAACTCTGGGCGAACGGCGCTGCGCCGATGCCGCGCGCCGCCACCCTCGCCAAACTCGGGAGCGTGTGGCCCCACGCGGCGTCCTGGCTGAATCGCCAGGAGTCCGATCGCGCGGGAGCGGTGAGCGCCCTGGAACAAGCCCTCACGCCGGGGTCGGACCCTGCGCGTTTCTTCGCGCGGATCGAAGCGAAGGAAGAAGGCGACCGCCTGCTCGCGGTGCGCGTGCGCTTGGCGCGGCACGAACAGGCCGCGGCCCTCGCCCTCGTGGATGGGATGCTCGCCGAACAGCAAGGGGATGGAAGCCTCGCCTTCCAGGTGCCCACCGTCGCGGCGAACCCCACGCCGGACGAAGGCGAAGGGGAATACGCGCCCGATGCGCCCCAGGATCAGAGCGGACGCGAGGACGACAGCCTCGTGGCGCGGCTCCGCGCCTGGCTCGCACCCTTCCAGGAAGCGAAAGCTTCCACCGAAGTCGAAGGGAAGTTCCGCGACCTGCTCAAGACGCGTCGAGATCAGGGCGCCGTCTCCGTCGGCGCGTGGCGTCTCGCCTTCGAACTCGCCCCCGTGCCCGATCGCCCCGCCCTCGCGCAGGAGTTGGATGAAGCCTGGTTCCGGGGTGATGTGGCGCCGGATCAGGCGGGCCTGCTCGCCGCGACCCTCGCCACCGCGCTGCCTTCCGAAGCGCCGCGCTGGTTGGACCGCTGGCCCGAGGCCACCGGCTTTGATCAGGCGCGCGCCCGGGAGCGCGTGCTGGCGACCTTGCACCAACCCCAGGCTGCGGCCCGCGCGCTCTTCAACGACCGCCGCGTGTCCGCCTGGACGCCGGAGGAGGACCTTCGCGCCTTCGACGCTTGGCGTAAGCTCGGCGCGCCGGAAGCCGTTGCGGCCCCCGCCGCCTGGCGGGGCGCGCTCGCGCCGTGGCAGGGCAAGGCCGATGCCTCCGCCGCGCTTCTCTCCCCGCGCCTCAAGGCCCATCCCATGGATCAGCTCGCCGCCCGCGCGGCGCTGCGGAGTCTCGCCCCGGCCGATCAGGACACGCTGGACGCGGCACGCCTCGCCCTCGGAGGCGGCCAGGGAGATGACCGCGTCATCCTGGATCTCCGCGCGGCCCGGGGTCTGCTGCCCCGTTCCGCCCGGGCGGCCAGTCGCGCGCTGGATGGGGCGCGCGGCGAAGATCTCGCCCGCACCCTTTCCCGCCGCCGATACCGCTCGGCGGACATCAACGCCGCCCTCAGCGATCTCGCGCGCATCGCCTTCCGAACGGGCGACGAGGGTGCCCTCGCCTCCGCCTACCGGGCCCTCGATGATCGTCATGCGCCCGGGGCCAAGGCCCTGCGCGCCGAGCTGGTGGCACCCAGCGCCCAGGCGGAGACCTATCGCCTCGTGAATGGTCGCCCCGCGCCCATCCGTCCCCGCGATCTCACCTGGTCCCTGCTTGCCAGCGTGTTGCAGAAGGAAGGTGTCCGATGAACCGCGCGATCCTTGCTTCCGCGATGGCTTCGATCTCCGCCTTCGCGGCCATCGGCGCCACGCCGTCGTTGCCCCTTCCTCCCGCGCCGGTGCGGGTGATCATCCCCGATCCCGCGGCCTTCGATCAGGCGCTTCATGGAAGCTACCGGCTCTTCCTCACGGGGGCGTCGCCCGAAGATGATCCGGTGGTCTCCGCGTGGCGCAAGACTCAAGTGGGTTCCAAGCTGGAGGACCAGTGGGCACGCCTCTCCAAGGACCTGCCCTGGACCTGGGAGCAGATCCGCGCGCTCCGGCCCACCGCCGTCGGCCTTTCGCTGATCCAGGTGGGTCATCTGGAAGCGGTGCTCGTGGTGGACACGCCCTTGGCGACCCTGCCCATGCCCCTGAAGGCCGGGACGCCGCGCGTGTATCGCGGCGTGTCCTACGCCTTCGTCACCAAGGGCGCGGCGGATGAAGGCGCGAACCCGGATCGCCGCATGGGCTTTGCCTGGGCGCGGTCCGGGGGCCATCTTCTCCTCGCCACCAGCGAACGGGCGTTGAAGCTCTCCCTGGATGAACTCCAGGCGGGCAAGGGCTTCGAGGCGCCCATGCCCGGTCTCATCGCGATGGATCTGGATCTCGACGCGCTTCGGAAGGACCGGTACTTCCGTCGGGAATTCCTTTTCGCGCAAGGACCGGAGCAGGGCCATGTTCTCGCGGCGCTTCGCGACGAGAACGGCCACCTCGTGGAAGTGAGAGTCGGCACGGGCGACGCGCGGCCCGGCGTGTTTACCTTCACGGCTTCGAACGCGGCCGCCGAGGGCTGGGAGCCGGAAGGGGCCACCTTCTGGCCCGCATTCCGCCGGGGCTTGTTGGAGCCGATCCCCCAGCCTTTGGACCTTCCCGTGCACGCGATCGCGCCTCTGCCTTCCGTCGGCGGTCCCGCCGGGGACGCCTACACCGAAGACTTCACGAAGCCCCTCGTGAGCGCGGGTGGACCCGCCTTTGAACTGGGCGACCTCGCCCCCTGGAAGGCGCTGCTCGCATCGCACCCGATCCCGAGTTGGGGCTATTGGGTTGGCAAGGACGGCGTTCGCCGCATGGCCCTGCCGTGGCCCGCTTCGGAAGACGCCGCCTTCATGGAGGCCTGCCGCGCCACCGCCGCGCGCCGCGCGGGCCGCGCCGTGCTCGTGAAGGCGGGCGGTGGCGAGGAGATCCAAGTGGGTCCGGGCCTTCCGGCGCTGGCCTTCCGCCGTATCGGCAGCATCCTCTGGGTCGCGCCGTCGCTAAAGGATTTGACGGAGGCCCCGACGCCCCACCCGGATTCAGATCTCCTCCGCTGGGCGGAAGTGGATCTCGGTGCCGTCCGCGCCGAAGCTCCGCGCTGGGCCAAGGCGGAAGGCCCTGCCCAACCCGAGCAGGTTCGACCGCTTTCGGATCGCATTCTCGGAATCCTGGGTTGGATGCCGAACACGACTTCCATCCGCGTGGAGCGGCGGAGAACTTCAAGCGGCTGGACCGAGCGCGTGGTATTCGGAACGAAGCCGTGACCATCCGCGCGCGCGGGTTGCGAACCCTCTGCGCGTGCCTCTTCGCTTTCGCAAGTGCCTCGGCCCAAGCGCCGCGGCTTCACATCTGGGTGCGGGAAGCCTCCGGTGCCCTGAGTCGCGGCGCGCGTTCCGACGCGCCCATCGCCGTGGGTTCGCTCCAGAAGCCCTTCGTCGCAAAGGCCTGGGCGAGGGCCCACCCCGGCGCGCCTTCGCCGCGCTTCCGTTGCGAGCCGGATTCGGGATGCTGGTTGCCTTCCGGCCACGGCGAGGTGGGCCTTGCCCGAGCCCTCGCCCTCTCCTGCAACACCTACTTCCGTGATCTCGCGGCGGAGACACCTCCTCCGATGCTCGGGGATGCGCTTCATGCCGCGGGCTTCCCGCGCGGACCGACCTCGCCCGAGG
This sequence comes from Acidobacteriota bacterium, assembly GCA_018269025.1. Classification (GTDB taxonomy): domain Bacteria; phylum Acidobacteriota; class Holophagae; order Holophagales; family Holophagaceae; genus JAFDVN01. The sequence goes on along the minus strand of JAFDVN010000180.1, from coordinate 328 downwards.
AAGCCATCGGCCTGCCGGGCGATGCCGGCCCGCTGCGGGTGCGTCCCTCGGACCTGCTCGCCGCTTACGCGCGCCTCGTCCGCGACCCATGGCTGGTTGGCGAACCGATCCGCGCCGAAGTGCTCGAAGGCCTGCGGGAATCCGCCCTCGATGGCACCGCGAAGGGGCTTGGCGCGCGGGGCTACTGGGCCAAGACCGGCACCGTGCCTTCGTCCGATGGCAATCCGCTCCACACCTGCGGACTCGCCCTCGCGGTGGATGATTCCGGCTGGGCCATCCTCGCGCGGCTGGAGCCCGGCACCGGGCGCGAGGCCGCCGCGGCGATGGC
>JAFDVN010000017.1 GCA_018269025.1 Acidobacteriota bacterium | reverse complement strand
CGCAGATCCAGGCGATCCATCGCGGCCTCGACGCCGGCCTCGTCATCCCCGTGGGCGTAGCGCCCCATGGCGATGACCTCGCGCACGGGAAACCCGAATTCGGCGTGGAGTTCCTGGGGCACCCAGGCGAGGCGACGGCCGCGGTCGAGGACGGGGATACGGGTGAGCGCTTCGCCCTGCCAGGCCACCTCGCCTTCAAAGGGCAACAGGCCCGCCAAGGCTTGCAGCACCGAGGACTTGCCCGCCCCATTGGGTCCAACCACCGCTGCGAGGCAACCCTTCGGCAGCGCAAAGGAGACATCTTCCAAACGCCCGGGCGCAGAGAGGTGCTTCGCCTCCAGCCCCCAGCCTCCAGCCTCCAGCCTCCCGTTCACGGATTCCTCCGCAGCAGCCAGAGAAAGAAGGGTCCGCCCACCATCGCGCTCACGACACCCACGCGCAGTTGACCGGGCGCGAGGCGCGTGACGAGATCGCAGGCCAGCAGGAAACTCGCGCCGCCCAGCATGGAAAGGGGCAGCAGGCGCTTGTGACCCGGGCCAACGAGGAGGCGTAGCAGGTGCGGCACCACGAGCCCCACGAAACCGATGAGGCCCGCCACCGCGGTCGCGAGGGCGGTGAGCAGGGTGGACAGCGCGATGAGCTTGCGCCGCAGGCCCTTCACATCCACGCCGAGGCTCTGGGCGCCCCCTTCACCCATGGCGAGGAGATCCATGGGACGGGCGAGGGGCAGGAGCAGCAGGCAACCCAGGAGGATGCCGGGGCCCGCCATGGCCACATGCTCCCAGGTGCGGTCCTCCAGACCGCCCAGCAGCCAGAAGATCATGGAACTGGCGCGGTTGAACTGCTCGGCATGGAGGCTCAGCACGAAGCTCGTGCCCGCGCCCAACAAGGCGGTGAGCGCAACGCCGCAGAGCAGCAGCCGCTCCACCCCCGCGCCCTGTCTGGCGAGCAGGAGCACCAGCCCGACCGCGAGGCAGGCGCCGAGCAGCGCGCAGATCGGAACCGCGAAGAGACTCGACGCGCCCCAGCCGAGGGATAGCGCGAGCACCGCGCCCAGCGCGCCGCCGCTGCTCACGCCTAGCAGGTCCGGGCTCGCCAGCGGATTGCGAAAGAGCGCCTGCATCACCGTGCCTGACGCGGCGAGCCCGGCTCCGACGCCCATCGTGACGAGCGCCCGGGGCAGGCGAAGGTTCCAGAGCACGGTGTGGGCGAGCTCATCCCGGCCGCGCAGGCCCTCCCAAATCTGGACGGGCGACAGGCGCAATTCGCCGAAAGCCAGGCTCGCCAGCAACAGCCCCAGAAGCAGGGCCGTCATCAGGAGCCAGGCGCCGCGCTTCACGGGAAGCGCTCCGGGTGAAGCGCCCGGGCGAGCACTTCATAGGCCTCCACCCGGTGTTGGCTCACCGTGGCGAGCAGCGCTTCCGGGAGGAGGACGCAGCGCCCCTGGATGGCCGCCGCCGTGTACTTGAAAGGTGGAAGCTGGCGGATGCGCGCGAGGGCCTTGGCCCGATCCGCGCCGTCCATCCCTTCGAGCACGAGGAAGTCCACCTTCCAGGCCAGCACCTTCTCCGCGGGGATGGGCGCGTGGCCTTCAAGCCCCGCCTCCGCCGCCACATTCACCGCACCGATGTGACGGCAGAGATCGTCGAAGGTCGTGTCCTTCCCCGCGATGAAGCCGTAGGCGGAGGGGGCGAGGAGGCGCACGGGGCGGACGCCGTTAAGCTTTTTCTCCAACGCGGCGACCCGGCCGCGGAGCGAGGCAACGAGGGCCTCCGCGCGGTCCTCGTGCCCAATCGCCTGGCCGAGCTGGCGCAGGTCCGCGCAGGTGTCCTCGAAGGTGTCGAAGCGGTCGAGAAGGATCACCTTCACCCCGGCCCGACGGATCTGGGCCACCGTCTCCGCCCGCGAAAAGGAGGCCATCAGCACGAGATCGGGATGAAACCGAAGGATGGCCTCGGCGTCCGAAGCCGCGAGCTGGGGATACTTCTCGGCCTTCTCCGCATCGAAACAGAAGTCCGGATTCCGCGCGAGCACGCTGAGCGCCGCGATCTGGCTCGGATCCGCGAGGGCCAGGATCATCTCATCCGTGCCCACGGTCTGGGAGACAATGCGGGTGGGAAACGGCCCCGGCGTCCCCGCGAAGGCGAGGACGCTGAGGCAGAGGCAGGCGAGGAAGGCGCGCATCAGTAGCGGATCCGGAACTCCAGACTGACCGTGGGCGGCGGCGCGGGATAGTTGAAGATCCCATAGGCGTCATTCTGGAAGTTGGTCGTGCCCGCCCGCCACTCGGCGACGGTGAGCTTGGGTTGGAGCAGGTTGTCGCCCCGGAGCGTGAGGCTCATGTCCTTGCGGATATCCCAACCCAGGCTCGCGCTCAGGTCGTTGAAGTGGACGCGGCCGGGGCCATAGACGCCGGGGAAGCCGCCGAAGTAGTCGTAGCGCGGACCCTGCCAGCTCCAGGCCAGGCCCGCGCGGAAGGCGGACAGCGTCGCGTCGGCCTTGAGGCCGAAGGCGAAGAAGGGACGGCGGATGACGGCGGTGCCTTGAAGCTGCTGGTCTTCCGGCAGCGTGAGATCCCGGGCCTCCTGGCTCCGGGCCCAGCCGCCAACCGTCCAATGATCGGCGTGGTAATCCACCGCGCCTTCGAGGCCCTGGAAGCGCAGGTCGCGGCCCATGGCATAGGTGAAGGTGGCGTAGTCAAAGGTGACGAGGGTCCCCATGGTCGTGCGCCAGGCCTCCAGCCGCGTGCGCCAGGGGCCACGCTCCCAGCCCAGGCCCGCCTGGAGGAAGTGGCTCTCCTCATTGCTTAGGAGCGGGCTGCCGGGATTCCCCGCGTTGTAGAGCACCTGGTAGAGCAGCGGATTGCTGAAGGAAGTCCCGCCGCTGGCGTAGACACGGAAGCCGCCGGGGAGCTGCCAATTCACACCGAGTTTGCCGGTGGTCTGGTTGTCCTTGGTCTCGGGCACGCCCGTGCTTTCAAGGAAGGCTTGGCGGTCCCGCTGCTGCCGCAGGCTGCCGACGAGCCGAAGGGCCTCGATGGGCTCCCAGGCCACTTCTAGCGCCGCCGCGAGGTGACGGCCTTCGCCCCGGGTGAGACCGCCCAGGTAATCGGGCTGCACCGCACGCTCCTGCACACCTTGAAGAAGCAAGCTGCCGCTCCACTGGGCGGATGGATTCCAGTGCAGGGTCACATTGGCCTGGCTGCCGTAGCTGGTGAACGCATAGACCGGAGGGCCGCCGAACATCGCATAGTCGTTGGGTTCCAGGCGGGTCTGTTCGGAATAGGCGAGGGTCACTTCCGAGGCCCAATCCGCGCCCCACCCGCTCCGCAGGGTTCCGAGGACTTGCTGATTCCGAACCGTGTCCTGGCGATTCGGATCGTAGGTGAAGGGCGATCCGAGGCTCGCGCTCTTGTAGGGGAGCGGCACGCCAATGAAGGCCGCACGATAGACGAAGCTGAGGGTGTGATTCTCGCCCAGCGCCTGGTTCACGCCGAGGAAGGCCCTGCTTTCCCGGAAGTGGCGATCGGCTTCCGTGGGCGCGTCCTGCTTCGAGCCACTGAGGGCGAGACGCGCGCCGCCGCCTTCCCAGCCAAAGCTGTTCAAGGCTTCCAACCTTCCGAGGCCATTCGTCCCGAGGCCCAGGCTCCAATCCCCATGGGCACCCTGCGCCACCGCCGCGTCCGTGTAGAGCGCGATGACGCCGCCTTGGGCGTCTGAACCGTAAAGCGCCGAGCTGGGGCCGCGCTGCACTTCCACCCTCGCGATGCCCGCGAGGCTGATGGTGCTGAGGTTCGTGCCGATGCCCGCGGCGTCCACCAGCCGGACGCCATCCAGCAGCACCAGCGTGTCCTGGGGCCGCGTTCCGCCCAGCATGGGATCGGCGATGCCGCCAGGCCCGCCGCTGCGCACCGCTTGT
>JAFDVN010000179.1 GCA_018269025.1 Acidobacteriota bacterium | reverse complement strand
GCGGACTGGGACCTCGCCACCGACCTGCTGCCGGATGCGGTGATGGACCAGGCCCGCCGGGCCGGGTTGAAAGTCTTTCCGACCGGGCTCGAACACGGCACGGTGACGGTGATGGTGGAGGGCGCTCCCTTCGAGATCACCACCTTTCGAAGCGATGGCGATTACGGGGACGGCCGCCGCCCGGATTCGGTGCGGCTCGGTGTCACCCTGGAGGAGGATCTTTCGCGGCGCGATTTCACGATCAACGCCATGGCTCTTCCTTTGGAGGGGGGTCCGTTGGTGGACCCCTACGGCGGTCGGCGTGACCTGGAGGCGGGCTTGATCCGCGCGGTGGGCGACCCCTTGAAGCGCTTCGCGGAAGATGGCCTCCGGCCCTTGAGGGCCTGTCGTTTCGCGGCCCAGCTTGGTTTCGACTTGGACCCGGCGACCCTCTCGGCCATCCCGAAACGGCTGGACATCGCCCGCAAGGTGGCGGTGGAACGGGTCTTCCAGGAGATGCAGAAACTGCTCCAAGGACGCCACGCCCGGCGCGGCATGGAACTTCTCGCGGCGTCCGGGCTCATGGATCTCTGGATGCCCGAACTGCGGCCCATGATCGGCTGCGGGCAGAACCGCCATCACCGCTTTCCCGTATGGGAGCACACCCTGGGCGTGCTCGCCCTCGCGCCGAAGGAACCCGCCCAGCGCTGGGCCGCGCTCCTCCATGACGCGGGCAAACCCCCGACCCGCAGCGTGGAGAAGGGCGAGGTCCACTTCTACGGCCACGAGGCCGTCTCGCTCCAGATCGTGGAAGCGATCCTTCGCCGCCTGAAGGCCTCGAAGGATCTCCTGGCGCAAGTTCTCGCCCTCGTGAAGCACCACGGCACCTACCCCGGCTCGGAATGGGGCGACCCGGCCTGTCGGCGCTTCCTGCGCCACCTCGCGGAGGACGACCTGAGCCTCGAAGCGTGGGGAGCCTTCCGCCTTGCGGACATGCTGGGCAAGGGCTTTGGCGAGGAACCCTACCGAAGCGACCACGCGGCCCTCATGGCTCGCCTGGAGGCCCTCGCCGCGGCCAAGCCCCCCCTCTCCGCGAAAGACCTCGCCCTGGATGGCCGCGCCCTGATGGCGCTGGCGGGACGGCCCGGAGGCCCCTGGCTCGGCGCGCTTCAGAAGCGGCTGCTGGAGGTCGTGATCGAGGATCCGACGAAAAACACCGTGGGCGTTCTCAGTCGCATCGCGGCGGCGGAATTGAAGCGAGGCGATCAGTTGCCCAGGTCCACCTGATTCGGGAGCTCGTTGGGATTCCGGCCTCGGACGGGAAAGTGCTCGGCGAGTCGCGCGCCCACCTCGGCGATGCCATGCTCGAGCCCGCCTGTGAAATCGCCGTTCTTGAAGCGCTCGCTCATCGCCTCGGCCACCGCATCCCAGAAGGCCTGACCCACAACGGCGTGGATGCCCGCGTCCCCAAGGATGGCGAAGCGCTTCCGGTGGGGCATCACGAAGAGGAGCACGCCGTTGCGGTGTTCCGTGCGGGTCATGCCCAGCTTCAGGAAGGCCCGTTCGGCGCGCTTCCTCGGGTCGCCCCAGAGGGCGCCGGACACGCTCACGCGGATCTCCGCGCTGGAGTGGGATTCCGCCTCCCGAATGGCCTCGGAGATCCGATCGGGATCGAGCAGGCTGAGGAGCTTGGATCGCATCAGGAACATGGCCTCACCATCCCCCGGAGGCGCCGCCGCCCCCACTGAAGCCGCCGCCGCCCGAGAAACCGCCTCCTCCACCGGAGGACCATCCACCCCCACCGCCACCTGACCAGCCGCCTCCGCCCCAACCGCCGCCCCCGATGGTCCAACCTCCAAAGCGAAAGCGGAGGTAAAGAATCAAGACCCAGACCATGGCGAAGAGAAGGAAGACGACCAGGGAAGACCCCGACCTTGACCGGCCCCGAGGAGGATGGGTTGCCAGGGCCTGTCCCCCTTCAGCTCCGACTGCCTGGAGCACGGCGGTGACGCCATCTCGCACTCCGCCATCGGGATCATTCGCGCGGAATTTCGGCGCGATGAGTTCCCGGATGATGCGCCCGCAGGTGATGTCGGGAAGCTTGTCCTCAAGCCCGTAGCCCACCTCGATGCGCATCGTCCGGTCCTGCGGGAAGATGAACAGCGCCGCGCCATCGTTAAGGCCCTTTTGCCCGACGCCCCACGCCTTGAACGCGGTGACGGCGAAGTCCTCTGCGGGGACGCCGTTTGTGGTGGGTTGGATGTAGACGATGATCTGATGGCCCGTCTCGCGCTGAACCGTCTCCAGGCGTGAGGAGAGGCTCTTCACCGTGTCGGCCTGAAGGAATCCGGCGCGGTCGGTGACAAATTGGGTTGGTGACGGCGGGGCTTGGGCGGAAAGGCCCAGGCAGATCGCCCAGAGGGCGAGGACGGCCCGCAAGACCTTCATGGGCGGGGCGCCTTCAGAACTTCACTTTCGGAGCCTCGGCCGCGCCGGGCTGGGCCTTGAAGTAAGCCTTCTCCCGGAAGCGGTCGCCGAAGAAGCCCGCGATGAGCATCGTCGGGAAGCTCATGCGCTTGGTGTTGAAGGCCTGGGCCGCCGCGTTGTAGCGCATCCGCTCCACGGCGATGCGGTTCTCCGTGCCTTCAAGCTGGACTTGAAGGTCTTTGAAGTTCTGTGTGGCCTTCAG
>JAFDVN010000178.1 GCA_018269025.1 Acidobacteriota bacterium | reverse complement strand
TGCTCGGCCATGCGCTTGGGGATCTTCCGCAGGATGTCCTCGGGCACATCCACATGGCGCACATCCACCTTGGCGACCCCGAGCTGCTGACCCAGGAAGTCCATCAAGGTGTCCTCGGTGATGTACCCGAGGGCCACGAGGTTGCTTCCGATGCGCCCCTTGGCGATTTTCTGGTGGGTGATGGCGCTTTGAAGTTGCTCGCCATTGATGAGCCCGGCTTCGAGGAGCAGATCGCCCAGTCGCTTCTGTGCCATGGGGAGCGGCACTCCTTTGGTGGTGAATGAACCTAAGGTAGCCTGGATGGACGGGCAAGTGTCAAAAAATCGTGCCAGGAGGCGCGCCGTGGCGAGCGATTCCACCGAGGGATCAAGGGTTGGAAACGGGGAGGCTTGGCATGCCCTGCTCCACGATCTGAGGGGATGCTTGGGGGGCCTGAAGGCGACCCTGGACTTCCGCGATGAGGGGGAAGGCTTGCCCCCCCGGGAATCGGCGCGCCTGGCTCTCGGCGTTCGGGAAGGCCTTGTCCTCGTGGACCTCGCCCGCGCTATGTCGGTCGGCCCATGGCCAGATGGATCGGGTGAACCCACGGAAGCTTGGCGGAAGGCTCTGGAACCTGACCTTTCGGTCCTCGCCTCGGCTTTCCGCACGACGGTCAAAGTGACGCTGAAGGGATCCGAACCCTGGCCAGGGCCCTTGCTTCGAAGCTTCACCCTCTCCCTCGCGCGGCTCGTGCTGCCCCAGTCGGCGCCGGACCCCCTGGTCCTCGAAGGCGAGGTCGCGTACGGAGAATGGCTGCTTCGCTTCCGCCCCGTGCTCGCGCCACCGCTGGCCCTTCAAGCGGATGCTTCCTGCAAAGACCTGCATGGCCTGTGGGTTCGCGCCGTGGCAGCCCGTCATGGCTTCCGCGTCCACCACGCCGAGGACACCCTGACCGTGAGCATTCCCTTCCAGGCCACGGGGCTTCCGCCGGTAGAATGAAGGGTTCGAGAGGGCGGCATGTTCCTTATTTTTTCGCCACCAGTGGTCCTTCAAGCATCACAAGCAGGTGTCTCTGTTCAGGGGGCTACCAAAGGTCCGGCCGACAATGCTGCAGCCGCTCTCAACCCGTTTCCTGAGGTATCAAGGGCAAAATTGTTGGAAGCGAGCAAGGCTCAGGAAGCAGGCCCTAACGAGGTTCTCGATAAGGCCTGGCACTTTTATGGTGAATTTCTGGGTTCTTGGGTTCCGAATGCCCCAAAGCCAAATGCCACGAGCATCAAGGCATTTGATGACTTCTCTGCTTCGATCAAGGCCTTGCCACTTCCTTCGTGGATTGTGGATGGTTCCGCTGACGCCAAGACAACAATCAAGAAGGTCACCCTTCAAGTAGGAGACCCGCACTTCAAGGATCTATGCCAAACCGCAGAGACGCAGAAAGTAAAGGCTCTCTGTCTAGTCCTGATGACCGAACATGAACTCGACCGCCCAGGTGGGGGCGCTTGGACCGCCGCAAAGGACCTCTACTTACTTACTGAGAGGACACCTCTTGACCCAGATGCTCGCATGCTGTTTGCCAAAATCGCTTTAGACGCCAAGGACTTTGAACTCTCTTGGTATAACGCGCGTCTTGGAATCTTTTTGAGCACCCACCCCTCCAGATCGGACCTAGAGTTTTTCTGTTTCGTCGGCGCATTCGCGGCTAAAGACCAATGGGCATCCATTCAGGCTGTTGTCCGGGAACTCGCAGAAACTCCGCAGGCCGCGGAGGATGTCATTACGAAACAAGCCGTGCTTTTCAGTGATCAAGCGCACGCTGGATCCTTCCCTCCCAAGAACAACGCCGAGAATCAGATCAAGTGACTTGGGGGCTATTCATGCAGATCGCATCATCATGTTAGGAATCAGGGCATGAAGTTCCACATCCAGACCTGGGGCTGCCAGATGAACGACCACGACGGGGAGCGTCTGGCCGGGCTTTTGGCTGCCCAGGGCTATGAATCCGTCGCGACGAGCGAGGAGGCGGATCTCGTCCTGCTCAACACCTGTTCGATCCGGGAGAAGGCGGTCCACAAGGTCTATTCCGAACTGGGCCGCCTGCGGATGGAGAAGGAGCAGCGACCGCTGCTCATCGGCGTGACGGGCTGCCTTGCCCAGCAGGAGCAGGCGGCGCTCTTCAAGCGCGCGCCGCAGATTGATTTCGTCCTCGGGACCATGGCCCTCAAGCAGCTTCCCTCCCTCGTCGAGCAGGCGATGGAAGGCAAGAAGCGGCTCATGGATACGAACGAATATCCCGACAACCACCTCTTCCCGCCGGAGGTGGCGAGGCGCCGCAGCACCGCCAAGGCGCTGGTGACGATCACCGAGGGCTGCAACCACGCCTGCACCTATTGCATCGTGCCCACGACGCGCGGGGTTGAGCGCAGTCGCCCCTGGCAGGACATCGTCGCGGAAGTGAAAGGCCTCGTCGCGCGGGGTTGGAAGGAAGTGGAACTGCTGGGCCAGAATGTGAATTCCTTCGCCGGAGGCTGCACCTTCGCCGAATTGCTGGACCGGGTCGCGGAGGTGGACGGCCTCGAATGGATCCGCTTCACCACGAGCCACCCCATGAACTTCACGGAAGCGCTCGCGAAGACGCTGGTGACGAATCCCAAGGTTGCACCCTTCCTCCACCTGCCCGTGCAAAGCGGTTCCAACACCGTGCTGCGCCGCATGCGCCGCGAATACACCATCGAGCAGTACCTGGAACGCCTGGGATACTTGGGCGAAGGCAAGGCCAAGCTCTGCCTCAGCACGGACTTCATCGTCGGCTTCCCCGGCGAGACGGATGACGATTTCGAGGACACGATGAAGGTCCTGGAGACGGTGCGCTACGACACCTCCTTCAGCTTCATCTACAGTCCGCGGCCGGGCACGGCTTCCCTGCGCCTCAAGGATGACCTGCCCATGGCGGTGAAGGGCGAGCGGCTAAAGCGGCTCCAGGCCCGTCAGGCGGAGCTGAGTTTTGAGAGCAACAAGCGCTTCATCGGCCGGGATGTGAAGGCCCGCATCGAAAGCCATGGCACAGGGGAAGACGGCTTCTGGCTCGCCCGCACGGGGGAGTGGAAAGTCGTGCACCTGGCCACGGGCCCGGGCCGCGAGCTTCCCTTCGGGGAGCTGGTGGACCTCCGAATCACCGACGCGAGCCCCCACTTCCTGGCGGCGGAGCTGGTCTAGGCTTACACTCCCTCCCATGCGCGTGCTGGGTGTGGCGAGTCTCGTCCTGATGCTTTCCTGCGGAGGAGGCGGAGGCTCTTCGTCCTCTCAAGCCCAACCCACGGACGCGGGCAGTCCGGGCGCGGACTTGAATGGATGGGTGCCGTTCCCTTCCGACAACCCCTGGAACACCGACATCTCCGGCGCTCCGGTGGACCCGAATTCCGCGACGCTCATCGCGAGCATTGGACTCACCACGGGCCTGCATCCGGATTTTGGGACGACCTACAACGGCGCGCCCAATGGCATTCCCTACACCGTGATTCCCGCAGGCCAAGCCAAGGTGCCCATGAGCTTCGACGAGCCGGGGGAGAGCGACCCCGGACCCTATCCGATCCCGCCCGCCGCGCCGGTGGAGGCGGGCAGCGATGCCCATGTGCTCGTGGTGGATCCCGGCAACAACCGGATCTGGGAAATCGGCAATGCCCAGCGTCAGAGCAACGGCGCGAGCTGGCATGCCTATTCCGGGGCCGTGTTTGACACGAGTTCCAATGCCCTGCGACCGGATTACTGGACCAGTGCCGATGCGGCGGGCCTGCCCATCTTCCCCGGCCTCGTGCGTTACGACGAAGTGGTCACCCATGGCGCCATCCACCACGCGCTCCGCTTCACCGTCCAGAACACCCGTCATGCCTTCGTCCACCCGGCCACCCATTGGGCGAGCAGCTACACCGGCACGGACCGACCGCCCATGGGCATGCGCGTCCGACTGAAGGCCTCCGTGGACATCTCGGGCTATCCCGCCCCTGTGCGGGTGATCCTGCAGGCACTCAAGACCTATGGCATGTTTGTCGCCGACAATGGCAGCAATTGGTACCTCAGCGGTGCTCCGGATTCCCGATGGAACGACAGCGACCTCGCCACGATTTCCGGCATCAAGGGCGGCGATTTCGAAGTCGTGCAGATGGGCACGGTCGTCACGAACTGATCAGAGCAGGTCGGCGAGCGCGGTCTCGGCGGTTTTGAAGCGGAAGGCGAAGCCAAGGCGTTCCGCCTTCGCGGGCAGCACGAAGGCTCCGGTGAGCAACTCACCGCTCAATTCCCCCACGAGCACCTTCACCGCGGCGGCGGTGAGGAAGCCTGGGATGGGCAGGATGGGGCGATGGAGCCGCTTCCCGAGCGCGCGCGTGAACGCCGCGTTGCTCTGGGGCTCCGGTGCGGTGGCGTTGATCGCGCCTGCCCATCGGTCGTCGGAGGCGGCCCGAAGATAGAGGTCCACCAAGTCCGAGATGTGGATCCAACTGAAACCCTGATCCCCCCGCCCGAGCTTCGCTCCTTGGAAGAGCTTCACGGGGAACGCCATTTTGGGAAGTGCGCCACCCTCCTTCGCCAGCACGACGCCGGTGCGGAGCCTCACGACCCGCAGGCCAAACTCCGAACCGCGCTCCGCGGCGGCCTCCCAATCCCGGCACAGGGAGGCCAGGAAGGAGGAGCCCGACTCCGCCGTCTCATCAATGGGCGTGGCGTTCCTCGGGCCATACCAACCGATGGCGGAGGCGTTCACGAGCACGGGAGGCTTCTGGGCGCAGTCGGCGATGGCCTCGACGATCCGGCGCGTCGTATCCACCCGGCTGAAGACCAGTTCGCGCTTGTAGGCGGGTGTCCACCGCCTTCCGGCGATGCTCGCCCCCGCGAGGTTGAAGACCGCATCCGCGCCCTCCAGGGAGGAGCGAAGTTCGCCGTAGCTTCGGGCCTCTGCGCCTTCGGGCACCTTCGCCCCCGCGGGGTCGCGGGAGAGCACCGTCACGGAAGTCCCCTGAAGCAATAGCTCCGCGACGAGCCTGCGCCCAATAAGGCCCGTGCCGCCTGCCACCACGGCCCGGTTCAAGTTGTGAGACATGGTCCACCCCATCCTTAGGAGGATAGATGCCATTGACCCCGGGAATGTGAATCGCGTGGGCGGCATCTCAAAGGTATGCGTAGCCTTTTGATTCTTTTGGCCGTCCCCCTTCTCCATGCCCAGGCACCGATCATCCATTGGCGTCCCTGGTCCCAAGCGGCGTTCGCCGAAGCCAAATCCGCGGGGAAGCCCGTGCTCGTGGATGCCGTGGCCACCTGGTGCCACTGGTGCCATGTGATGGACGCGAAGACCTACGGGGATCCGGGCGTGGCGGCGGTGCTTGATTCAAAGTTCATTCCGGTGCGGGTGGACATTGATCAGCATCCGGACGCGGCGGAACTGTATGGCGACATCGGCTGGCCGGGCACGGCGATCTATGCACCGGATGGCCACCCGCTGGCCCGCAAGCGCGGATTCATCGAGCCCAAGGAATTCAAAGCCCTGTTGAACCGGGCCTTGGCCGGAGAGGGCGATCTTGAAGCCCCGGAACAGTCGTCCCAAGGCACCGCTCCCGATCCTCTCGCGGATTCCGTGAAGGCGTTGGATGCTTTTTTTGATCCTTCTTATGGAGGGTGGGGCAACCAAAAATACCCCATCACCATGAACATCGAAGAAGCTCTGGACCGCGCATGGCGTGGCGATGCGGGCGCGCGATTCCGGGCTCTCTACACCCTGGCCCAACAGCGGCGTATCACGGACCCGGTGTGGGGAGGCCTCTTTCAATACAGTGCCGGACCCGATTGGCACCAACCGCATTTCGAGCGGCTCACCACCCTCCAGGCGGGCTATTTGAGAAACCTGGCCGAAGCGTTCCGCGCGACGGGCGATGACGATTTCCTGGAGGATGCCAAGCGTGAGTTGACCTTCCTTCGCCGCTTCATGCAGCACCGAGATGGCGGATTCAGCGCCACCATGGACGCGGACGCGCACGGGCTGGATGGCCACCTCTACCAAGCCATGGACGATGCCGGGCGCGTGAAGGCTGGGCTGCCGCGCATTGACACGCGGCGATACGCGCAAGTGCAGGGCCTCATGATCGCGGCCTTGGCGGATTTGTCCGGTGTCCTGGACGATCCCGCGCTCCTCCGCGAAGCCCGGACCACGGAGGCCTGGACGCGAGTCCATCTCTGGGAGAAGGGCGGCTACCACCACGGCGAGGGTCAACCTGGATATTTCCTGGCGGACCAAGCGGGCATGATCCAAGGCCTCATTGCGCTGCATGAAGCCACGGGCGAACCGATCTACCTCGACCGAGCGGTGGCTTTGGCGGATTCCGTCGAGCAGAACTTCCGCGACGAATCAGGCCTCTACCGAGCGCGAGCGGCGTCGCTCGGGAAACCCTCCGCGAATCTGGGCGCCTTCGCGGAAGTGCGATTGCCCTTCGATGACAACGCCAGTTTCGCGCGGAGCCTTCTGCGTCTTGAGGCCATCACGGGAGACTCTCGCGATCGGAATCGCGCCGATCGGATTCTCGCCACCCTTTCCGAACAGGCCCGCCTGGAGGATCAAGGTCGCTGGCTGGGCGACTTCATCCTTGCCATGCGCGCAAAGAAGGGCATGGGCCACTTGGCCATCGTGGGCGATCCCGAGAAGGTGGGGCCGCTTTTCAAGGCCACCCAAACCGCCTGGTTGCCCGAGTCGGTGATCCTGCTAGTGGACCCTTCCAAGCCAATAGGCAATCCCGATCTCAGCTTTCCGATGTTGAACAAGCCCGCGGGCTTTCTTTGCGGGCGCGGAACCTGCTCCGCGCCCTTCACCAGCCCTGATCAACTCAAGGAAGGTGTGAGCCAAGCGCCGCGCTGATCAGCGAAGGGCCGATTTCGCCCAGGCGGCGACGCGGGCTTCGAGGGGTGCCGCCGCCGCTTCGCCGGTGCCCGTCACCCAGCCGGAGAACAGCACAGCCGCGATCTCGTTGGGGTGGAAGTTCTCCTCCACGCCGGGGAAGGCCTGGCGGTAGGCCGCGACGGAATCCAGCGGCTCCGTCTTGGGCTGGCCCTGGTCATCCAGGGCCAACGCGAAGGTGCCGTCCTTTTCGGTGAGATCCACGGCGATGGGCCTGAAGTCCTGGGGCATGCGCGGGTGATCCAACTCGCCGATGAGTAGGTCCGGGCGAATCCAACGGACACGCTTGCCATCCGGCACGGGGAAGGCCCAACCGAGTCCAGGACCATCGGGATTCACGACGCGGCGCTCCGCGAGCCAGGTCGAATCTGGCACGGACGCCATGGCGCGGAACCCGAAGATCTCCGTAAAGAGCTGGGCGAAGAGTGCGGGATGTTCCCGCTCCAGCACATGGGTCTGTTCATGGATCAGGAGGTTCGCGGCCTGATCCAGGGCCTTGCCGCCCAGGCCCCCCATCCTGGCAAGGATCTGAGTCATCCTCGGCGACACCACGATGCAGGCACCCCGGGTGTGGGGCAGGCCGCCTTCGATGCCCGCCTTGATGAAGGTGAAGGGCGTGCGGGCCATGAGGGGCATCTTCGCGGCGACCGCGGGGGCCGCGTGATCGAGGATGCCGCGGATCGCCGCCTCTTCTTCCGGCGTGAAGTCCTGGGTGCTGGCGGCGTAATAGGCCTTGGCGGCAGTCCGAGCCTGCTCCGTCGTCATGCCCACAAGAGGGAGGCCCGTCTTGGCGCGGAGCTCGGGTGCGTGGAGCAGGGAGAAATAGTCCTCGCCCACGAGCACCTTTGCGGCCTCGGCCTTGGACAGAAAGCTCGCTTGGAGGGTCGGCGCGGCCACCTGGGCCGGAGCCGCGACCTGGGCGATCACGGGGAGAGCAGTCAGGAGCAGAAGGGCGCGGCGCATGGGCATCCCAAAAGCCAAGAGGGTACACTGGTTCTGGCTTTGCTTCCCGTTGGAAGCCTTTCGCCGGAGGGCCGATGCGCCGCCTCATCACGAATTTCCCTCTCGCCCTGGGCGAGGAGAAGCTGGATCTCGCGAAGCCCCTGGCCCATGCCCTGGGCGGCAAGCCGTCCGAATACCGCTCGGTGACACTGGAACGCCGCAGCCTCGACGCGCGGCACAAGGGCTCCATCCGCTTCCTCGCGGCCCTCAGCTTCGAGACGGACCGGGATCTGTCCGAGGTTGAATTGCCCCCCGGTGCCAAGCTGGAAGCGGCACCGCTCCACGCGGAATACACGGTCGCGCCCCTCACCGCCAAGCCCCGCGTCGTCATCGTCGGCAGTGGCCCTGCGGGAACTTTTTGCGCGTTGCGTCTGCTGGACTACGGCGTGGAGCCCATCGTGCTGGAGCGGGGGCCTTCCATGAGCGAGCGCGTTCAGGGCATCAGCGACCTGTGGAAGCACGGGCGGCTCAACGCCGAAGCCAACGCCCAGTTCGGCGAAGGCGGAGCCGGAACCTTCAGCGATGGCAAGCTCACGACGCGCATCGGCCACCCGGCCACGCGCTATGTCATTGACACCTTCGTGCGCTACGGCGCGAGCCCACGCATCGCCTACCTCGCCAAACCCCATGTGGGCACGGATGTGATCCGCAAATGTTCCGTGCTCATCCGCAAAGAGGCCGAAGCCCGGGGCGCGGTCTACAGATGGAAGTCGCCCCTGGCGGACATCGAGGTGAAGGAAGGTCGCGTCGTCGCGGCGGTGCTCGGGAACGGCGAGCGCATCCCCTGCGATGCGCTCGTGCTCGCGCCAGGCCACAGCGCCCGGGACACCTTCGAGATGCTCCACCGCCACGGCGTCGCCATGCGCCAGAAGCCCTTCGCCATGGGTGTGCGGGTGGAACACCCCCAGGACCTCATAGACCGTTCCCAGTACGGACCTAGCAAGGGTCATCCCAGTCTTCCGCCCGCGGACTACCGCCTCACCTGCAATTTCGGCGTGAACCGCGCGGCCTACAGCTTCTGCATGTGCCCCGGTGGCGAAGTCATCCAGTGCACCTCCGAAGAAGGCGGCGTCGTCGTCAACGGCATGAGCAACGCCGCGCGAGATTCGGGTTTCGCCAACAGTGGCCTCGTCGCCAAAATCAACCCTTCCGACTTCGGCAGCGACCACCTGCTCGCGGGGATGCACTTCCAGCGGAAGTGGGAACAGGCCGCCTACCGCGCCGCGGGCGAGACCTACGGCGCGCCGGCCATGAGCGTGAAGGATTTCCTGAAGGGCCGCGCTTCCGGGCATTTGCCTTCGACGAGCTTCCGACCCTTCGCCGTGGGCGCGGATCTCGCGACTTGCTTACCGGATTTCATCCTGGAACAGCTGAAGGGCGCACTGCCGGTCTTCGATCAGAAGATTCACGGCTTCGCCTCCGGCCAGGCGCTGCTCCTCGCAATCGAAAGCCGCACGAGCAGCCCTATCCAGCTCCTACGGAACGAGGATGGTCAGAGCGCGAGCCATCCGGGTCTCTACCCCTGCGGCGAAGGCGCGGGCTTCGCCGGCGGCATCACCAGCGCCGCCGTGGATGGCATCCGAGTCGCCGAATGGATCGCGCAGAAGGCGGGCGCGCCCGTCTTCCAAGCCTTCGAGAAACAGGTGCGGGCAACGGAACTGGCGAACGAGTATTAACAGGGATAAAGGGGATGAAGGGGATGAGATCGGCCCATCCCCTTCATCCCCTTCATCCCTGTTCAAATTTCTTTTGCCATTTGCTGATGCACGATGCCGACTTCGATGAACAGATCACCTTCCCGGCCGTAGCCGAGTCGCTCGTAGAATCCGATGGCCTTGTCCCGGGCGTGGAGCATCATGCGCGTGAAGCCCAGCTCCCGCGCCTTGCGCTCCGCCTCCACCACCAGCGCACGCCCCAATCCCGTGCCTTGCATCTCAGGCTTCACCGCCACCTGCCGCATCTGGATCTCTCCGCCCTCGTGCGGCGTGAGCATCAGGCAGCCAAGGATGTGGCCTTCCTCATCGAAAGCCGCGAGGTGGTGGCTGCCGACTTCCGACGCCAATTGATCCACCGTGAACGCGAGGCCGAGCGGCACCCGAAGCACCTC
>JAFDVN010000177.1 GCA_018269025.1 Acidobacteriota bacterium | reverse complement strand
TAGCCGCCGCCGAAGCTGCCGAGGGTGCCATCCAGATCGAAACAGAGCGGCATCGCCCCAGCATGGCATTCTTGGGGGGTGCGCTGGCTCCTTCTTCTCCTGATCGCCCTTCCGGCCCCAGCCCAGGGTCTCCACTACCGGCTCAAACTCTGGTTCCGGGGAAGCGAAGCTCCGGTGGAGGGCCGCTTCACCGTGGACACGACGCTGCCGACGCGCAGCTTCAACCGGGTGCAGAAACCCCGTCTGGGCGGCTGGGTGATCCGGCCGGTTGCCGGAGAAGATCGCGTCGCGGAAGCCCTCATCCTCGCCCGGGCGCCGAGCCTGCTCTTCCTGTCCACGCCCGTGCCCCAGGCATCGCGCACGAGCGTGCGCGTGACGGTGGGCGGAAGGCCGCTCCCCTTCTGGGGCTTGCGGACGCCGAAGGGCCTCGTCGCCAGCGTGGCGATGGCCGAGATCGCGCCGCGCACCCTGGCGGTGATGGATCTCACGGCGCAACCGAGAGGCGGTGATTTGGCGCGGGTGGAGCTGCACTTGGAATCCGCGGGCCGACTCACCAGCGCGGCCCCGCCCCAGGACGGCACGGCCCTGCTGGGCACCCTGGACACCTGGGCCAAGGAACCGGCTGGCCCCGCCGATGCGGCCGCTGTGACGGTGCTCCGCTAGAGTTTCAGGTCCGTCACCGTCTTCGATTCACTGGATTCGCCCGCACCGGATCCGGAATCGAGGGTCTCTTCGTGGGTGGCGACGAGCCGGTCGCCCACCCGGGTGTAGGTCCGGCTCGCCTCCGTGTGGGATTCGAAGCTGATGAGGAAGAAGCTGCCTTTGAGGTCCATCTGGGACTTGGCGGCGAGGGGCACGCCATCCGCTCCCATCCACACGTTCACGGTGCGGGTGTAGCTCTTCAGGTGCTTGCGGTCGGATTCCGTCATGTCCTTCAGGTCATCCACGGTGAAGACGAGCAACCGCGCCGGGTGGCCCTGCCAAGTGTCGGCCCGGTCCTGCTGGAGGCTGGCGTTCTTCAAACCCTGGAGCAGGCTCTTGGCGGCGTCCAGAAGGGCGGTGGCCTTTTCGGCATCCAGCGCGCCCATGGCCCGCTTTGGACCTTGGTCCTTGGCATCCGAGGCGGCCTGGATGCGGTGCAACTCCGCCTGATCCCATTCGAGCCCCAGGCCGGAGGGGGTTTCCTGGAGCCGCAGATGGGCCTGGCCCTGGGTGATCTTGGCGGACTTCCCCTTGCCGTTGCGGCTCCAGAGGTTCACCTGGGCCGTCGCATGGACGCTTTGGGTCGCGGGCAGTTTTTGGAGCGCGGCGCGGAGATCGGCGAGGCCATCCGCCCGGAGGGCGGGCGCAAGGAGGAGAAGGGTGACGAGAGAAAGGCGCAAAGGGACTCCAGGATATGAACCCAAGTGTCTCTGCTACGGCTTTGGGTTCCCACCGTTTACAATGGTTGTTTGGGGGCGCCATGCCGTTCAGGGATGAATGCGGAGTGTTCGGCATCAGTCCGGCTTTGGAGGCCTCCCGCCAGACCTACCTCGGGCTCTACGCGCTCCAACACCGGGGCCAGGAGGCCGCCGGCATCTGCTCCCGGCATGAGGGCGACCTGCACCTCCATAAGGACCAGGGCTATGTGGCCGACATCTTCGGCGAGACGATCCTGGATTCCCTGCCGGGGGACGCGGCCATCGGCCACACGCGCTACAGCACGACGGGCGGCAATGTGGCGAGCGCGGCCCATCCCTTCCTCATCCATGGCCGCTTCGGGCAGGTCGCGCTCTGCCACAACGGCAACCTGACGAACACCGAGCGTCTGCGGACGAAGCTTATCGAGGAAGGCCACACTTTCACGAGCCCCAGCGATTCGGAAGTGATCCTTGCCCTTATCAACCGCTCCCAGGCGGATTCGGTGGAAGGCGCGGTGGTGGACGCCCTGCGCCAGATCGAAGGCGCCTTCAGCCTGCTCATCCTCACCGAGGACGCGCTCATGGCGACCCGCGATCCCCACGGCTTCCGCCCACTGGCCATGGGCGCGCTGGGGGAAGGCGTCGTCTTCGCGTCGGAAACCTGCGCCTTCGACCTTGTCGGCGCGGAGTACACCCGGGATGTGGAGCCGGGCGAGCTGGTGATCTGCCGCAAGGGAGGCTGTTCGAGCGAGTTCCCCCGCCCGAAGGTCCAGGGCAAGCCTTGCGTCTTCGAGCATGTCTACTTCGCCCGGCCCGACAGCCTCGTCTACGGCCGCACCGTCGCTGCCACGCGCCGCGCCATGGGCCGCCTCCTCGCCAAACGCCACGCGGTGGAAGCCGACATGGTCGTGCCCGTGCCGGATAGCGGCGTCGCCGCGGCGCTCGGGTACGCGGAGGAGAGCGGCATTCCCTTCGAGTTCGGCATGATCCGCAACCACTATGTGGGCCGCACCTTCATCGAGCCCAAGCAGAGCATCCGCAGCTTCGGCGTGAAGGTGAAGCTGAACCCCATCCGTAGCCTCGTGAAGGGCAAGCGCGTCGTGCTCGTGGATGACAGCATCGTGCGCGGCACCACGAGCAAGAAGATCGTCCAGATGATGAAGGACGCCGGCGCGAAGGAGGTGCACCTTCGGATCTCCAGCCCGCCGACCACCCATAGCTGCTTCTACGGCATTGACACGCCGAGCCGGGAACAGCTCATCGCGAGCGGCAACACGACGGAAGCGATTCGGGCCTTTGTGGGCGCGGATTCCCTGGGCTACCTGACGCTGGATGACTTGCAGGAGGCGGTGCAGGACGATCTCAAGGGCGAAGGCTTCTGCTACGCCTGCTTCACGGGCGAATACCCCGTCGAGCCCGAGACCGCCAAAGTCGCCGCGCCGGGGCTAGCCCCGTTCCTCGCGCCTAGCGAACCCCAGAACGCGTGAGTCCGGAACCCATTCCCGCCGGAGCGGGGGGTCCCCTGCAGGGCCGCTTCGAGGAGGGGCTTCGCTTCCTCGCCACCGCTCTGGCCCTGGAGGTGGATGGCCGGAGCCCCCAGGCCATCACCTCCGCCGCCTGCGATGGCCTGCGCTGCTTCCTGGACATCCTGAACGCCGCCGCGGATCGCCATCTTCCGGACTCCGGAGGCGGCGTCGCGCGCCTGCGGGATCAACTGGAAGCCCTGCTCACGCCGGAGCAGGCTTCCGCGGACGCGGCCCACCACGCCGTGGAAGCCGCGCGGCTCGCCCGGGATCAGGCCGCCGCCCTTCTGCCCAAGCTGATGGTTCAGTAGTCCGCCTTGCCGATCGGGTAGACCTTCGCCTGGATCGGCGGCTCCGTGAGTCGGATCGCCTCCGGCACCGGCGTGGCGACGCTGCCGTAGCGGCCCAGGAAGCGGTGCAGATCCGGGATGAACCAGGCCATGAATTCCTGGAAGCGGATCTGCCGCAACTCCTCCTTGCTCAGGGTGCCCACGATCTCCACTGTGGCCTCGCCTTTGTGGGCCTCCTTCTGCTGGTGGTAGAGGTCCCGGTCGTGCCCGGGGAGGTAGGGCGTCAAGTTGGATTGCGCCGCCAGGGGCAGCGAAAGCAGGAGAAGGGCGGGCAGAAGGCGCATGGC
>JAFDVN010000176.1 GCA_018269025.1 Acidobacteriota bacterium | reverse complement strand
GGGCGGGCTGTCCCGCCGACGGGCTCCCTCAGGGGGATCTCGCGGCGTCGGGCGGGGGTGCGCGGGAACCGGCTCCGGCCTGTCCGACCGGGGCAGTATGCATGGTCTCCGCCCTGGGCGCAAGCGGGGGGCCGTGTTAAGCCTTGCAAAGGCCGTATGTTGGACCCGCTCCTGGGCAAGTCACACGGAATTCACTCCCCCGCCACTCTCCTGTTCCCCACCGTTCGGATGCTGGTCGGCAGGAGGAACCTGCCATGACCCTGAAGACCCTCGCACTGGTGGTCGCCGCGATCGCCGCAACTGAGGCCCAAGCTCAGACCATCACGGTCATGGGCTCGACCGCCCTTGGTCCGCTCGTGAAACGCGCCGCCGAAATGTACATGAAGTCCCACCCCGGCGTGCAGATCGCCATCAGCGGCGGCGGCTCCATGACCGGCCTCAATCAGGTCGCCGCCGGCAATTGCACCATCGGCATCTCCGATGTCTACGCCACTCAGGACCAGGTGAAGGCTGGAATCCGTAACCACGACATCGTCATCGAGCCCTTCACGCTCGTGGTGAACCCTTCCGTCAGCGTGCGCGACCTCAACGCGCGACAGGCGGAGGCCCTCTTCACCGGAGCCATCACGAACTGGAACCAGGTGGGCGGCGCCGACATGAGGATCATCAGGGTCAACCGCCCCGAATCCAGCGGCACCCGCGCCGTGCAACTGAAGACCGTGCTCAATGGCAAGCCCTTCACCAGCGACCAGCTGATCATGGACTCCAGCGGCGCGGTGCTCACCGCCACCAGCACCACCAAGGGCGCCATCGCCTTCGTGGAGTTGGACTTTGCTGAGAAGAACAAGGGCAAGGTCGCGGCCGTCTCTTACAACGGCGCCTTTTGCACTGCGGAGAATGTGAAGGCGGGCAAATATCCGCTCTTTTCCTACGGCCACGCCTACTTGAACCCCGCCAAGACCGACGCCAAGACCCTGGCGGTGGCGGAAGACTTCCTGAAGTTCATCCTCAGCTCTTCCTTCCAGGATGGGGTCGTGCCCAAGGCCGGCTACATGCCCCTTTCCCTTGCCGCGAAGCTGAAGACGAAGCTCTGATTTGAGCCGCTCATTCCCTAAGTCATTCTCCAGTCGGCCCAGGCTTCCCCTGTCGCTTTGGGCGGACCGGGGCGCGGGCACGCTCTTCCTCATTTCCACCCTCGTGCTGGTGGCGCTGATCTTCAGCCTGATAGGTTTCCTCGCGTGGCGCGGCGCGGGGGCCTTCATCGCTCTCCCGGGCAACACGGACCGCGTCCTTTCACTGCGCGAAGTCTTCCTGGGTCTCGACTGGAGCCCCACCCAGGACCGGTTCGGCGTCCTGCCCTTCATCTTCGGCTCCTTCACCGTGGTGGGCCTCTCCATCGCGCTGGCCGGTCCCCTGGGCGTTCTCACGGCCGTGTTCGTGACCCAAATCGCGCCAAGGTGGATGCGGGCGGTGATGCGGCAGGCCATGGATCTTCTGGTGGGCATCCCCTCTGTCGTCTACGGCATCTTCGGCCTCGCGACGCTATTGCCCTTCCTTGGTGACCGATGGTTGGATGGACAGCCCTCGGCCGGCTTCCTCGCCTCAGCACTGATTCTCACGGTGATGATCGTCCCAACCATCGTGAGTCTCTCGATGGATGCCTTCGAGGCCCTGCCCCGCTCACTGGATGAAGGCGCGAGGGCCTTGGGCTCCACCACCTGGCAGAGCATCGCGAGCGTGCTCATTCCCGCCGCCTGGCCACGCCTCGTGACTGCGGTGGTGCTCGGCATGGGCCGGGCCATCGGCGAGGCGATGGCCATCCAAATGGTCATTGGCAACAACCCGCAATGGATCAGCCTCATGCGCGATCTCACGGACAGGACGCCCCTGCTGCGCTTCCTCTTCACGCCCGCGTCCACCCTCACGACGGAGCTGGTGCAAGAACTGCCCAACACGGCGGCCCATTCAGCCTGGAACAATGTGCTCTTCGCGCTGGGCCTGTTGCTCTACCTCCTCACCATGGGCTCCATCCTGCTCACGCGTCGCCTTTCCCGGAGGCGCGCGTGAAGAAACTCGACCTCCGCCCCCGGCTCTCGGCCCGCATCATGGACGGGGCCATGAAGGTGGCGCTCTGGGCGGTGGCCCTCGGATTCATCGCGGCCCTGCTCGTGGTGATGGGAGCCATCCTGAAACAGGGCTGGCCCGTCCTGAACTGGGGCTTCCTCTCGAAAATGCCGGAGACCCTTGACGCAGGCGGCGGCGTCCGCCCCCAGCTCTTCAACTCGATCTACCTCGTGGCCTTGTCCCTGGCGGGCTCGCTGCCCATCGGGATCGGCGCGGGCATCTACATGGCCGAGTACGCGAAGGAAGGGCGCTTGACGGGGTTTTTCAGGCTCTGCGTTGAAACCCTTTCGGCCACGCCCTCCATCGTGCTGGCGCTCTTCGGCCTCATGGTCTTCGTGCAGGCCCTGGACTGGAGCTTTTCCATCCGGTCCGGAGCGTGCGCCTTGGCCATGCTCAATATCCCGATCCTCACGCGGGTCACGGAACTGAGCCTGAGAGGCGTGCCCCAGGAAATGAAGGAGGCCAGCTACGGCCTGGGCGCGACCAAGCTTCAAACCATCTTGCGCGTGCTGTTGCCCGCGGCTGCTCCCGGACTGCTCACGGGCACCGTCCTGGCCGCAGGGCGGGCCTTCGGGGAAAGCGCGGTGCTGGTCTTCACCGCTGGCACCAACACAAGCATGACTTACCCGGACTTCAGCTTGAAGGCGCCTGGCGAGACCCTCGCCGTGCACCTCTGGTATGTGGTCTCGGACGGAACGCTGCCCGACGCCCGCGAGATCGCCGCCGGCACCGCGGCGGTGATGGTGCTCGTTCTGCTCGTGATGAACATCGTGGTCCGCCTGCTGGACCGGAGGTTGAAACGCCATGCCCGATAGCATCCTGATCGAGCCCGTGATGGAGGCCCCGCTCCACCCCACCGACCGGGCAAGGCTGCGCGCGGAGAATCTACGCGTCGCCTACGGCCCCAAGGAGGTCCTGAAGGGGGTCAGCCTGGACATCCCCGCCAACCAGGTGACGGCCATCATCGGGCCCTCGGGCTGCGGAAAGAGCACCTTCCTAAAATGCTTCAACCGCATCCACGAGCTGAGCGGTCCCGCCAAGGTGACGGGGCGGATCGAACTCGACGGTCGGGATCTCATGGCCATGCGCGAGGTTGAGCTGCGCCGCCGGGTTGGCATGGTGTTCCAAAAGCCCAACCCCTTCCCGAAATCCATTTATGACAATGTGGCCTTCGGCCCTCGGCTCTTCGGCGTCCGCGGACGATCAGACCTGGATGGGGCCGTGGAGGACGGGCTTCGGAAGGCCGCCCTGTGGGACGAGGTGAAGGACCGGCTTGCCGATTCCGCTCAAGGGCTCTCCGGAGGCCAACAGCAACGCCTCTGCATCGCGCGGGCTCTCGCGGTCCAACCCGAAGTGCTGCTCATGGATGAGCCTTGCTCCGCGCTGGACCCCATCGCGACCGCCAGGATCGAAGAGCTGCTCTTCGATTTGAAACGGGAACTCACCATCGTGATCGTCACCCACAACATGCAACAGGCCGCGCGCGCCAGCGACCGGACCGCCTTTCTCTGGTTGGGCGAGCTGGTTGAGGAGGGTCCGACGGAGACCATCTTCACCAACCCGGGAAAACCCATGACCGAGGACTACATCACCGGGAGGTTTGGCTGATGAACCGCCACTACGACGAGGACCTGAAGCACCTGCGGGAGGGCCTGACGGCCATGGCCGGACAGGTGGAATGGATGCTGGATTTGACCCTTCGTTCGCTGCTGGAGCGCCGCGACGATCTGGCGGACCGCGTGAGCGCGCTGGACGCGAGCGTGGATGAGCAGGAATTGAAGCTCGACAAGAGCTGCATTGACCTGCTCGCCCTCGGGGCGCCCGTGGCGCGGGATCTCCGCCTGGTGGCCAGCGCGCTCAAGATCATTCCTGAGATCGAACGCATCGGCGACCACTGCTGCAACATCGCGCGTCGAGCCAAGCTCCTGAACCCGCAACCCCTGGTGCTACCGGCCGAGGCCATGGAGCGCCTTGGGCGCGACACGCGGGACATGGTAAGACAGGCCGTGGACGCCTTCGTTCGGGGGGACGCCGCGCTGGCGAGGGCCGTGATCGCGGCCGATGACCAGGTGGACACCCTTTACATGGACATCTACCGCGACCTGCTACGGCGCATGCTCGGAGACCCCCTTTGCATCGAGAGGGCCTCCCACCTCATCCTGGTAGCCAAGAACTGGGAGCGCATCGCGGACCAGGCCACCAACATCGCGGAAGAGGTGCTGTTCATCCTCGAGGGCCGCAATGTGAAACACCCTCACCTCCAGGACCCCCCCTAGCCCATGCCCGCCATTCTCCTGCTCGAAGACGACGCCGACATCCGCAGCGGCATGGAACAGCACCTCAAGCGGGAGGGATTCACCGTGTCCGCGTATGCCACGGGAATGGACGCGCTCAAGGCGATCCAGGCCCCCGGCTGCAAGCTCGATGTGGCCCTACTGGACCTCACCCTCCCTGACATGGACGGACTCGATGTCCTGCGCGCCATACGCGGAGGAAGGATGCGCGCTCTTCCGGTGGTGCTTGTCACGGCGCGGAACGAGGAGATTGACCGCATCCTTGGGCTAGAACTCGGGGCGGATGACTACATCTCCAAACCTTTCTCAGTCCGAGAAATGGTGGCGCGCGTCCGGGCCATCCTGCGCCGCGCGGCCTTCATCGAGGACACTGCCCACGGCCAGGTCCTCACCTTCGGGCCCATCATGGTGGACCTGGACATGCATCTCGCCCGGGTGGATGGCACCCCAGCGGACCTCACCCGCCGGGAATTCGAACTGCTCGCCTATTTCATCAAGAACCCAAGGCGGGTGCTCGGGAGGGAGCGCATTCTCCAGCAGGTCTGGGGTCTTGAATACCTCGGAGAAAGCCGCACCATTGACGCGCATGTCCGGCGGGTGCGATCCAAGCTGGGAAAGGCCGGGGACCTGATCGAGACCGTGGTGGGAGTGGGCTACAGATTGGGAAGCATCGAGTGACATTCCACCCTTCCCGCCCGGGCCCGAGACCGGGATAATGGGAAGCCCGCATTACTAATGGAGTCCCCATGTCCCTCAACGCCCTCATGCGCTGGCTGAAGCCCCGCGAGATGGTGTTCTTCGAACTCCTGGAAGCCTCCGCCGCCAACATCCTGGAAGCGGCGCAGCTATTCGACCGGGAACTGCGCAGCGGCGATCCCGCCCGCTACGCGGAGCTGCGGCGGCAAATGAAGGATCTGGAACATAAGGGCGATGAAATCACGCACCAGATCGTGGACAAGCTAAACCAGACCTTCGTCACGCCCATCGAACGGGAAGACATCCTGGACCTGGCCCATTGCATGGATGATGTGGCTGACTGCATGGACGCCGTCTGCGAACGCCTGGTGCTCTACCGGATCGAACGCATCATGCCGGCCGCCACACAACTCTCCAGCGTCATCGTGGAAGGCGCCCAGGAAACGGTGAAGCTCATCGGAAGCCTGAGGAAAATGGACAATGTGGCGGATATCCGGACCCGGATCCGGCATGTGCATGCCTTGGAAAACAAGGCTGACAGCCTTTACCACGGGGCTTTGGCCCAGATCTTCGACGATCCCAAGGATCCCATCGAGCTCATGAAGTGGAAGGAGATCCTGGAGACCATCGAGGAGGCGACGGACCGCGTCGAGCGCGTCGCCCAGACCGTCGGCTCCACCGTCATGCGCAACGCCTGAGCCGACCGCATGCTTCATCCCGAGCTCGCACTCGCTCTCATCGTCCTGGCGGCCCTGGTCTTCGACTACAGCAACGGCTTCCATGACACGGCGAACGCCATCGCCACGGTGGTGTCCACCGGCGTGATGCCGGCCCGCTACGCCATTTTCATGGCTGCGGTCCTCAACTTCGCCGGAGCCCTCATGGGCACGGAGGTGGCCATCACCGTGGCGAAGGGCATCGCGGACGCCCAGTTCGTCGTGCCGGCGGTGGTGGCCTCCGCCGTCCTGGCGGCCCTCGCCTGGAACATCATCACCTGGTGGTTCGGCATCCCCTCAAGTTCGAGCCACGCGCTGGTCGGCGCGCTCGCCGGCGCGGTGGTTGCCGAAGCCGGGGTCTCGAAACTTCACACGGCCAAGCTGGAAGAAGTGGCGGAGTTCCTATTCATTTCCCCACTGCTTGGATTCCTGATCGGCATGCTCTTGATCGTGGTCATCCTTTGGATTTGCCGCAGGTACAACGGCCACAAGGTGAACAAGTCCTTCCGCAGGCTTCAGATGCTGAGCGCGGCATCCATGGCCTTCGCCCACGGCACCAACGACGCCCAGAAATCCATGGGCATCATCGCCCTGGCGTTGATCACCTACGGAAAGCTCGGAGCGACAGGCGCGCATGTGGCGGTTCCACTTTGGGTGAAGCTGGCCTGTGCCGCGGCGATGGCGCTCGGCACGGCCTCCGGTGGATGGAAGATCATCAAGACCATGGGCACCAAGATCGTCAAACTCCGCCCCATCCACGGTTTCGCCGCCGAGACCAGCGCGGCCGCCGTGCTGTTCTTCACGGCGCACCTGGGCATCCCGGTCAGCACCACCCATGTGATCACAGGCTCCATCATGGGCGTGGGCGCGAGCATGAATGTCTCGGCAGTTCGCTGGGGCGTGGCCGGCAACATCCTCGTCGCGTGGATCCTAACCATTCCCATGGCCGCCGTACTCGCCTCAGTGTTCCTGCACTTCCTTCGCCCGCTGTTCTAATCCGGCTACCGGTTTCCGCTTGTCCGGTGACCAGTGACCAGTGACCAGTGACCAGTGACCAAATTTTACGGCTCACCGCGCCAAATGGCCTCGGGATCGAGGACAGGAAGGACGGCATCCATGGGATTGATGTCACCCTTGACCTTCTGATGCTCCCCGCTCCGTGGGTAGCGCTTGGATCTTAGCTTCGTTCAGGCCCACCTCTCCTCATTTTGGGCGCTCTGGCTCTTCTTCGCCCGCTCGCAATGAGGAAAGGGAATTCAGCGAGTTCACAAGAAAAACGCGCGAAAACCCTTAATCTGGCAGCATGTCCGCACCGCTCCGGATTACACCGCCCCTGTTCTCCCTGGCACTCGCCCTTGCAGGAGGGATTCTCGCGTTCCTGTTGCCCCACCCGCTGAAGCTGCTCCTGGGCGGTTCCATGTTGGCCTTGGGTCTCGGCCTCCTGCTCTACCAACTGCTCCGCATCGAAAGCCCACACCATCGCGCAATGCGGTGGCTGGAGGAAGAGAACCTCCAGCTCCGCAACCGGGCAGACCGGGAGGATCAACTGCGGCGCGGCATCCTCGCGAGTCTGCGGGAGGGCGTTCTCGTTTTCGGCGAGGACCGCCGCCTGCTCCAGGCCAACCCCGCCGCCATCCTACTGCTGGGATCCGGCAGCCACCTATCAGGAGGCGCGGGTCTGGCCGAGGCCTTCCGGGACCCAGAATCCCTGGCCCGGCTCGAGGGCGCTTTCGGGGGTGCCCCCGCCGAGTGGACCCTGGGGCGCGAGCCTCGTGTGCTCCGGGTGCGCGCCCTGCCTTTCCAGGCGGGGCTGGAGGCGCGCGGCGTGCTCATCACGCTCGACGACATCACCCGCATGGAGGCGCTGGAGACGACCCGCCAAAAGTTCCTCTCAAATGTGAGCCACGAGCTGAAGACGCCCGTGACGGCCATCCATGTCGCCGCGGAGAACCTGCAAGACGGCGGCTCGGTAGGGACGGAGGGCGAATCCAGCCTGAAGAGCATCTTCCGTTCCGTGGAAAAGATGACCCTGCTGCTCAATGACATCTCCGAGCTGTCCCGCATCGAGACGGGCGCGCTGGTGCTGGATCCCCGGCTCATTCGCGTCGCGGCGTTCGCTCGGGAGCTCACGGAGGATGTCACCGTCCAGGCCCGCGCCAAAGGAGTCACGCTAAGCCTGGATCTGGCTCCGGATTTGGAAACCGCGCGTATCAAGGCCGATCCCCTTCGGCTTCATCAGCTCCTAGAGAACCTTCTATCAAACGCGGTGAAGTTCAGCCCTGAGGGCTCCGAAGTGCGCTTGGAAGCCACCAGGGAAGGGACGCGGCTCCGCTGGGTCGTATCCGACCAGGGCCCGGGCATCGCTGAGTCGGAGCAGACCCGCGTCTTCGAGCGATTCTACCGAACTGCCTCCGCCCGTGCCGTGCCGGGCACGGGCCTGGGCCTCGCCATCGTGAAGCACCTCGCCCGCCTCATGGGCGGCGAGATCTCACTGGAGAGCGAGGTAGGCAAAGGCGCTGCGTTCACCTTCAAGATGCCGATATAGCCTGGGGAGGAAGGGCGATCCCCGGCCTCAGGGCGGATCGGACGGAAAAAGTCCCGGGGGCCCCGGGGCTCTTTCCGTTGGCGATTTCAAATCAGAAGGCGACCTGGAGGGCCATGATGGCGCTATCGCCGCCCTGCTCGCCGCTCTGACCTGCCCCGGGGGCGAGGAAGTTCTTCGACCGGTGGATGTAGTTGACCTTCAGGTTGGCGGCCTTAAACACCGCGGGATTGAAGGCATAGGTGTAGCCGATGGTCACTTCCTCGTACTTGGGGGTGTAGTCGCCACCACGGGACACGCCGGGCGCGGACTCGGTGTAGGGATCGTAGGCCGTGTACCAGTCGTCGCCCTGGTTGTAGTTCATGAAATCGTAGCGGAGAGCGAAGGTGTGGGCGCCCGTCGTGTAGGCGGCCGTCGCGTAATAGCCAAGGAACTTCTGGTCCAGGGCCTCGCGCTTGGCGGCGCCGGCGGTTGGGCCGACGGTGGGGGCCAAGCGGCCGACCTTGCCCGTGGCGACCTCACCATCGAAGTGCCAGGAGCCGTCGTCCCATAGGTAGAAGGCGCCGTACTGCTGGGTCTTGTCCTTGTTATCGAGGGCATCCGCGGCGGAGGGGGCGTTCGCGCCGGCGAAGGCGAGGGGGGTGAGGGTGCCCTTATCCGCCTGGTCCGTGCCGCCCTGGAGGGTCCACACGCCGAACTTCTGGACCTTGCCGATAGTGAAGTCAGCGCGGGCGACGAAGTCCTTCTGGGCGTTCACATCGTTCGTCTTGCCCGAAGTCGCGTCGGTCATGCCGTTGAACACCGCGCCCGTCAGCTTCACGCCAAGGTCCTCATCGCCGAAGGCAAAGGAGGCCGCGAGGCCGCGGTCTCGCTTATCGCCCAGGCGGCGGCCAAGCTGGCTGCGCTCGGCGAAGATGAGAGTCGAGGAACTTTGGATGCCTTCAAAAGTGCGCTGGTCCTTGAACTGGCCCATCGTGAGGCCGAAACCGCCGTTCTTGTAGGAGATGGTGGCGTCCTGGAGGATGGTCGGGTTTCCGGCGCTCGTGTTGATGCTGGGATCGAGGTTGATCTCGTAGCTGAAGCCTTCCGCGTGGGAGATCTTGCCGGAAACATGGATTTCCGAGCGGCGAATGAGGAAGCCGTTCTCGGTCCAGTTGCCGGAAAGGTCGTAGTATTTATTGCCGTTGGTCGTGGCCAGGGCGTCGTGGCGCAGGTTGCTATCCATCATCTGCGTGTACCAGACTTGGATGAGGCCACTGACCTTGGGCCGCGCGTCAAGGGAGGCGTCCTGGGCCACGGCGGGCAAGGCCGCGACGAGGATGGCGAGGGGTGCGAGAAAGCCGCGTTTCATGGAGTCTCCGAAAATGAGGAACCGTGCATCCGGTCTCAGCAAGGTTCCCGCAGGGCTGTGAACTCCTTGTGACGGATAGGAACCATTTGCGCGATGAGGGCCCCTCGCGATGGTTCTTTAGGTAGAGGTTGTCCAGACCATCCACTCCGGACATTCCCTGGCGGAGGCGGCGGATCTGCTCCCTTGCCGAGATCTCACGGCTCTTGGCGGGAATGTAGCCCTGGGCGTTCACGATTCGAGGCCAGGGCGATGACGGGCGCGGGCACGAGCATGAATGTCTCGGCCGTGCGATGGGGTGGGTCCGGCAACATCCTTGTCGCCTGGGTGCTCACGATTCCGATGGCGGCGGTTCTCGCGGGCGTGTTCCTGCATTTCCTGCGCCCGCTGTTCTGATCCTTTAGCGGGGCGGATGCTCCAGGTAGGTGAGCTGGGGGCTCTTTTCGGCGGTGGTGCGCCGCTGCCAGTCGTTCTCGAAGAGGATGGCGG
>JAFDVN010000175.1 GCA_018269025.1 Acidobacteriota bacterium | reverse complement strand
GTCGCGATTCAGTTCGAGGGCGGCAACGGCGATGACCGGCTCCTCGCCACCAAGGCGCTGGGCCTTCGGCCCGGCACGAACCTAAGCCAAGCTGATTTCGCGACCGCTTTGGAGGCCCTGCGCCTCACGGACCGATTCAAAGTCGCCGAAGGCCACCTCGAACCTGGAACGGGCGGCGTGGTGGCCGTCATCCACCTGGAGGCCTGGACGCCCATCCGCGCGTGGCGCTTCGAGGGCGACGCGGTGCCCAAGGCGCTACGCCGGAATTTCCTCTTCGAGCTCCGCAAAGGCATTCGCGTGGGCCCGCTCCGCATGGAAGACCTGCGGTCCCGGGCCGAACGAAGGCTCCAGGAAGGCGGCTATCCCGATGCCACCGTCGCCGCGCAGAAAGATGGGGACGCGGAGCTCGTGTTCACCCTCCATCTCGGCGCGCCCGCCCTCGTGCGGGAGATGCTGCTCTCCGGTGAGTCCGGGTCCTACACCGTCGCGCGGCTATCCAAGGCCGCAGGCGTGGAGGTCGGCAAGACGCTCTGGACCGCCCCCGCGCTCCGGGCCGCCCAGCGGGGCATCCGCAAGCGCTTCATCAAGGACAAGCGCTTTGAAGGCACCTTCTCCCTGGCCTTCGACGCGCCGACGGGCACGCTCCGCATGGAGGTGCATCCTGGTCCCGTGGTCCAGCTCAAGGCCGAAGGCGCTCATTTCCTCGGTGCCTTCTTCGGTCAGAAGCGCCTCGCCGACCTGCTCCCTTTCACCCGCTCCGAGCGCTATTCACAGGACCAGGTGGATGAAGGCGACCGGGCGATCCAGCGCTATTTCGTCGCCCAGGGCTATCCGGAGGTGGTCTGCGATCATCGGATGGAGGTGCTCAAGGGCACGACGCAGGCGCCCGAGGAGATCCGGCTCACCTACCGCGTCCAGAGGGGCCAGCGTTTCAAGGTGAAGGCCGTGCGGCTGGATGGCAACGAAGCCGTGCCCACCTCGGACCTGAAGGACCTGCTCGATCCCCCCAGCCGGTGGCTCGTGCTCGCGCCCTTCGTCACGCCGGATCTCGTGAAGGTGATGGAGGCGCGCTTCGCCGCCTACTACGCCCAGCACGGCTTTCCGTCTGCTTCCGTGCGGGTGCGCGTCCTGGATCATCCGGGCGAGGCCGCCGCCAAGGATCTGCTCGTGCAGGTCCATGAAGGCGCGCGGTCCTTCCTCTCCGGTGTGGACCTGCGGGTGCCCCTCGTTCCGGGGCTGGATCCCGCGCTGCTGGGACGCAGCCTCGGCTTCGCCTTGGCCGATCACCCGAACTTGAAGCCCCAGGGGGCGGCCTTGAAGGTCGAAGGCGACCGCCGCGGAACGATCGGAACCTTCGGCCTCATCGAGCGCCTTCCCGATGCGGATGGCATGGCGGTGATGCGGCTCACCACCGATCGTCCCATTCCCCAGGTGAACCCGGACCTCGCGCAGGTGGTTTCGGATTTGCGCCTGCGTCTCGCGGCGGCGGGCTCCGCCCAGCCCCGGGTGAGTCTGTCCTTCGATGGCCAACCGGACCAGGCGCGGGTCGCGGTGTTCACCATTCCGCCCCAGCCGCTGGACACGGTGAAGCGCGTGGTGGTGCGGGGCGCGGACGCCACCCGGCCCGAAGCGATCTTTCGGGATGTTCCTCTGGAGCCGGGCGACGCGCTGGATCCCTCTCGCCTCACCCAAGCCCAGAGCGACCTAGGGGATCTCGGCGCGTTCCGCCGCGCGGATTTCGAAAGCCTGGATGAAGACGCGAGCGGATCCGTGAAGGACAACACGCCCTTCACCCGCGGGGATCTCGGCCTGCAACTGGAAGAGCGCCGTCCCTGGGTGTTCACGGAAGGCTTCGGCTACGACAAGAGCCAGGGCTACCACTTTCTGCTGGGTGCCCAGCGCCTCAATGTGGCGGGCATGGGCCGGACTTTGGATTTCGGCATTCGCGCCGGCGACAACACGCTCCAGAATCCGACGCTTCGGAAATGGTTTCCCACCGGGATCATCAACCGCTCCCTGGATGACTATTCCGTCGCCTACACCGACCCCTGGCCCGGCTTCCTCCACCGCTGGTTCGACACCAAGATCCAGTGGCGCACCGCCGCGGATTACATCGAAGAAGCCACCGCCACCTATTTCGCCCGGAAGCGGCGCCTGACCACGGCCTTCAGTTGGAAGGTCGGCGAGCACCAGACCATGGAGGCCGGGTACCGCTTCGAGCGCACGGATTTCGGCCCGAACCGAGAAG
This sequence comes from Acidobacteriota bacterium, assembly GCA_018269025.1. Lineage (GTDB taxonomy): Bacteria > Acidobacteriota > Holophagae > Holophagales > Holophagaceae > JAFDVN01. The sequence goes on along the minus strand of JAFDVN010000175.1, from coordinate 2,537 downwards.
GCATCAGCGATGTGGACCTCCAGGAGATCGCCCGCACCAACAAGCTCCGCGCGGTCATTTCCGCGCCGTACCTTCAGCTCGTACGCGATCTGCGGGACAAGCCCTACGATCCCACCACCGGCTCCTACTTCGCCGCGCGGCTCGATTTCGCCAATCAACTCTTCGGCACCACGCCCGATTCCAGTTTCGTGAAGCTGGACCTGCGCCAGCAGTGGAACTGGTCCTTCGGCTACCGGGGCGAGCGGGGCGTGCTCGCCGCCACCGCCCATGTGGGCCTCGCGCGGCCCACCGCCGCCAGCGCCGAGGACCTGCCCCTTTCCGAGCGCTTCTACGCGGGCGGCCCCTTCTCCGTGCGCGGCGTGGAGCCGGACTTCCTCGGGCCTGTGGAAGTGGTGCCCCTCCGCGATCCGAGCGGCAACATCCTCTACAACGATCCGCCCTTCAACACCTCGCCCCAGACCACCCTCATCCCCTTGGGTGGACAGGCGATGGCGGCCATCAGCCTTGAATACCGCTTCCCGCTCTTCGGCATCGTGTGGGGGGAGATCTTCGTGGATTCCGGCCAGGTCTATTCGCGCCTCAGCGCGGGCCCGCGCTTCGTGCTCGCGCCCACGAACCCCGCCGCGCCCCCCCCCGGCTACAACCCGGGCAATCCCCAGGCCTGGGACCCGGCCGTGCCGCCGCCCGCGGGCTACAGCGTGCTGGACAACGGCGCGCCGTTCCCACCCTTCCGCACCACGCCCGGCATCGGCCTTATCTTCAAGCTCGGCTTCCCCATCAAGATTGAATACGCCACCGACTGGAAGCGCATCCTGGGCCGCCCTCGCACCGCCATCGAACGCGACACCCAGCTCAAGAGCCTGCTGATCTCGGCCGGGTTCCAGTTCTAGATCTCCGCGCCAGCCGCATCCCCACCGGCACGGCCAGCAGCGCCGCCGCGAAGCCCGCCGTCCAGCCCCAGCGGAAGCCGTAAGAGCCGATGAGCAGGCCGATCGCGAAGGAGCCGAGGCCGATGCCCGTGTCGAAGGCGAACATGAAGGCCCCGAAGGCCGCACCGCGCCGGTCGGGCGTGACCACCTCCAGCACTTCCGCGTTGAGCAGCGTGTAGATCATCGAGTAGCCCGCTCCGTAAACGAGGCCGGAGACGATGTGCCGCGCCGTGCCGCCGGGCGCGAAGGCGAGGATGGCGAGCCCCGCCGCCGTCAGCAGCGCCATCCCAGGCAGGAGGCGGATCGGGCGCTTGCCGAAACCACGGAACCCCATAATCGCGCGCATGCCCACCATGCCGATGGCGAGGCAGGACAGGAAGGCCGCGGGCCACGCGTACCCGCCGCCAAGCGCCTCCTGGGCGCTGTAGCTCGTGAGGGTGCCGTAGCTGAGCGCGATGAAGAAGAGGATCGCGCTGAGGGAGAACACCTCCCGCTCCGGCAGGCGCAAGGGGTGCTTGGACCGCGCGTGTTTTGGCGGATCCGGCGGCAACTGGCGCGACAGCCAGGCGAGCAGCGCGAAGCAGGGCACGAGCAGCAGGCACATCATCTCCCATCCGGCTAAGCGATAGAGCATCACGCCGCAGGTCGGGCCGAACACGACACCACCCGGGCTCGCGAGGCCGTACCAGCTCATGCCTTCGGCTCTTCTGTCTTCGGGGATGATCGCGCCGAGCAGGGCGGGCTGGCTCGTGACGAGCCCGGACCAGATGGCTCCGTGGATGGGCGCGAGGGCATAGAGCATCCAGCGGACATGGATGAAGGCGTAGGCCGTCATGATGAGCGTGAAGAGCGCCGCCGTGAGCCCCATCATGCGCCGCAGGCCGATGCGGTCCGCGATCTGCCCCATGGCCAGCGCGCCGAGCGAAGACCCGACCGTGAAGGCCGTGAGGAAACGCCCGCTTTCTGCCTTCGTCGCCCCCAGCTCCACCAGCCGCAGCGGCGCGGTCGGGAAAAGCTGGAACGCGGCGAAGAAGGTCAGAAAAGTGAAGGCCCACAACAGCAGGAAGGGGCGGGTCCAAAGGCGGTCTGCCATGGATCAAGGGTCCCATGGGTGAAAACCAGCCGTGCCACGGTAGTCTGTGATGTTGCCTTTGAGGTGCCCATGAACCCCGAAAAGCTCGCGTCTGAGACCGTCCGCGTCCTGAAGGGCGGCAGCGACAAAGCCCACGCGAAGAACGCCGAAAGCGGCAAGCTCTTCGCCCGGGAGCGCATCGCGCTGCTCACCGATGCCGGGAGTTTCATCGAGGATGGCCTCTTCGCCAACGCACTCGACGCCACGCTTCCGGCCGATGGGGTCGTGACGGGCACAGCCACCGTGGATGGCCGCCCCGTCGCCATCATGGCCAACGACAGCACCATCAAGGCCGGGTCCTGGGGCGCGCGCACGGTGGAGAAGATCATCCGCATCCAGGAGGTCGCGATGCGGGCGAAGATCCCCATGCTCTACCTCGTGGACAGCGCCGGCGCGCGCATCACGGACCAGATTGATATGTTCCCTGGCCGCCGCCATGCGGGGACCATCTTCCACAACGAAGTCGCCATGAGCGG
>JAFDVN010000174.1 GCA_018269025.1 Acidobacteriota bacterium | reverse complement strand
CGCTACGACGCCGCCCACCGCGCCCTCGCCCGAGTCCTCGGCTGGAACGCGCTGCCCAGTCCCGCCGACCGCGTGGAAGTTGATGGCGATGGAGTCACCGTGACTGGACGAGGATCAGGGCACCGCGTGGGGTTGTGTTTGGGGGAGTGAGGACCCAACGAAATCAAGTCGTGAGAGGTCGGGCGCGACGGGTTATGCGCCCGAGGTCCCTGCAAGGCTTCTCGCGCAGCGTTCAGCTCGGTCCATAACAAGGCCGGCGAGCTGCTTCATGGCCTGGGCATCCAGCCCAGGTTGTTTTAGGTTTTCCAGGACGACCCCGACGGCATCAGGGATCTGATCCGCGAGCTTGAGCACCCGTTGGCGAATGAAGGGGAGGGTGACAGCGATCTGCTTCGAAAATTCACCCCAGGCCTTCGGGCCAAGCCGCTCGAATCGGGATTGCTCCCCGATCTTCATGGCGAAGGACTTTGAAAGCTCGGGGTAGAACGCCGTGGACATGAGGTCGTAGAAGGGCGCCAACCGTAGCCCCTCTTCGGTGTAGAGAAGGGAGAAGTTTTTCCCGTGGGCATCCGCGTTCCCAAGCATGGCATTGAACAGAACGACATCCAGGAGGCGCATCCGATCCAGCGCCGGAAGGGCCGAGGCGGATTGGACCAAACCAAAGCAGCGCGCAAGGTTGGGGCCGCCTTCCGACTGGTACTTCAGGGAGGAAGGGACGCCCATCGCTTGGCAGAAGTCCTCTTGGTGGATCCTTGTGACCAAGCCCTTGCTTGAAGTCCGGTCGTACCGTGTCACGAGCAGGTAGGTCTGTTTTCGGCCTCGGGAGGCCCGGACGATTCGCGGTTCTGCCTGAGCGACAGGGATGCCCAACTCCGCCGCCAGATGCATGGCGAAAGCCTCGTTTTCCACGCTGGCCCTTAGGCCCGGGATGGCCGGCTTCAGGATGTGGGTGGTGGGCTGGCCGGGTTGGGGAAGGCACACGCGCCCCGTGACGACACAGACAGGTAGCTTGGCTTGGGCACCTGCCAGGGATAGGCGAAGCCCGTCCTCTCCGGCGAGCATCGGGCGCAGGGGAAGGCGATCCAACACCGCGAGAAGCGCTTCATCGTCGAGGGGCTGGGGCACCCAGGGCCCCTTGGCTGACTTCGGTTTGGTCCCCGGTGGGAGGAATTGGAGGGCCCCCGCCACATCGCCGCCCAGTTCGTTCAGAAGCGAGAAAGGATTCTTCTCGGAAACACCAAGGGCTTTCGCGATCGCCGAGCGTTGACCGCCTTCCGGGAGCAGGCCATCAAAGAAGGGCAGGCACGCGCGGTGTGGGAAGGGTTCGGGGCGCTTGGGCAGGGACACCGAGATCGCCTGGGATGAGGAGTCCGCCAACCAGGACGCCCCGTAGGCGAAGACAAGATCGCCGTGCGCGTCCTGACTTAACTCACCCACGGGCAGGCCACCCAGCCAGACCTTTAGGCGCTTATCGCTCATGCCTCGTGTCCCTCTCCAGCCGGGTCCAAGCCCCTTGGGCTGGTGATGCTGATCCGGCATCCCAGAGCGGCGAGCACAGACAAGACTTTCTCCAGTTGGACCGTGGGTTTGCCAGCCTCCAGGTCCACGATGAACCGAGTGCCAACATTGGCGACACCGGCGAGTTCATCCTGGCGCAGGCCTTGGGCTTTGCGGGCCTTCCGGACCAGGCTTCCGATGTCTTTAGAAGTGAGAATCGTCATAGCATTCCCGATCGGTAAAGTATCGGCCTTCTGCTGAGGCCGTCCAGTCAAAATTTCCCTCACGGGAAATTTGATTCCTTTTCCTAAATCCGATAGCCTGTCTTTCCCGATCGGGAAATCAGATGAATCAAGGCCAGAGTCCAATGCCTTCTTCCTGGCGGACCCCAGTCAGGTTCTGGGGGATTCTTAGCAGGAAGGCGCGCGGATCACGCATGAGGGGCTTGAAAGTCCTCCCCGCCTGGATCGCCATGAGGCCTGGGGCTCCAACGAATCTCACGGCGAGGGTGAAGGGTGTGCCCGTGGATGGGGTCGCTTGGTCGGTGCAGGAGGGCGCGGCGGGTGGCAGCGTGGACACGGCGGGCCGCTACACCGCGCCCTTGGCGCCGGGCGTTTACCATGTGATCGGCACGAACCTCTACGATCCCACGAAGAGGGCGGTGGTGGAGGTGCATGTGAGTGCCTCGGCCGGGGCCTATGTGACCATCACCCCCTATGTCACGCAGCTTGGCCAGGGGGGCACGCGACAGTTCGCAGCCACGGTTTCCAACGCGGCGAACACGGCGGTCATTTGGTCCTGCAACGGGGGCAGCATTGACGCGACCACGGGCCTCTACACCGCGCCGAACGCCTACGGGAACTACACGGTGACGGCGACGAGCGTGGAGGATACGAATGCCTCGGACACGGCGAGCGTGATCGTGTCCTCGGGCACGGGGGCGGACAAGGTCTTCACCTACGACCTGAACGGGAACATGACAAGCGACGGCACCCGCAGCTTCGAATGGGACGCCGAGAACCGCCTCGTCGCCGTCGTGAAGGGCACCCACCGATCCGAGTTCGGCTACGACGGCTTCGGGCACCGCGTGGAGATCCGCGAACTCGATGCGGATGCCAACGGCAACTGGGTGTCGTCCACGGATACGAAGTATGTGTGGGAAGGGGCGGAGATCATTGAGTCCCGCACCGCGGATGGAAGCACCAGCCTCCAGCGCTACTACGCGCAGGGGTTCATGGACTCGGATGGGACCGCGTTGTATTACACGCGGGACCACGAAGGCTCGGTACGAGAGCTTGTCGATGCATTTGGAGCAATCCGCGCTAGATACGACTACGACCCCTACGGGCGAATGACCCAACTATCGGGGGATAGATCGTCCTTGTTTGGCTACATTGGGTTGGTTTGGCATGCTCCATCCGGCTTAATGCTTTCTCTGTTTAGGTCATATGACCCGGCACT
>JAFDVN010000173.1 GCA_018269025.1 Acidobacteriota bacterium | reverse complement strand
TCCCCAACCATGACGCCAACCTCATTGACGCCCTGAGCCGCGGCGCGCTGGAAGGCGGCAACCTCGCCTTCAATGTGGCCGTCATGCTCATCGCCTTCATCGCGCTCGTCGCGCTCGCCAATGGCGTGCTCCACGGCCTGCATCCCGGCTGGAGCTTGGAAGGCGCGCTGGGCACGGCCTTCAAGCCCCTCGCGTGGGTGATGGGCGTGCCATGGGCGGATGCCGGACGCGTCGGTCAGCTTCTGGGCGAGCGGATGGTGACCAACGAATTCGTCGCCTTCATTGACCTGGGCAAGATGGGCACCGGCGCCATCCCGGCGCTGGCCGAAGCCAAGTCGCGCATCATCGCCACCTTCGCCCTCTGCGGCTTCGCCAACTTCTCCAGCATCGCCATCCAGATCGGCGGCATCGGCGCGCTGGCCCCCGAACGCAGGGGCGATCTCGCGCGCCTGGGCGTGAAGGCGATGATCGCCGGCACCCTCGCCAACTTCCTCAGCGCCGCCGTGGCGGGTGTGCTGTTGTAGGACTATGGGCTGGGCCTAGTGGATGGTGATCTCGTCCGGGTCCCCGTCCACGGGGGGCAAGACCCCGCGCCAGCCGACCTTCCACCCCAGGTTCAGCAGCAGGGCCGCGCCGATGTAGATGGCGAAAAAGGCCACGAAGAAGCGCTGAGGGAAGATGATGAGCAGGCAGGCCAGGGCCGCGGCGATGACGAGGGTGGTCATCATCGCGCCGGTGCGGCGGGGGGGCTTCTTGAAGTTGGGGAAGCGGACCGTCGAGACCATGAGCAGTCCCACGAGGAAGAGCTCCAGGGCGAAGTAGTAGGCATGGAGCGTGGCCGCGGGGGGGCGGGGCCACGCGAGCACCACGGCGGCCACACAGGCCGCGCCCGCGGGGATGGGCATGCCCACGAAGAACCGTCCATCCACCGCGCCCACCTGCACATTGAAGCGGGCGAGGCGCAGCGCGCCGCAGGCGACGAAGAAGAAACTCGCCGCCCAACCCACCGCTTGCAGGCGCGGGTCGTGGAGACCCGGTTCGAAGAAGCCGTAGCGGTAGGCGAGGATGGCCGGGGCCATGCCGAAGCTCACCACATCGGCGAGGCTGTCCAACTGGACGCCGAATTCGGAGGCCGTGTTGGTCATGCGGGCCACGCGCCCATCCATGCCGTCGAAGAAGCCGGCCAGCACGAGGAAGATGGCGGCCCAGCGGAAGTAGTGCTCCGGCTGATCCGCGGCGGCGTTGAGGCTCATCACCACTGACGAGAAGCCGCAGAGGATGGAGAGCAGCGTGATGCCGTTGGGCAGGGCGAACTTGGAGCGCTTCATGGCGCGGCGCCGACGCTCGCGGCGCAGTTCTCGGCGTTCTTCGGGGGTCAGGTGCGGTTCCATGGTCCCGAAAGTTTAGCTTCGGTTGGCCTGAGGGGGGCCGGATAATGGGGGGTTCGGAGGAACCTTGCCCCACCTCGTCGTCATCGGCGGCGGACATGCTGGCGTAGAAGCGGCGCACATCGCGGCCCGCCTTGGCGTGGCGACGACGCTGCTGACGATCCGCCTCGACCAGATCGGCCAGATGAGCTGCAACCCCTCCATCGGCGGAGTGGGCAAGGGCCACATGGTGCGGGAGCTGGATGTGCTCGGCGGGGCGATGGGCCGTCTCATTGACGCGACGGGTATCCATTTCCGCATCCTCAACGGCAGCCGCGGTGTGGCCGTGCGCGGCCCCAGGGCCCAAGCGGACAAGGTGAAATACCGCCGCGCCGCGCGGGCGCTGCTGGAAGCCACGCCCAACCTCACCTTGAAGGAAGGCGTGGCGGCGAAGCTGCTCTGGCGGAGTGGCACTCAGGGCCTGCGCGGCGTGGAGCTGACGGATGGTTCCGTGATCGCCTGCGATGCGGTGGTGCTTACCGCGGGGACTTTCCTGAACGGCTGCATCCTCCTTGGCGACACGCGCACGCCCGCGGGCCGCCTGGGGGAACCGCCCAGCACGGAACTCGCGGAGCAGCTGTGCGCGCTGGGCCTGCGCCAGCGTCGCCTCAAGACCGGCACGAGCCCGCGACTGGCCAAGGCTTCCATTGATTTCTCGCGCCTGGAGCCCCAGCTCGGCGACGATCCGCCGCGCCCTTTCAGCTTCTTTAGCGAGGGCATTCCCCAGCCTCAGGTCGCCTGTCACATCGTCCACACGACGAAGGCGACGGAAGGGATCGTTCGGGAGAACCTCTCACGCTCGGCGCTCTACGGCGGCCACATCGAGGGCGTGGGCCCGCGTTATTGCCCGTCCCTGGAGGACAAGTTCGTCAAATTTCCCCACCACGAGCGGCATCAGGTCTTCGTGGAACCGGAAAGCCTGGAGAACGATGAAATCTACCTCTCCGGCTTCAGCACGAGCATGCCGCTGGAGGTTCAGCAGGCCATGGTGCGTTCGCTACCGGGTTTTGAAGCGACCGAGATTCTTAAGCCGGGCTACGCCATTGAGTACGACAGCTTCGATCCGCTTCAACTGCGCCGTGACCTCGCCATGGAAGGGCTTGAGGGCGTCTGGTTCGCGGGGCAGGTGAACGGCACCACGGGCTACGAAGAGGCCGCCGGACAGGGCCTCCTCGCGGGGCTCAACGCCGCGAAGTCCTTGTTGGGCCACGAGCCGCTGATCCTGGGACGGGATGAGGCCTACCTCGGCGTGATGGTGGATGATCTCGTCACCAAGGGCACGGATGAGCCCTACCGCATGCTCACTGCCCGGGCCGAGCACCGCCTCTCCCTCGCCTGCGATCTCGCCGATGAGCGCCTGCTTGAGGCCACGCGCCGCGCGGGAGCGTTGACCGCGATGGAACTGGCGCGTCTGGAGGCCCGCGCCCGCCACCGCGCCGAGATGCGGGATGCGGTCCAGGCGACGCGCGTCACGCCCTCGAACGCCTTCGGCACGCTGGCTTCAGAAGTCGGCCTTCGCCTGGAATCGGGCATGAGCCTCGCGGATCTTTTCCGCAAGCAGCAGATCGGGTCTGGTGAAGCGGAGCGCGCCTTGGCGATGGTCAACCTTCCCCAGGCCCCGCAAGGGTGGGATGCGGACCTGGAACGGGATCTCCTGCTTTTTGAAGTCCGCTACGGCGCCTATCGAGAGCGCGAGGTGCGCCTCCTTCAGCGCGAGCGGGACTGGGATGCCATTCGCATCCCCGAGGACTTCTTCGTGGAGGCCTGGCCCGGCTTTTCCAACGAGGTGCGCGAAAAGCTCGGCCGTCACCGACCCGAGACGCTCGGCCAAGCGAGCCGCATCCCTGGCGTGACTCCCGCCGCGGTCACGCTGCTGCACCTGATGATCGAGAAGAAGCGCAGCGCCTAGCAGACCTTTCTCAGCGGACGATCTCGCGCAGGTAGGCGAGAAAATCCGGTCCGAGGTCGTCGCGCTTCAAGGCGAACTCCACATTGGCCTTCAAGTAGTCGAGCTTGTCCCCGGTGTCGAAGCGTCGGGCGGGGATGCGCGCGGCCACGAGACGACCTTCCTCCGCGAGCTTCATGAGCGCGTCCGTGAGTTGGTATTCGCCGCCGACGCCGAGTTCCAGCTTTTCTAGATGATCGAAGACTTCCGGCGTGAGCACATAGCGTCCCACCACGGCGAATCGGCTCGGAGCCTTGTCGGGTGTGGGCTTCTCCACGATGCGCGTGACCGGCCAAACTGCGTTTCCATCCTCGCCCGCGCTCACGATGCCATAGCGACGCACATGTTCGAGGGGTACTTCTTGGACGCCGACCACGCTCTTGCCCGTGGCGCGGTGGGCCTCCAGCAGCGCGTCCAGGGCGGGCTCGCGCTCGTCGAAGACATCGTCGCCCAGGAGCAGGGCGAAGGGTTCGTCCCCTACGGCGCGCTTGGCGCAAAGTACTGCATGGCCTAGGCCGAGGGGTTCTCCTTGGCGCACATAGACGAAGTGGCCCATGGCGGTGATGGCGCGAACGGTTTCCAAGTCTGTCTCCTTGCCGCGCCGGGCAAGGGTGTCTTCCAATTCGTAGGCCACATCGAAGTGGTTTTCGATGGCGGCCTTGCCGCGACCCGTCACCATCACAAGCGTCTCCACGCCCGCGCGAATAGCCTCGTCCACCACATGCTGGATCACGGGCGTGTCCACCAACGGCAGCATCTCCTTGGGCATGGCCTTGGTGGCGGGCAGGAATCGGGTTCCGAGGCCTGCGACGGGAATGACGGCTTTCTTCACGGAGTTCATGGGGGCTCCCGCCTCCAGCATGGCTAAGATGATCGGATTCTTCGAGGCCCCATGGATCCCCGACTCTGGACCGCCCTTCGCGAGCATCCCCTTTCGGGGTGGACGCGGCCCGGCCCAGCGCCTGAGTCAGCGCCCGATGTGGACCTGAAGGGTGCGTCCCGTCTCCTCTGGTGTGGTATCGGCGGATCCTGGTTGCCCTCGGAGGCGTTGGTGGAAGCCTTGGGCGGGGACGCCATGAGTCGCTGGGTTCCCCTGGTGTCGCCGGAGCCGATGACGGTCGAACTGCGGCCCGAGGATCAACTCGTCTTCGCCTCCAAGAGCGGGCGGACGCTTGAATTGTGGGCGTGGATCGGGCGGCTTCGGCAGAGCAAGGGCTGGGGCCAGGGTCAGAGGACGCCCCTCGTCATCACCCAGGACGATGACAACCCCCTGGCTGCGTGGGCGCGCCAGGAAGGATTCCGCATCCTTCCGTTCCCGAACACGGTGGGTGGGCGCTTCTCCGCCTTCACGGCCATCGGAACGCTGCCGCTGCAATGGATGGGCCGTGACGCAAACGCGTTTCTCGCCGGAGCCCAGGAGGTCGTGGCCCAGGTCGAACGGGGTGAAGGCGAGTGGGGCACCCGCGTGTGGGAGATGGTGTCCGCGTTCCGCCAGGGGTTCCTCGCCGGCGTGGATCAGTGGGTGCTGTTGCCTTACGCCATGCGCCTGGAAGCCTGTGGCGCATGGTGGGTGCAACTGGTCGCCGAAAGCCTTGGCAAGCAGGCGAAAGATGGCGTCCGGCGCGGCCTCATGCCCGTGCGCGCGGTGGGTCCGCAGGATCAGCACGCCCAGTTGCAGCGCTGGTTGGAGGGACCGCGCAATGTGGGCGTGGTGCTCATCACCGTGGAGGGTCCCGGTGCCCATGACGCGGCCCCGCAACCCGATCAAAGCCCGTTCCCGGGGCTCGCGCGCTGGAGTGGCGCGCAGATCCTCGCCGCCCAGGCGGAAGGCACCCGCGAGGCGCTCGAGTCCGCGGGCGTGCCGGTCCATCACTGGCATCTTCCGGTGTTGGACGAACGCGCCCTGGGTTCCTTCCTCATGGCCTGGCAACTCATCGTCGCGCTCACGGGTTTCGCGATGGAAGTGGATCCCTTCGATCAGCCCGCAGTCGAAGCCGGTAAGCGCCGGACCCTTGTCCGGCTTGGCTTGGCGTGAATTTCGTAAATTCCGCTTGCGCTTCGGTTGGGTCGTGGTAGTCTGATTTTCCTGCGCGGTTGAGGCTGCGCTGGCGCGGTGAAAACCGCGTAGGGCGTCTTTGAAAACCGGATGGAGAGAAGATGAGAGCCTTGCGAGGTTCCGGATTCAGGTCCGGGGCTGTCGCAGACGAACCAAAAGATAAGAACCGAGCCAGAGGACGCTGGGCCGAGAGGTCT
>JAFDVN010000172.1 GCA_018269025.1 Acidobacteriota bacterium | reverse complement strand
TGCGCCAAGGGACTCGAATTCCCCGTCGTCTTCGTCGTGGGGCTCGAAGAGGATGTCTTCCCCAACCGCAACGCCCGCGAAACGCCCGAAGGCATCGAAGAAGAGCGCCGCCTCTTCTATGTGGCGATCACCCGCGCCCAACGCAAGCTCTACCTCAGCGCCGCGCGCCGCCGCCGCATCTTCGCCAGCGAAGTGATCGGGATGCCCAGCCGCTTCCTGAAAGAGTTGCCGGAGCCGGCGTTGGAAGCGCCGATCCGATGGGGCACGGAACTCTACCGCGCGGGCCAAGGCTGGCAGTCGGCGACTTCCGCCCCGCGGGGCGCGGGCGGCGCCGATCTCGCAGGCGAACTGCGCCGCATCCGCTCCTTCTTCGATAAGGCGCGGAGCGAACCGGACGCGACCCAAGTGGAAGAGCCGCCCGTCGAACATGAGACGCCCAGCGGCGCGTTTCCCCCCGGCACCAAGGTCCGCAGTCCCCGCTTCGGCACCGGCGTCGTCCTCGCCGCAACCGGCCGCGGCGACGGCCTCACCTACACCGTGCGATTCCTCGATGCTGGAGATAAGCGCATCGTCGCAAGGTTCGGGATGCTGGAGAAAGAATAATCATCCGCAGATTTCGCCGATGACGCAGATTGAGAATCGAAGAATCTGTGTAATCGGTGAAATCTGTGGATCAAATATCTTTCACGCCTTTCGGCGCCTGCGGGGTCTTCGGCATGCGGATCTGGCGGCCTTCGAGTTCGTCCTTCTGCGCGCCCATGCTGGGGCGCATGGGGGGCGGCGGCGGGGGTGGGGTCTTGGGATCGGGCGGCGGGGGCGGCGTGGGGTCGGGCGTGAGGGCCTGGAGGTCGTGGACGGCATCCGCCTGACCGGGGGCTTCCAGAAGCAGGCGTGTGAGGAGGGCCTTGGCGTCGTCGGTCTTACCGAGGTCGTGCTGCGCGCGCGCTGCCATGAGCAAGGCGGGCGCGCGCCACTCTGGCAACGGCCTCGGCACGCCACCGGCCGTAAGGGGCGCGAGGCGTTGGAGCGCTTCGGCGGGTTGATGGGCCTGGAGCGCGATGGACGCGGCGAGGAGGCGGTGGTTGGGCGCATCGTCCTGCGGGGCCCATCTCTGGGCCGTCTTGATATCCCCGTTGTCGAGGGCCCGCTGGGCGATCCAGGCTTTGACGGCGGCGGGCTGGGCCTTCGCCGGGGTTCCGAGGAGGCACAACGGCAGCAGCAAGGCCATGCGCCATCCCGGCATGGGCCTTCCCGCGCCCAGGAGCCAAAGCGCGAAGCCCAGTAGCGCGAGCCAGGCACCGGCTTCGGGGTGGGCGGGCTTGGGTGAGCGGGCTGCGGGCAGCGCTTCCGTGCCCTGCATGAGGTTCCGCGAGAGTGCGCGCATCTCTTCCGGCGTCGTGATCAAGCGACCGCCCGTGGCGGCGCAGATCGCCTTCAAGAAATCGGGACGCGCGGCGCTCACCTGCTCTTTGCCATCCGCGGCCTTCGCGCCAGGGACGGGCTGGGGCGACGCGCCTCCGAGGACGACGGCGTAGAGCGGAAGCTTCGCCTTCTTCAACGCCGTGATCGCACGGAAGGAAGCATCACTCTCCGATTCCCAGGTCTCTTCGCCATCGCTCAGGAGCAGGAGGATCGCTGGGCGCCCCTTCTCCACTTCGCCCGCGGCTTGCTCAAGCCCCCGTCCGAAGCTGGAGCCGGGCGCACCGATGTCGCCGGGCTTCAAGGCGAGCAGCGTTTCGCGAAGCAGCGTGCGGTCTTCGCCTGGCGGCAGCAGCGGCACGAGGTCGCCGGTGAGGGCATCCAGCCCCCAGGCCGCGCCGGGCGTGGGCTCGGACCAGAGCCGATCGAGGAAGGAAGTCGCCGCGGCGAAGCGGGTGCGGCCGCCTGCATCGGGCACCGTCATGGACTTGCTGGCGTCTAGCACCACCTGCACCGTGAGCCGCGCGACCTCGGGCTTGCCCCATCGCGGCGCGCTCAAGCCAAGGCCGAGTCCGAGAATCACCAGCGCGAGACCGAGCCCCTGCCATCCCGGATGCTGCCCGACGACACGCACGCCCGTGCCCGAACGCGCCGCGCTCCAAAGCCCCGCGACCAGCGCGAGCAAGGCCACCGCACCGCCGATGAGCAGGTAGAGCGGGTGGGTGATCATGGCGTTTCCATCCACGCGGGAGGAACCTTGCCGCGCTTGCGGGCGAGGTCGGCGGCGAGGGGCAGGGCGAGGAGCGCCGCGACCATCAGCAGCCACTTGGCGAGGGGGATGGCCTCCGTGGGCGCGTCCACGGGCAACGCGGTGGTCTCCAATTGATCCACGGATTGAAGGGCGCGGGCGAGGCCGCTCGGATCCTTCGCTTCGAAGAACTCCCCGCCCGTGGCGGCGGCGACTTGCTTGAGCGTCTCGGGGTCCGTGTCCACATGGAGCCAGACCTTGCCGCCGCCTTCGATGGGCACGAGGCTCTCGCCACTGTGGCCGAGGCCCACGGCATAGATGCGGATGCCGCTTTGGGCCGCTTCCTGCGCGGCTTCGAGGGGCGTGACCCGGCCTCGGTTCTGAGCGCCGTCCGTGAGCAGGAGGATTGCGCGGGATCGCGCGGGGCTGTCCGCGAGGCGGCGCACGGCCGTGAGCACCCCGGAGCCGATGGCGGTGCCATCATCCCGGGTGTCCAGGTTCAGACCATCCAGGGTGCGCTCCAGGCGTTTGTGATCGGCGGTGAGGGGCGAAAGCGTGACGGGGTGGGCGCTGAAGAGCACGAGGGCAAAGCGGTCGTGGGGGCGGCGGCTGATGAAGGCGCGGAGGAGGCGGCGAGCGGAATTCCAGCGGTCCTCATGGCCATCGTCCATGATGCGCATGGAGCCGGAGCCATCCAGCACCACGGCGAAATCCACGGCAGGCGCGACGCCTTCCACGGTCCTGCGCCACTCCGGTCCCGCCGCGGCCAGAGCCAGCAGCGCCGCCAGGACGATGGGCAAGTGATGGGCGGTGAGCCGCGCGAGCCGCGTGCTGGGCCGCGAGCTGGGCACGCCCCAGCGATAGGCGGCGCGCCATCCGAAATAGACGGCTACCGGCAGCAGCGGCAGCAGCCAGGGATAGGCGAAGGCGATCATGGGCGTCCCGCCTTCGCTTGCAGGTCCACCGGCGCGAGCAGCGCGGCCGTGTCGGGGAAGGGCGGCTCGGTCCTTCCGAACCGGGCCGCGTCCAGGCTCGCGGTCCACTGGCTCCAGGCATCGAGGTTGGCCTTGCGGAAGTCGGGCGCGCCCCATCCCCGGCTGGCTTCGCCAAAGGCGGCGGCGAGCAGATCCCGCCCCGCCGCATGGCCCGCGTCGAGGCTTGCGCGATCTTTGGACCTTGGCGGCCACGCGGATTGGAAGGCCTTGCGGGCGCGGGCATAGGCGCGGGATCCCGCCCGGCGCTTCCATCGCCAGACGAAGAAGCCGATGAGCAGGAGGAGCGGAACCAGGAGCAGGCTCGCCCACTCCCACGGGAAAGGGATCTCCGGCAGGATGTCCTCGCGTCCGCCGCCGTAGCCCACCCAGGGCGAGCCAAAGTCCACGGTGCGCGTCACCGTCAGGCGCAATTCCGGCGCGCGGCGACCATCCCCCAGGTCCAGCGGTGGGACGACGGCGAGGCCCGGTTGCATCGCCTGCACCGTGAAGCGCCACCCGTGCCCGTCCGCGCTGGGCTCGACCGCGCGGAGTTTGAAAGGTCCGAGCGCGTCCTCCACCGCCGGCCGCGGAATCGCCGCCGCCGCAGGATCATCCTCCCGCAACTCGATCACCGCCAACTGCCCAAAGGGCAGCGAAGCTGGGGCCTTCCAGACTGGCGCGGCCGACAGGATGGAACCTGCAATCCCCATGCAGAGGCCCGACGCCCGAAGCCCGAGGCCCGATGCCCGCCTCACGCCCCACCGCCCTTCAGCCAGGCCCCCAGCTTCGCCACGGGATCCGCCTGAATATCCCACCGCACGCGGGTCACCTGGGCGCTGAAGCCGGGATCGGGCCAGGTGGCCGCGCGCTTGGAGGGCGGTAACACCGGCTCGAACCAGACGAGGCGATGCCGCACCGCGAGGGGCTTGAGCAGGGGCGCGAGCCCGCGCAGTCCCGCGCCGTTGCTCATCAACCAAAGGCGATGGCCGCGTCCATGCTCGCCCCAGTGGCCCAGGGCCTGGGCCCAGTCTTCGGGCCTTGGGATCGCGGGCCCGCGCTCGATGAGCTTTTCCAGCAGGCGCAGGCCGTGAGGACGGCCACGCCGGGGGGCGATTCTCAAGGCAGGGGTCCGCGCGTCGCCGGGCACGATGAGGCCGAGCCGGTCGCCCGTCGCCTGCACCGTCGCCATGGCCGCGCCGCAGATCTCCAGCGCCCACCGCAGCGGCGCGACGGGATCGCCCAGGAACATGGAGGGCGAGGGGTCCACCACGAGCCAGAGGATCAGTTCGCGGCTGCTTTCGAAGCGCTTCAGGATCGGCTCGCCCAGCCGCGCCGTGAGCGGCCAATGGATGAAGCGCGGATCGTCACCCGGCTGGTAGTGCCGATTGTCAATGTAGGTGAGCCCGGAGCCCTTCAGCTTGCTCGGGTGCAGCCCCTCCGTCCCCCCTTGCAGCGGAATCCGAAGCCGCAGCGGCAAACGGCGCAGACGCGCGACGAAACGGCGGGGCAGGGGCATGGGAACAGGCTACAGGCTTCGGGCGTCGGGCGTCGGGTCTATATGCAGTGCTGGGCGCCCTGATCTAGGCGACATCCTCCGCATGGAGGCCCGACGCCTGACGCCAAAAAACCTGCCCTACCACATCACTCTGACGCGGTAGATCAGCGCAGCCCAGCCCTTCCGTCTCCCTGGCCATTGAATCCGCAGCGGCAAACGGCGCAAGCGCGCGACGAAACGGCGGGCAGGGGCATGGCCTATTTGACCATGCCCCCACGAGTCCAGCGCTATTCCTTCCAGTCGAGGCCCGCGACTATACCATCCTGAGGCGCCCGCACCTGGGTCGAGACGATGATCGTCGCGCTCCCCTTGGGCTCAAGATGGACCGTCCAGGTGCGAACCCCAGGCACTTTTTCCGTGGATCCAGGCGTGGTCTCCGGCAGGGCCACGACCTTCGCTTTGTCGTCGGCGGATTTCAGGACGCGGTCTTGCACCTCCACATCCATCGGTTCCGATCCATCGGAACTGATCTTCAATTCATCCCGCAGTGTCCACTGTCGTTCCTTGCTGAAGGTTCCCACGGTCTCTTGCTTGTGGTCCGCCCTACGGAAGCTCACGCGCAGGCCTTTGTAGGGGCCGAATCCAAGCGTGAAGGGCTGGCCCGCGTCGGGCAGATGCAGCGGCGCCTCGCCAAGCCGCTGGGCGCCGACATACTGGGTGACAGGCGAGCCGGGGAAGAGCGGGAAGCCGCCGGGTGTGGAGAATCTGGCCACCTGGAATGCCGTAGCGTCGAGGCGTGGCGTCGTCACCAAGGCTAGATGGGGTTCGACCTCCCGCGTCAGCACCTTGAAGCGGTGAGGCTCGCCATCCGAAGGCACATCCTTGGTCCCTTCCACGGCGAAGGTGGTGGAGAGGCCTGAGGCCTCCGCGATGACTGATGCGGATTGTTGGATGGCTTCGGTCGGAGGAGGCGGCGGGGGCGGCGGGGGCGCCATGTTCGAGGGCTCGTTAGATCGAGCCCTATCGGCCTCCAATCCATCCACGACATATTGGTTTTCTGCACCGCTGCCTCCCCCAAAACCGCTGGTCACCGTTCCCGGCGCGAGGAACGCGAGGCCATTCATTTCGCGTCCCGATGGATTCGCAGGAAATTGGATCCATGCGAGGCTTTGCGGACCCTCGTACTTCGCGAAGCTCAGGCTCCGGCTGGGTCGCGCGTTGCTGATTTCCAGCCGCACGCTGTCCCAGTCTTCGCCGCTCCGCTGGGAGACGGCGGCGTAGAGGGTGAGATTCAGATGCTTGCGATCCTCGCTGAGTCGCGCGTCGTAGACCGGCGTCCAGCGGGCCTGGCGGTTGCGATAGCTGAGATCCACTTCCACCGCGCCTGCAACAGGCGTGGAGATCTCCACGGTGACGCGGCTAGGGGCCACGCGGTCCTTGCCCTGCTGCTTCTGCATCTCCGCCTGGAGGAGAGACTCCTCCTTGCCCAGCTTTTCAAGATCCCGCCGGAACCGCCGCTGCTGCTGGAGTACCTGGGCCAGTTGGCCCTGCAGCGCCTTGCCGAGGTCGAGGAGGCCCGCCGGATCTGGCTTGCCGTAGACCATGCGTGCGCTGATCTCCTTGTCCTGCGTGGCCTGGAGCGCCTTGAGGTAGGCCTCTTCCAGCTTCAGTGCCTCGATCTGCGATTCCAGGCCGTCGCGGCGGTCTTTCAGGTCGTCCTGTTCGGATTCTAGCTTCTTCCACTCCGGCGTCTCCGCCACGGTGCGCGTGTCGGACTGCACGGACACATCGCCGAGGCTGGTTCCGGCGGGGCCCTTGGCGCTCACCTGGAGGTCATCCAGGCGCAGGCCCGACGGAAGGCCTTCGATCTGGATGCGATGGGTTCCGCCCTCTTCCATGCGCGCGTGGCCAACGCGCGTGACCCACGCCTCGTCCGGGTGCAGACGCACCCGCGTGATGGGCGCCTTCAGAACCGTTGGTTCCTGGGCGGCGAGGGTCAGCGCGAGAATTGGAAGCACGGTCAACCGCATCAGAACTCCGTGAGGTATATATCGAGGGTAGCCGGGGTTCACCACTTTACTCTTACGCGGTAGGTCAGAATCGTTTCGCCTTCGGCGGGGACGGGGACCTTGAATTCGGCGGTGCCGCTGGTGGGTTTGGTGAAGGGGAGGCTGCTGCTCACCATGTCCCAGTCGCCGGGGATGGGCTCGCGGACGATGACGGTCTGGGCTTCCTTCTTGGCGTTCTTGAGGCGGATCTCGAAGGCGCTTTCGCTCACCTGGCGGCGCTTGCTATCCCGGCCGAGATCCTTGTAGTCCGTCTGCTTGCGGTGGCCGGTCACATCGAAGGATTCGCCGAGTTTGAGCTTCACGGTCTCGTTCTTGGGCGTGTGGTCAATATGGTCCTCGCCCACGAACTGGGCGCGGCCTTCCGAGTCCTGCTTGTAGACGCGGACGATGCCCTTGGGCAGCGGCATCCCGAGGCGGTTCGCCTCGCGGTTGTCGAAGCGGAGGTAGACGCCGACCTTCAGCGTGGCGCCCAACTCCCCGTAGTTCGATTGGTAGTAGTAGGGCTGCCCCTCCAGCACGAGATCCTTCGTGACGGGCACGGAGCTGGCGGAGAGCAGGGCCACCTGCTTGGTCTGGTTCGCGGCGATGGTGGTGGGCCGGTCCAGGGTGTAGAGGTGGTATTCGAAGAGGCTTTGCTCGGCCAT
>JAFDVN010000171.1 GCA_018269025.1 Acidobacteriota bacterium | reverse complement strand
TGCCTCGCGGCCTGGGATCAGGCTCAAGGGCATCCGCCTTCGGAGGTGTCGAAGGGCGACTATGGCCTGTGGATGGCCTTGCCTCAGTGGGCGGAGCGCACGACCACCGGCGACCGCGAAGAACTCGGCCCTTTCGGCGAAGGTGAGTCGCCCCTGTGGGACAAGCTCAACGCCCGGGCGGAGCGCTGCACGGGCCGTCAGTGCCCCCAGTACGAACAGTGCCACCTCGTGAAGTTGCGGCAGGAGGTGGCGGAAGCGGATCTCGTCATCGTCAATCACGCGCTGCTGCTGGCGGATCGCAAGCTGCGCGAATCGGCCTTCGGACAGGTGCTCCCGGACGCGCCCGTACTGATCCTGGACGAGGCCCACGACCTGGAGGAACAACTCACCGAAGGCTTCGCCGAAAGCTGGTCCACCCGTGCCATGCGGATGCTCTTCTCGGACCTGGATGGCGCGCTGGGCGCGGCGGAGGATGGCGACCTGGAAGCACGGCTCCCACTTTGGGAAGAAGCCTGGGAACGGCTGCTGGCGCTGCTTCCGCCGGACAACGGCACCTATCCCCTTCACCCGGATAAGCTGCCCCTCGCGGACTTGGCGGATGCGGTCGGCGCCTGGGTGGAGGCGGGGATGGGCGTCCTCGGCGCGCTGAAGAGCCTCGCGTCCAAAGCCGAAGAAAAGGATCTCTCCTGGGCGAAACTCGCCGAACGCTGCGGCCAGGCTTTCTCCCGCATGGAGCAAATCTTCGCCCAGCCTGAAGGGTGGGTGAGCACGATCACCCGGGAAAGCGCGGGTGTGATCCAGTTCAAATCCAACCCCATTGATGTGCGGGACTTCTTCCACCAGCACCTTCGGATGGGCTTCGAAAGCCTCGTGCTCACGAGCGCGACCCTGCGGGATGGCAAGGGCTTCAACGGCCTCGGACTGCGGCTCGGCCTCAGCCACGAAGAGGTGGATCGCGGCCTCGCGGTGGACAGCCCCTTCGACTTCGAGCGCCAGGGGCTGCTCTTCGTGCCACCGGGCCTGCCGGAACGCCGCGCCTCGGCGGGAGGCCTCGGCGATCCCGCGTGGGTGGAGGCCTCCCTGGACGCGATCCAGCGCCTCATCACCGCGTCCCGGGGCCGGGCGCTCGTGCTCTTCACGAGCCGCAAGATGCTTCAGGCCTTCCGCCCGCGCCTGGAATCGGCGCTGCCCCAGATCACCTTCTTCACCCAAGGCGAAGGCCTCACGCGCAATCAACTTCTGAATCGTTTCCGGACGAGCCCCGACGCGGCGCTGCTCGGCCTCGCCAGCTTCTGGCAAGGCGTGGACCTGCCCGGCGACGCGCTGCGCCTCGTCGTCGTGACGGCCCTGCCCTTCGCGCCGCCGGATGATCCGGTGCTCGCCGCGCGCATCCGGGAAGCGGACGCCAAGCAGGAGGGGCTGGGCTTCCGGGGCATCCAATTGCCCCAGATGACGCTGAAGCTCAAGCAGGGCCTCGGCCGCCTCATCCGTACTCGGCAGGACCAAGGCGTCGTCGCCCTCCTCGATCCGCGCATCCTGCTTCCCAAAGAAGATCCTTTCGGAAAACGCTACGCCGCCCAAGTCCGCGCCAGCCTGCCGCCCTTTCCGCTGAGCCGGGATTGGGAGCGGGTGGAAGCCTTCCTGGGGAGCCTTTAGCGGCACCCATCTTGCTCAAGGCTTAGAATGGACTTGATGCGCCGACACGCCCGGAACCTCGCCCTCGTGGCAGCGGCCCTGCCGCTGGTGGCGGGGCATCCGCGCCATGCTTCCTCGAAGGGCTCCCAGAAGACCTACATCTACACCTACCTGGACGCGAACGGGCACCTGGTCATCAACAACCTGCCCCCCAGCTACATGCAGGGGCGGGGCCTGCGGCTCCAGAAGGTGAGCGTGGGCATGGTGAAGTTGGCCATCACGAAGACGGAGATGGCGAAGGTGATCCGCAGCCCCGAGATGCTCGCCATGGTGGACGAGATCGCGGCGGCCAACGGGGTGGACACCTACCTGGCCCGGGCCATCATCCAGGCGGAAAGCGCCTTCAACTACCGCGCCCGCAGCCATGTGGGGGCCATGGGCCTGATGCAGCTCATGCCCGCCACGGCCGAGCGCTTCGGCGTGCTGGACCCCTTCGACCCGCGCCAGAACATCAACGGCGGATGCAAGTACCTCAAGTGGCTCACCGACTACTTCGATGGCAACCTCACCAAGGTCATCGCCGCCTACAACGCGGGTGAAAGCGCCGTGCAGCGCTACAACGGCGTGCCGCCCTACAAGGAGACGCGGGCCTATGTGCCCAAGGTGCTCGACCTCTACACCCGCAAGGCCGTGCAGCCGGATGCGCGGGACGCGGGCGCCATGGCGCTCCTCAAGAAGGGCCGCGGCGGATTCGATGTGCAGGGCAAGGACCTCGCCCCCGGCGAGAAGCCCGTCCTGGTCGGCAACACCCGCATCTACCAATGGGTGGATGCCAGCGGTCGCCTCAAGATCAGCGATTCCCCACCTCCCAAAGGCACCCCTGGCGTGAAGGTGTTCGGCGGAAGGGACTAGGAAGCTAACCCTTCGCTTCGGCGTCCAGGGCGAGGGCGGCTTCTTCGAAGGCGGGGCGCATGGAGGCGATGCGTTCGGCGGCGCCGCCGAAGGCCCCCGCCCGGGCGCCCCGCTCGATTTCCTGGGCGTAGTTCTGAAGACGCCGGGCACCCACGGCTCCGGCCGCGCCCTTGATGGCATGGGCTTCCTGGGCGAGCCCCTCGGTGTTGCCGGCGGCGAGCGCGGCTTCCAGCGCGTCCAGGCGTCCGCCGATGTCTTCCCGAAAGAGCTGGGCCATCTCCTTGAGAAGCCCCTTGCCGCCGCCATCCAGAGCCTGGAGCTGCTTCAGCACCGCGGGATCGAGGACGGGCAGGGTGTCCGAAGACATGGGGACTCCTTCGTGGAGCCTCCAGGGTAGGGCAAGCGCGGGCAGGAGGGTAGATTGGGACCGATGGACCGGCCCCTTCCCACCCCCCTCGAAGCCGCCGCGGCGGATGCCGCCCTGTCCCTGCTCTTCCGGAAATTGCACCCGAGACTGGAGGACGCGGCCCACGCGCTTGCCAAGAAGGCCGCCCGAGCGGAGCTCGAACGCCTGCACAGGAAACTGCTCAAGGACCGGGAGACCGTGGTCGCGGCGCTGGAGAGCGAAGCAACGCGTCTGCCGGAGGGAAGCGACCTGCGCGGAACGCTTGAAACCCTCGCCGCCGACCTCACGCCCTTTGGCGAAACCTGGAAGGAAAGCCTCACCCTCGTGCAGCTTTGCCTGGAGGAAGCACCCTCGGAGCTGCTGCCCTTCCTGCCGGAGGAAGTGCCGGAACCGCCCAAATGGGCGCCTCGCCTGACGGCCTTTTTCGAAAAGCTGGAGGACCCCGCCTTTCACGCAGAGGCTCGATGGTCCTCCGTGGATGAAGAGATCGGCGAAATCCTGGAAGAGGAGGACTGATCATGGCGGCGGATCTCGTCCTCGGCCTGGATCAGGGCACGACGGGCAGCACGGTGCTGGTGGTGGATCGGGATCTCAAGGTCCAGGGACGCGGCTACGCGACCTTCCCCCAACATTTCCCCGAGCCTGGATGGGTGGAGCACGATCCAGAGGAACTCATGGCTTCAGTCCTGAGCGCGCTCCACCAAGCCACCGAGGGCCTTGACCCCGCGCGATTCGCGGCGATGGGCCTCACGAACCAACGGGAGACGACCTTCGCGCTGGATGCGGAGACACTTCAGCCGCTGCACCGCGCGCTCGTGTGGCAGGACCGGCGCACGGCGGAGATCTGCGCCGACATGAAGGGGGACGAAGACGCGATTCGCGCGGCCACGGGCCTCCCCCTCGATCCCTACTTCAGCGCGACGAAACTGCGCTGGCTGAAGGATCACCTGCCCGGGCGGTCGCTCGCCTTCGCCACGGTGGATGCCTTCCTGCTCCATCGTCTGAGTGGAACCTTCGCCACGGATCCGAGCAACGCCAGCCGCACCCAGCTCTTCGATCTTGCTGCGGGTGGATGGTCAGAGGATCTGATCCACCGCTTCGGCGTGGACGGCATCCGCCTCCCTGAGATCCTGCCGAACACCGCCCTTCGCGGTCGGGTGCGCGGCGTGCCGGGGCTTCCCGACAGCCTGCCCATCCACGGTGCGGCGGGCGATCAGCAGGCGGCGCTCTTCGGCCAGGGGTGCTTCGATCCAGGGGAAGCCAAACTCACCTACGGCACGGGAAGTTTCGTGCTGATGAACACCGGATCGTCTGTGCCCCACAGCCGCCATGGACTCCTTAGCACCGTGGCCTGGGAGATGGCGGGCGCACGCTCCTACGCCCTCGAAGGCGGGGCCTTCGTCGCGGGCTCCCTGATCCAGTGGCTTCGGGACGAGCTCCACCTCTTTCCGAACGCGGCGGATAGCGAAGCGCTCGCCCGCAGCGTGCCGGATAGTGGCGGCGTCACGGTCGTGCCCGCCCTCGCGGGGCTCGGCGCGCCTCACTGGCGACCGGAAGCGCGCGGCGCGATGTTTGGAATCACCCGCGGCACGACAGCCGCCCACCTCGCCCGCGCCGCGCTGGAAGGCATCGCCCATAGCCAGGCGGACATCCTGGAGGCGATGGCCGAAGACTTGAGTGCGCCGCTCGCGTCGCTCCGCGTGGATGGCGGCGCGGCGGCCAACGATCTCCTCCTCCAGATGCAGGCGGATCTGCTCGGCATCCCGCTTCATCGCCCCAAGCTGCTGGAGACCACCGCCCTCGGCGCGGCCATGCTGGCGGGCCTGGGCGCAGGGCATTGGACCCTTGACGCCCTGCGCCGTGCCTACCCGCTGGAGCGCACCTTCACGCCCGAGGGAGATGCTTCGGCCATCCGCGCGGCGCGGGCGGTTTGGAAGGCTCGCGTGGCGAAAGCCTAGACTTCCGCGACGAGCTCGATCTCCACCTTCGCTCCCTTGGGCAGCGCGGCCACTTGCACCGTGCTACGGGCGGGCTTGGCACCACCGAGGTGCTTTTCATAGACCGCATTGAAGGCCGCGAAGTCGCCGAGGTCCGTGAGGAACACTGTCGTCTTCGCCACGCGCTCCCAGGAAGTTCCCGCCTCCGCCAGTACGGCGTCGAGGTTCTTCAGCACCCGCTCTGTCTGCGCTTCGATGGGCCCGGTGACCATCTCCATCGTCTCCGGGATGAGCGGGATCTGTCCGGCGGTGAAAAGCAAATTGCACGCGATCTTCCCCTGGCTGTAGGGGCCGATGGCGGCGGGGGCGGAAGGCGTTGAAATTGTTTTCATTTCGGCTCCTATTTCTTCCATTTCTTCCGTCCCCGCCAGGGGCGGTGGCCGGTGCGGACGGCGGCGTTGCTGTCGAAGGGGCTTGCGGCGATCTCGCCTTCGACGGATTCGCCTTCGAGGGCCTTCGGTCCCTGCTCAAACTGTTCCTGCACCCACTGGCCGGTGCGGTGCAACAGGGCCGCGAGGCAGAGGGAGGCCTCGATGCGCGCGTGGGGCAGGGGGCCAAGCATGGTAAACACGGCCGGGTCCGGCGGCAGCGTACGGGGGATGGCGACCTCCGGCAACGGCCCGCGCAGACGGTCGTAGGTGTCGTCGTCGAGGGGTTCCCAGGGCTCGGGGCTGGGCCGTTCCGGCGTGAGGCATTCGGCGAGCGTCTTCACGCCCTTTTTGGGACGGCCCCGCTTCTTGGGCGCGTCCTGGGCGGCGGCGTTGAGCGCTTCCTGCAGCGCGGCCATCACCTCATCCTTGGCCTTGCCGCGCAGATCAAAGAGCAGCCAGGGATCGCGATCGAGGGCTTCCGCCATGATGTAGCAGACGGCGGCCACATGCTTGCAAGGGTTGGCCCAGTCGGGGCAGGTGCAATGGGTCTGGAGTTCCTTCGGCACGCGGGGGTAGAGGCTCGCGCCGGCTTCGCGGAAGGTTTCATCCAGGCCTTCCGGCATCTCCCCCGCGAGCAGGGAGGCCACGAAGCGGCTTTCCTGGGCGATGCGGGCGAGGGCCTTCTCCCACTGGGCGCTCGTGAGCGCGGGAAGCGCGAGCGTCACCTCATAGGTCTTCCGACCATGGACGAGGGCGTGGATCTCGCCGGGGTCCACGCCGAAGTGGGATACCTGGCCATCCTCCGCGTACTTCTTGCCGCGGGGGAGACGGTTCTCGTAATCGTCGCCCAAGGATTCTAGGCCCCGGATCCAAAGGCGGCCCCACCAGGTCGCGCCGAAGCGGTCCTGCGCCATCATCATGGCTCCACCTCTTCGGGCAATTCGGGTGATTCAACCGCATGACGGGACGCTTCGCGCACCTTGGCGGCGGCGCCATCCACTCGGCCGCCGTTCTCTTCTTCGTCCATGACTTCCGTATCGGAATCGAGGGCCACGAGGCGGCGCAGGGCGTCGTCATCCAGCTCCGTGAGCCAGCCTTCGCCGGTGCCGACAACGCGGTCCGCGAGATCGCGCTTGGATTCGAGGAGGGCGTCAATCTTCTCTTCCAGCGTGCCGATGGTGATCAATTTGTGGACCTGCACATTCTTGGTCTGGCCGATGCGGTAGGTGCGGTCCGTGGCCTGGTCTTCCACCGCCGGATTCCACCACCGGTCGAAGTGGAACACATGGGTCGCCGCCGTAAGGTTGAGGCCCACGCCACCCGCCTTCAGAGAGAGCAGCATCACGGGGGCGCTGCCTGGATCCTCCTGGAAGCTCCGCACCATCTCGTCGCGCTGATCGCGGGTCGTCCCGCCATGAAGGAAGGGAAGGGCGATGCCCAGCTTGCCGCCCAGGTGCTCCTGGAGTCGGTCGCCCATTTCCTTGAACTGGGTGAAGACGAGGGCGCGCTCCCCGTTCTCCACCACTTCTTCGAGCATTTCCGAAAGGCGATCCAGCTTGCCGCTGCGCCCGCCAAAGGGCCCCATCTGGCGGAGGAATTGCGACGGATGGTTGCAGATCTGCTTGAGGTGGGTGAGCAGCGCGAGGATCTTGCCCCGTCGCTCGATGCCGCTGGATTTGGCGAGGTCCTGCTCCATCTGGTCCACCCGCGCCTGGTAGAGCGCGGCTTGTTCGCGAGAGAGCGTGGTATAGACCTTCATCTCCTGCTTCTCGGGCAGGTCCTGGATGATGCTGCGATCGCTCTTGAGGCGGCGGAGGACGAAGGGCCCGACGCGCTGGCGCAGTTCCTGGGCGGCGTCCGGATCGCGGTACTTCTCGATGGGCTGGCCGAAGCGCTCGTTGAAGCCCGATTCAGAACCCAAGTATCCGGGCAGCGTGAAGGCAAGAATGGACCACAGCTCCCGCAGGCGATTCTCGATGGGCGTGCCAGTGAGCGCGAGGCGGAAACCGCCTTTGATGCGCCGCGCGGCCTTGGCTTGAGCGCTGCCGGGATTCTTGATGGCCTGGGCCTCATCCACGACGACGATGCCCCAGGCCCGCGCTGCGAATTCGTCTTCCTCGCGGCGAGCGACGCCGTAGGTTGTCAACACGAGCGTGTGGGGCTTGAAGGCCTTCGGCAGCGGGTCGCGGTTGTTGCCGTGGTGGACGAAGAGGGGCAGGGTCGGCGCGAATTTCTTCAACTCCCGCTCCCAGTTCCCCAGCAGCGAGGTCGGGCAGATGAGGAGCGTCGCCGCGCCTTCCTTCGGCGACTGGGACTGGCGGAGCAAGAGCAGGGCGAGCACCTGGATGGTCTTGCCCAAGCCCATGTCGTCGGCGAGGATGCCGCCGAGGCCGAGGCGCGCCAAGCCTTCAAGCCAGGCGAGGCCCCGGAGCTGGTAGGGGCGGAGCTGACCCCGGAAGCTTTCGGGCTGCTTGATGGGCTTGTCGGGCAGGTTCTTCAGCTCGGCCAGCGCCGCGCCGAAATCACCCGCGACTTCCACTTCGATGGCTTCGCTGATGCCCGGAATCCGCGC
The DNA here is from genome assembly GCA_018269025.1 of Acidobacteriota bacterium. Classification (GTDB taxonomy): domain Bacteria; phylum Acidobacteriota; class Holophagae; order Holophagales; family Holophagaceae; genus JAFDVN01. The sequence continues at coordinate 38,888 of JAFDVN010000171.1, read as the reverse complement.
CGTTCCCGTCAACGCCGCCGCAAGCGCCTCGCCCCGGCTCATCTGCTCGAAGCCCTTGTCCCGGCTGGCCTGGATGACGGTCTGGATCTGTTTGAGCGTGGCAGGGTCGAGCGCGACCCAGCGGCCCTTCCAGGCCACGAGCGGGTGCTTGAGGCTCGCCATCTGGGCGAAGTCCTCGACGCTGAGCTGCTCATCGCCGAGCATGAGCGACCAATCGGCGCTCACAGCCGCCTCGAGTCCCGTGCCCGCCGATTCGACCTTCCGCGCGCCCAGCTTCACCTTCGCGCGCAGGCGTCGCGCGCCGCCGAGATCGGTGAGCGCTTCGGGCACGCTCACGAGGAAGCCCGCTTCCTTCAATTCCGCCGCGCCCTTGGTGAGGAAGGACCAGGCTTCGGCGGGTTGGAGCTGGAGATCGCCCGGGCGTTGACCCGCCAGCGCCTTCGCGAGCGCGGGGAAGAAGGGCGTGGCCCGGGCGAGGGCCCGGAGCAGCGTGGCGCGAGCTTCCGCGACGATGGGTTCGGTGGAAGGCTCCCAGAGTTGGTTGACGCTTAGGTAAACGCCCGCGGCGGTCTCCAAGCCGACCTTGAGCACCCAGCCTTCTTCGTTGAGTGGACCCGGTTCGCCGACCGCTTCGGTGAGGGCCCTGCCCTTCGGCACCGGCGGCGCTTCCAGTTGAAACGCCGGACGAATCCACTGGGGGGTCGCACCCTCGCTCCATTGGGCGAGCTGATCGCCGAGAGTGCGCTCGGTGATCCCCACCGTGGGAAATTCATTCATGGGATGGCTGAGCGCCACCATGAAGCGCTCATCCCAGGGAAGGCGATCCCGCTTGTGGCCGCGCAAACGGTGCAACAGGCCGAGCCGCGGATCGTCGCCCGCCCGCAGGTTGGAAGAGACGAAGCGCATGAGAAAGTCCGCGCCGTCTTCCAGGAAAGCGCTGAGCAGCGCCTCCGGCACCGGCGGATGGGCGAGCTCGTCATCCAGTTCTTCCGATTCCAGATCGCCCAAGGTGAGGCCCTTGGTGAAGACCCAGGCATCCTGGTCGGGAAAGGCGGAGGCGGAAGGCGGCATGGCCTCGCCAAGCGCCTTCACGGCTTCCCGGTCCGTGGGGCTCGTGAGGCTCACGCCCCAGCGCACCCGCCAGGGATTGGGCCGAGTGTCCAGGGTGGGCAGCAGCGCGCCGCGCATGACGAGGGACTGGAGCAGCCGCAGGGAGGAGGCCCAATACTTCAGCGAATCCCCTGCGGTACCCGGATTCAAGCCCAGGGAGGTCAGCCACGGGTAGGCCCGCTGCCACCGGAGCGGCACGCCATGGGCTTCCACCAGGCTGCCATCCGCGAGAAACACCTGGGCACGGGCCGGGGTCAGCCGCTCCCGGCCCGGCAGCTCGCCGGGTAGGGCTCGCAAGGCCCGTGACCAGGCTTCGGGGCCCGCGGGTTTGGGCAGGGCGATGAAGAAGCCCCGGTCCAGGGGCCGGTATTGGAGGATGGGCTGCAAGAGCTCAGTCAACGGCCTTACCCTTAAGGAGGGAGTCGGAATGAAGCTCGGTTTCGCCAGCGATCATGCGGGGTTCGACCTGAAGGAACGCCTGAAGGCCTGGGCCCTCACGGAAGGTCACGAGGTTGTGGATTTCGGTACGGATGGGTCCGCCTCTGTGGATTACCCGGATTTCGCGCACCGGGCGGCGCAAGCACGAGAGCGGTGGGAGCGGCTGGTGCTGGTCTGCGGGTCCGGAATTGGCATCAGCATCGCCGCCAACCGGCATCCTGGCATCCGCTGCGCGCTCGTCACCTCCCCCGATCACGCAAGGCTGGCCCGGGCACACAACGATGCGAACGCCATCGCCTTTGGCCAGCGGCTCACGGATCCGCTCAAGGCCGAATATTACCTGAAAACCTTCCTGGAAACCCCCTTTGAAGGGGGACGGCACCAGGGACGGGTGGACAAGATCGAGGGCTAGGCGGGCTTCGGGCTTCAGGCGTCGGGCTTCGGGCCGCATAATCCCTGCATGCACCCCACCCTGCGACCCCTCGATCAGCTTCGTCCGCTTTCGTTTCAGATCGGGGCCCAGTCCCATCCGGCGGGGTCCTGCTTGATCGCCATGGGGGGCACGCGGGTGTTGTGCGCGGCGTCGCTGGAAGAGAAGGTGCCCGGTTGGATGAAGGGCAAGGGCTCGGGTTGGCTTACGGCGGAGTACGGGATGCTCCCCTCCAGCACGCACACCCGCACGGATCGCGAAGCCGCCAAGGGCAAGCAGCAGGGGCGCACGGTGGAGATCCAGCGCCTCATCGGGCGGAGCCTTCGCCAGGCGGTGGACCTCGCCGCCTTGGGTGAGCGCACCCTCACGGTGGATTGCGATGTGCTGGATGCGGATGGCGGCACCCGCTGCGCGTCCATCACGGGCGCGTGGGTGGCGGTGGCGCTCGCGCTCCGGAAGCACGGGCTCGACGCGGCGCTGGTTCGCCAGGTGGCGGCAGTGAGCGTCGGTGCGCTGGACAAAGGGGAAGGTCGCACCGGCCTCGCCCTGGATCTGGATTACGAAGAGGACCATCTCGCCGCCGTGGATTCCAACCTCATCGCCGCGCGTTCCCTCCAGGGCGGCGAGCTGGAGCTGGTGGAACTCCAGGCGACAGGCGAAGGCCGCAGCTTCACCCGCGTGGAAGCTGCTGCGCTCCTGGACCTCGGCCTGTCGGGATGCGAGATCCTCATGGCCGCCCAACGGAAAGCCCTCGCGTGAAACGCGGCCTCCTCCTCCTGCTCGCCGTGCCGCTCATGGCGCAGGATCCAGGTGCGATCACCGTCAATCCGAACCGCCCCACCTTCGCCACGCCCGCGCGGACCACGGAGGAGGGTGTGCTGGAGTTGGAGGCGGGCCTCCAGCGGACCGAAGCTAAGGACGGCTCTCGCGCGGACTTCGAGCCCCTCCTCCTGAAGCTCGGACAGACCTCGCGCTTCGAATGGCGGTTGGGCTGGAATGGCTACCTCACAGCCACCGCGCCGGACGGGTCGCGGGTCCAGGGCTTCAGCGATCCCACCTTCGGCTTCCAATGGCATCCACTGGACCAGGACCAGCTGGGCTTCGATGGCGCGGTGGGCTTCTTCCATAAATTCGCCACCGCCAACGCGGCGGAGGGCCTTGGCTCCGGCAAGGCCGACGACACCCTCATCCTCCTGGCGAGCCGGGATCTGGGACCTATCCATGTGGACATGAACTACCTCCATGGATGGATCGGGCAACCGGAAGGCGGACGCGCGGGCCAGAACTCCGGGACGGTTTCCGCGAGCTGGCCCCTGGCCGGATCCTGGGGCATGGGCGCGGAGGTTTATTCCGTCGGCCCCCTGCCGGGCGTGGCCCGGGACACGGCCTTCCTCGCCTATGCGTCCTACCAGGCCTCCAGCCGCGCGGTGTTCGACGCGGGCTTCGACCACGGCCTTTCGACAGGGGCGCCCCGCTGGAATCTCTTCGTCGGCGTCACTTACGGGCTTGGTCGTCTCTTCCACCCCGGGCCGCGATGAGGCGGCTTCCGGCGCTGGCCTTCCTGATCGCCGCGCCCGCGCTGGTGGCCCAGGCCCCGCCTTCGGCCCCACGGCGCTTCGAAGTGGAGGTGAAGCCGCCGGACTACATCTTCCATTACCAGCCGACGGTGGTGGTGCCGGGTCGTCCGCGCCTCGTGCTCGCGCTGAGCGGCGGCGGCGCGCGGGGCGTGGCCCACATCGGCGTGTTGGAAGGTGTGGACGACACGGGCCTACCGGTGGACGCGGTGATGGGCACGAGCATCGGCTCCTTCATCGGGGGGCTCTACGCCGCGGGCTACTCCGGCCAAGAAATCGAGACGCTCTTCAAGACCTTCGACCTCAACCGCGCCTTCCTGGACCATCTCCGCCGCCAGCCCGGGAAGACGCTGGCCGAGCAGGAAGACAGCGACGCCAGCCTCGTGAGCCTGGAATCCGATGCCGACGGCCATTTCCGATTCGCCCAAGGGCTTCAATCCGGCCTGCCCGTGCAGCGGGTGCTGGAATCCCTCTTCGCCCGCGCGGCCTATTTCAGTGGTGGGGATTTCGATCAGCTCCGCATCCCCTTCCGCGCCCTCGCGACCAATCTCCAAACGGGACAGGGCCGCGTCTTCGCCAAGGGCGATTTGGCGGAATCCATCCGCGCCTCCATGACGGTGCCCGGCGGCTTCCGCCCCGTCACCATTGATGGCCAGCCCTTCGTGGACGGGGCGCTCGTGGAAAATCTTCCCGTGGACACCGCCAAGGGGCAGTTCCCGGGCGACTTCGTGCTGGCGGTGGACATCAGCGCGCCGCTCTCCTCCGGGCCCACGGGCAGCCTCTTCTCCGTGGCCGCGCGGAGCCTCGATCTCACCATCGAACGCCGCCAGTGGGAAAGCCGCAAGGACGCGGACTTCCTCATCCGTCCCGACCTGAACGAGGACACCTCCTTCACGGATTACAACGCCCACTTTGGCGACACGGTGGATGCCGGGCGCAGGGCCTTCGCGGCACGGAAAGACGCGCTTCTCGCCGACCTCGAAGCACGATGGAAGTCTCCCGCGCTGCCGCCGGGAACCCTGCTCCGCTTCGATGCCCTGGGCCTGCCCGCGGCCAGCGATCCTGTCTTCGCGCGGCTCGATCAGCATGCCACCGCCCTCACGGAGCGGGATGTCTATGTGGCGCTCCAGCAACTGCTCGTCCACGGCTGGGCCCGCTCCGCCTGGGCCGAGCTGGGCCCGGATCACACCCTCACCCTTCATGCCGAGCCCTGGCCTGCGGTGAAGGCCTGGGCCATCGTTGCTCCCGGAGACGCGCGGGCCAGCCTTCTGGCCAAGGCCATGGTGGCGCTTCCGCCCGGTACGCCGTTCAACCCCAAGACCTTTGGCGAATTGCTCGCCCAGGTGGTGCACACCCGCGCGCTGGAAGGCGCGCCCCTCGCCGATGTGCGCGGGTCGGGCTTCGATCCCGCGACCGGCACCGCCACCCTTCACCTGGAGGAGCCGCTCCTCCGCACCCTGGATATGCAGCCTCCACCCGGAAAGCCGCTGCGCTTGAACTACCTGCGGGACCTGATGACGCCGCTGCTGGATCGCCCGGTGCGCATGGAGGATCTCCAGCGCCGCATCGCCTTGGGGGAGGAGCGCTTGGACTTGGGCGAATTGCGGTGGCGTCAATCGCCCACCAAGCCTGGGACCGGGCCCCAGGGCGTGGACCTGGACCTCCTGCCGGTTCCCCGTCGCAGGCAAAGCATTGACGCGTCCCTCGGCTACGAGACGACGCTGGGAGGACAGTGGGGCCTTGCCTACGCCGCGCGGAATCTGGGCGGAAGCGGTGCGAGTTTCGACCTCGAAGCGGCACGGAACCGGCTCCAACAGGAAGCGGCCTTGGCCTTCCGGGGGCCCTTCAAATCCTTCCCCGGCGCGGGACTGGAACTTCGGGTTTCAGGACGCGAGCAGCGCCTGGAAACGGCCTTCGCCTTCCCGAACCCTGAATTGGGGGCCTTTCCTTTCGATGCGCGGATCCGCACCTTGGACGGCGCGCTTGGGACCTTTCTCCGCTTCGGCAATGAAGGCGCGGGCAAGGCGACCCTGGAGGCGGGAGAACGGAAGGCCTGGTACCTCCACCCCGGCCTGGACCAGGACCGCACCCAGCGTTCCGGCTCCCTGTCCGTGGAATGGGACGATTTCGACCGCATCACCCTGCCACGGCAAGGGCTCCTGCTTCGCACCCGGTGGCTCTACGGAAAGGCCCTTGCGGGGGTCCTGCCCTCCACCACCTTCACCGCCAGCTATGGCCGGGCCCGGGGGCTCTGGTCCTTGGGCGAGCACTTCGGCGTGGACCTGGATGTGGAAGCCGGGCTTGGCAAGGACCTGCCCCTGGACCGCTGGTGGCCCCTGGGTGGGACCTCCACCCTGCTCGGCTCGGATAGCCTCAGCCTGCTGACGCCCAATTTCGCGGCGGCGCGCCTCGGCTTCCCCATCCGCTTCGCCGGGGGCTTCGGCTTGGACTTCGAGGTGGAACCCCGGGTGGATGCGGCGCGATTCGCGGGGCTGGGCGAGAGCCTGTCCCCGGGCGCGCCCCAGGCTCTCGCCACGGGCCTCATCCTCCGCACCACCTTCGCGAGCCTCTTCGTGGAAGCGAGCTACGGCTTCCTCCGCTTCACGGATGCCCCAGGGCTCGATGATCGAACCCATGGCAGTTTCCACATCTCGGTGGGAACCCAAGCCTTCGACCTCTGGAAGCGCCGCTAAGGAGGGCTCGGAATGGCCCTGGAGCTTAGATATACTTGGCGTTTGGCTTGTTTGCCGGAGGCCCGCCCATGCGCTACCTTCCCTCGGCCCCTGGCGAGGACCGCGCCCTGCTCGATGCCATCGGGGTGAAGACCCCGGAGGAGCTGCTCAAGGGCGTCCCCGCCGAGCTGCTGCTGAACCGCCCCCTGGATCTTCCGCCGACCTCGTCGGAGCTGGAGGTGCTGCGGGATCTGGAGCGCCTCGCCGAGAAGAACGCGCGCTTCCGCACCCGTTTCCTCGGCGCGGGGGCCTACGCCCATTTCATCCCCACGGCCATTGATATGCAGGTGGGCCGCCAGGAGTGGTTCACCGCCTACACGCCCTACCAGCCCGAGATAAGCCAGGGCACCCTCCAGCACATCTTCGAATACCAGACGATCATCTGCGACCTCACCGGCCTCGATGTGACGAACGCGAGCCTCTACGACGGCGGCACCGCCTGTCTCGAAGCCGCGCTCATGGCCGTGCGCGTGCAGAAGAAGCGGAGCAAGGTGCTGGTCAGCGCCGGACTTCACCCCCACTACCGGGAAGTGATGCGGAGCGGTTTCGCCTCCCACGAAGGCCTTGAACTCGTCGAGGTCGCGCTCAACGACGGCGTGACCGACCCTTCGGACCTCGCGGCGAAGTTGGATGACACCGTCGCCGCCGTGCTCGTGGGTTACCCCAACTTCCTCGGCTCGGTGGAGAACCTTTCGGTCCTGTCCGAGACTGTCCACGCCAAGGGCGCGCTGCTCATCAGTGTGACGATGGAATCCCTCGTCTTCGGCTGGCTGGAAGCGCCGGGCAAGCTCGGCACGGACATCGCATGCGGCGAGGCGATGAGCTTCGGCAACAAGACGACTTTCGGCGGCCCCTTCCTCGGCTTCATCGCCGTGAAGGACGCCCACAAGCGCGAGATCCCCGGCCGCGTCGTGGGCCAGACCAAGGATCTCGAAGGCCGCACGGGCTTCGTGCTCACCCTCACCGCCCGGGAGCAGCACATCCGCCGCGACAAGGCGACCTCCAACATCTGCTCCAACCAGGGGCTCATCGCGCTCCGCGCCAACATGTTCCTCCAACTCGCGGGGCCCGAAGGCCTCGCCGGGCTCGCGGCCCAGAATGTCGCCAAGGCCCAGTACCTGCGGACGCGGCTGCTGGAACTCCCCGACTGGAAGGCCGTGAACGACCGGCTCTTCTTCAACGAGTTCGTCCTCGAATACACCGGCGACTGGAAGGCGGCCGAAACCGCGCTTCACGCCGAAGGCATCCTGCCGGGCCTGGATCTCACGCCCTACGGCTTCCCCAACCAGATCCTCTGGTGCGCCACCGAGATCAACACCCGGCACCAGATCGAGCACCTCATCGAAGTCCTGGCGCGCGTCGCCTCCGTGGTGGGTTGATATGAGTCTCCGTTCCCGCGAATCCCTCATCTTCGACCGCTCGGTGCCGGGCAAGATCGGCCTGGACCTGCCGAAGCTGGATGTGCCCGAGGCGAAAGATCTCCGCCCGGCGAAGCTCAAGCGCAGCGGCTTCGACGCGCTGCCGAGCTGCACCGAGCCGGAAGTCATCCGCCACTTCACGCGCCTGTCCAAGGACAACTACGGCGTGGATGACGGCCTCTACCCCCTCGGCTCCTGCACCATGAAGCACAACCCGCGGCTCAATGAGAAAGTCGCCGCGCTCCCGGGCTTCGCGGAAAGCCACCCCATGGCGGGGGATAGCCTCATCCAGGGCAACCTAGAACTGCTCTACACGCTCCAGGAATGGCTGAAGGAAGTGACCGGCCTCGATGCCGTCACCCTCCAGCCCAGCGCCGGCGCCGCCGGCGAGCTGACCGGAGTGCTGCTCATCCGCGCCTACCACCTGAGCCATGGCCGCAAGCGCAAAGTGATCCTCATCCCCGACGCCGCCCACGGCACGAACCCCGCGACGGCTGCCATGGCGGGCTACGAGGTGGTGGACATCGCCTCCGGGGCCGATGGCACCGTGAGCTTCGAGGATGTGACGGACCCCGTCTCCGGCAAGGTGAAGCAGGGCTTCCTGTCCCTCGTCGCCGAATACAAGGAGGACATCGCGGGGCTCATGATCACGAACCCCAACACGCTGGGGATCTTCGAGTACCGGATCAAGGACATCTGCGACGCGATCCACGCGGTCGGCGGCCTCGTCTACATGGATGGCGCGAACATGAACGCCCTCGTGGGCGTCGCCCGCCCCGGCGATTTCGGCGTGGATGTGATGCACATGAACCTGCACAAGACCATGTCCACGCCCCACGGCGGCGGCGGTCCCGGCGCGGGCCCCGTGGCCTGCCGGAAGGTGTTGGAGCCCTTCCTTCCCCGCCCCGTCGTCGTGCGCGAAACGGCCAAGGTCGGCGAGGGCGAAGTGCCCCACCACACCTACCGCTGGGACTGGGACCGGCCCCACAGCATCGGCAAGGTGCACACCTACTTCGGCAACTTCGGCATGCTCGTGCGGGCTCTGACCTACTGCACCAGCCACGGCGGCGACGGCCTCCGCACGGCGACGCTCCGGGCCATCGTGAACGCCAACTACATCCGCAAAGAGCTGGAAGGCGTGTACCACCTGCCCGTCACGAGCCCCTCCATGCACGAGGTCGTGTTCAACGACGCGATCCAGGCCAAAAAAGATGTCCACACCCTGGACATCGCCAAGCGCCTCATTGATTACGGCTTCCACCCCCCGACCGTGTACTTCCCCATGGTCGTGAGCGGCGCGCTGATGATTGAGCCCACGGAGAGCGAAGGCAAGGACGAGCTGGACGCCTTCATCCACGCGATGAAGGAGATCGCCCGGGAGACGGAGGAGAACCCGGATCTCCTGCACCAAGCCCCCGTCACCGCGCCCCTGCGCCGCCTGGATGAAACAACCGCCGCCCGTAAGCCCATCCTCCGCTGGGTGAAAGCCTAAAAATCCTTCGGCACGAATGGACCCCCGGGCGCATCCCAGGACTGCGCCCGGGGGTTCCATGCTCATCCGCAAGCCCAGCGACATCCTGCCCTCCGAGATCACGCCGGAGGCGACTTACCGCGATCGCCGTACCTTTCTGGCGGCGGCAGGAGGCCTCTTAGCCGCGGCGGCCTTGCCGCTCAAAGCCAAGGGGGCCCAAGGCTCCGGCGCGAACCTGGGCCCCCTCCAGAAGAGCCCCCTCAGCACCTCCGAGACGCCCAACACCTACGCCCAGGTGACCCAGTACAACAATTTCTACGAGTTCGGCACCGGCAAGGATGACCCTGCGCGGGAGGCTTGGCGGCTGAAGCCCCGGCCCTGGGAGGTGAAGGTGACGGGCCTCTGTGCCAAGCCCCGCACCTTCGGCATCGAAGAGCTGCTCAAACTCGCACCCCTGGAAGAGCGCATCTACCGCATGCGCTGCGTGGAAGGTTGGAGCATGGTGATCCCTTGGGTGGGCTTCCCGATCAAAGCGCTGCTGGACAAGGTCCAACCCCTCGGGAGCGCGCGCTTCGTCGCCTTCTTCAGCGCGGATCGTCCAGACCAGATGCCGGGCGTGCGGCTTCCCGTTCTGGACTGGCCCTATCTGGAAGGTCTGCGCCTGGACGAGGCGAACCATCCCCTCGCCATCCTCGCGGTGGGGCTCTACGGTCAGATCCTGCCCAACCAGAACGGCGCGCCCATCCGCCTCGTCGCGCCGTGGAAGTACGGCTTCAAAGGCGGCAAGTCCATCGTCGAGATCCGCCTCGTGAAGGATCAGCCCTGGACCTCCTGGGCCAAGGCCAATCCCAACGAATATGGCTTCTACGCCAATGTGAACCCCAACCACGACCACCCGCGCTGGAGCCAGAAGACCGAACGACGAATTGGGGAGCTTCTAAGACGACCCACTCAGATGTTCAACGGCTACGGCGACCAGGTGGCGCACCTCTACCGCGGCATGGACCTGGACACCTATTTCTGATGGCCACTTCACCTTCGCGCATCGCGGCCAAGACCGCCCTCTGGATCGCCTGCCTCGCGCCCGCGCTACGGCTGGTCTGGGGCGCGTTCCACCCGGAATCGAACCTCCTCGGCGTGAATCCGGTGCAATACCTGCTCTGGGCTTGCGGGTGGTGGGCGCTCTTCCTGCTCACGGCGACGCTGGCGATCACGCCGCTCATGCGCCTGACGGGGTGGGCGTGGCTGGCGCGCTTTCAACGGCCCCTCGGCCTCTTCGCCTTCGCCTACGCGGCCCTCCACTTCCTCGTCTACGCGCTGCTGGATCAGGCGGGGGCCTGGGGCCAGATCCCGCGCGATCTCGTGAAGCGGCCCTTCATCGTCGTGGGGTTGCTCGCCTTCCTCATCCTCCTTGCCCTGGCGATCACGAGCACGAAAGGCTGGCAGAAGCGCTTGAAGGTGAACTGGAAGCGCATCCACCGGCTCATCTACCTGGCCGCGATCCTCGCCGTCATCCACTTCGCCTGGAAGGAAAAAGTAGGCTGGGTGGAGCCCCGGGTGTTGGCCTTCGCCGCCGCCGTGGGCGTCCTTCTGGTCTATCGGGTCATCGCTAAAGCCACCACCGGAACTGGTAGGCGAACCAGGACCACCCCCGCGCCCAAAGCGAGCGCCTAGGCCACGCGGCGGCTTCCCGTTCCTTGCTCAAGGGAAGCTGGGCCTCGAAGCGCGCCCTCGCCTCCGCGACGATCTCGGGCTGACGCGCGAGCAGGTTCAGCTCTAGGTTCAGATGGAAGCTGCGGGGATCCAGGTTCGCGCTGCCGGTGAAGAGGGCTTCGCCATCCAGGATCGCGGCCTTGGCGTGGAGCATCGCGTGTTCCCGCTCGAAGATGCGCACGCCCCGCTCCAGGAGTTGGCCGTAAATGTGGCGGGAAGCCGCCTGGACGAAGGGCTGGTCGCTGGCGCCGGGCAGGAGGAGCACGACCCGGCGATCCCGACGGGCGAGGTGCTTCAGCCGCTTCAAGATCCGGAGACCGGGGATGAAGTAGGCGTTGGCCACGAGCAGTTCTTCGCGCACTTGATTCAGGAGCAGATGAAAGTGGCGGCGCAGGGCGAGGCGTCCCCCGGGCGCGGCGCTGGAGACCACTTGCACCAGGGCCTCCTCCCGCCACAGGCCATCCCATAGCCTAGGGGTTGCCCCCGAGGAGAGTCCCGAGGCCGGCGTCGGCGGCATCTCGCCTTCGGAACGCAGCCAGGCCGCCGCGAAGTCCGCCACTAGATCCGCGACGCTCGGTCCATTCAACACCAGGCCCACATCCAAAAAGGCCTCGGGATTCTCGGAGGGACGGTAGTCCAGCCCCCAGTTGGCGCTTCCGACGACGGCTTCCGCGCCGTCGGCGAGGAGGAGCTTGCGGTGGTTGCGGCGGTTCCAGATCTTCGGACGCCAGGAGGCGACGGGGTGGAACCATCGCAGGTCCGCGCCCGCGTCCCTCAGCTCCTGCACCATCCGCCCCGCGCCCCAGCTCCCCACCGCGTCCACGAGCCCGCGCACTGCCACACCCCGATGGAGGGCCGCTTTCAGCGCCTCGGCCATCTCGCGACCCACCGCATCGTCGGCCCAGATATACATCTCGAACCGAAGATCAGACCTCGCGCCGTGAATGAGAGCGAGGGTCGCATCCAGGATGGCGTCCCCTCCCGGAAGCAGGCCCAGGGCATTCCCTTCCCGCAGGGGCAATCCATGCCGGTGCGCGGCTCTTAGGAAGACGCGGCGGCGGAGGGCTTGAATCGGATCGGGCAGCAGCTTCGACACGGGTGCCGCCAGTATGGGCGACAATGGCGTCCTGGAGGCTCCCATGGCCCACGCCTATCCCTTCGCGATCACCTGGAACGGCGACACCCTCGCCGATCCCTACACCCGCGACGCCCTGGGCGCCGCCCCGGGCAAGGCGGAACTTCCCCTCAGCAGCGCGGCGGAATACGCCGGCAACGGGGCCCGCTGGAACCCGGAGGACCTCCTCGGAACGGCGCTGGCCACCTGCCACATGCTCACCTTCCTCGCCCTCGCGGCCAAGACGCGCACCCAAGTCCTGGGCTACGAAGACCGCGCCGAAGCGGTGCTCGACACGGTGGAGAAGGTCACTTCCATCACCGAGATCCGGCTCCGCCCGGTGATCCGCGTCGCGGCGGGAACGGACGCCGGGAAGGTGAAGGAACTCTTCGAGAAGGCTCATAAGTACTGCTTCGTCGCCAACTCCATCAAGTCGAAGGTGGTGATGGAGCCGACGGTGGTGGAGGGATAAGCTCTCAGAATGCGCTGTCCCTTCTGCGGCCATCTCGAGGACAAGGTGGTGGACTCCCGGGAAAGCCGGGAAGGCGAGGCCATCCGCCGTCGCCGGGAATGCCTCGCCTGCTCACGGCGCTTCACGAGCTACGAACGGGTGGAGGAAGTGCCCATCGTCGTCGTGAAGAAGGATGGCCGCCGGGAACCCTTCGACCGCGCCAAGCTGCTGAAAGGGCTTCTCGCCGCCTGCCAGAAGCGACCCGTCTCCCTGGCCCGGCTGGAGGACCTCGCGACGGACATCCAGGCGAAGCTCCTGGAGCGCCCGGACCGGGAGATCCGGGCCCGGGATCTGGGCGAAGTGGTGATGGATGAATTGAAGGGCCTGGATCAGGTGGCCTATGTGCGCTTCGCGTCGGTCTACCGGGACTTCAAGGACCTGCCGGATTTCGTGAAGGCCCTTGAGGAGGTTCTCATCCATCGCGAAGGCGGTTCCCCCGCGCCCGCGGCGCCCCGCGTGCCACTCACGCCCGCGGTCGAGACGCCGCTCTTTTCCGAGGAAGCCCCGCGCCCGAAGCGGAAGTAAGCCCCTCGCCCGCTACACTGGACCCACGAGGTAGTCGTGGCCGACGAAGTGAATCAGGTCCCCCAGGACGAGTCCCCCAAAATCCCCGAGGTGCTGCCGGTGCTGCCCTTGCGGGATGTGGTGGTGTACCCCTATGTGATCCAGCCGCTTTCCGTCAGCCGCGAAGTCTCCATCCGCGCCATTGACACCGCGCTCGTCGAACAGCGCATGATCCTGCTGGTGGCCCAGAAGCAGTTGGAGATGGACGCGCCGGGGCCCGAGGATCTCTACCGCGTGGGCACCGCCGCGCTCGTCATGCGCGTGCTCAAGCTCCCGGATGGCCGCGTGCGGGCGCTGGTGCAGGGCGTGCAGCGGGTGAAGATCGAATACTTCACCGAGACGGAAGGCCTCTTCAAGGCCCGGGTCGAGCCTCTGGCCGAGCCCGAGGCCCCCAGCGGCGTCGAGACGGACGCGCTCATGCGGAGCGTGAAGCAAAGCCTGGAGAAGGCGACGACCCTCGGCAAGAGCCTGCCCCAGGAGGTGCTCGCCATCGCGAGCAACCTCGACAACCCAGGGCGGCTGGCGGATCTCGTCGTCTCCAACCTGGACTTGAAGCTTGCCCAGAACCAGGAGGCCCTCGAAATCGCCGATCCCATGCGGCGGCTCCGCAAGGCCCACGACATGCTTCTCCGGGAGATCGAGCTGCTGGAGGTCCAGCAGAAGATCACCCTCGAAGCCCGGGGCGAAATGGACAAGAGTCAGCGGGAGTATTACCTCCGCCAGCAGCTCAAGGCCATTCAGCAGGAGCTGGGCGAAGGCTCCGAACTGGCGGAAGAGATCCAGGGATTCCGGGACAAGCTCGCCAAGCTCAAGGTGCCCGAAGAGGTGATGACGGAAATCGAGCGCCAGCTCAAGAAGCTCGAGCGCATGCATCCGGATTCCTCGGAAACGGCCGTCACCCGCACCTACCTGGAATGGATGACCGAGTTGCCCTGGGGCCTCACCACCGAGGACAACCTGGACCTGAAGCGCGCCAAGCAAGTCTTGGACGAAGACCACTACGGACTCGCCAAGATCAAGGACCGGCTTCTCGAATTCCTCGCGGTCCGCAAACTGAAACCCGATCAGCGCGGCACCATTCTCTGCTTCGTGGGCCCGCCGGGCGTGGGCAAGACGAGTCTCGGCCGAAGCATCGCCCGGGCGCTGGACCGGAAATTCGCCCGCATCTCCCTCGGTGGCGTCCACGACGAAAGTGAGATTCGCGGCCACCGCCGCACCTATGTGGGTGCCATGCCCGGCCGCATCGTCCAGGCGCTGCATCAGGCCAAGACCCAGAACCCCGTCATCATGCTCGACGAGGTGGACAAGATCGGCCGCGACCTGCGCGGCGATCCCAGCGCGGCCCTGCTGGAGGTGCTGGACCCGGAGCAGAACAACACCTTCCGGGACCACTACCTCAATGTGCCCCTGGACCTCTCCAATGTGCTCTTCCTCGCCAACGCCAACGAGCTGGAGCCCGTGCACCCCGCCTTCCGGGATCGCATGGAGATCATCCACCTCTCCAGTTACACGCTCGAAGAAAAGCACGCCATCGCCGAAAGCCACCTCATCCCGCGTCAGATGGAGAAGCACGGCCTCAAGGCCAAGCACCTCGTCTACGCCGGCAAGGGGCTCCGCGCCATCATCACGGGCTACACCCGGGAAGCGGGCCTGCGCCAGTTGGAGCGCGAGATCGGGGGCGTCTGCCGCAAGGTGGCGAGGTCCGTGGCGGACGGCACCTGGAAGGCAAAGGTGACGCTCACCGACAAGAACATCCAAACCTACCTGGGGCCTTTGAAGTTCATCCCCGACGAGCGCCTTCAGAAGCCCCGCGTGGGCGTCGTCACGGGCCTCGCCTGGACCTCCACGGGGGGCGAAGTGCTCTTCGTGGAAACCCTGTCCATGCCCGGCAAGGGCGGCCTCCTGCTCACGGGCCAACTCGGCGATGTGATGAAGGAAAGCGCCCAGGCCGCTCTCAGCTACATCCGCTCCCGCAGTGAGGCGTTCCAGATCGACCCGGAGGTCTTCCAGAAGCGGGATCTCCACATCCACTTCCCGGAAGGGGCGATCCCCAAGGATGGCCCCAGCGCGGGCCTCGCCATGGCCACGGCCCTGCTCAGCACGCTGACGGGGGTGCCCATCAAGAACACCGTGGCCATGACAGGTGAAATTGATTTAAGGGGCGATGCGCTCGCCATCGGTGGCCTGAAGGAGAAGAGCCTCGCGGCCCTGCGCCTGGGCATCCACGACATCGTGATCCCCCACGCCAACCGCAAGGATCTCGACGAGATCGAGCCCGCCGTTCGCAAGCACCTGCGCTTCCACCCCGTCCGCCATGTGGAAGAGGTCTTCGAGCTCGCCCTGGAGGGCTGGGTGCGACCGGAGAAACGGAAGAAGTCCGGCTCACGCCGTTAAGGGAGATTGAATGCCGTTCTGGATGATGCAAGCGCCTCCCGCCCAGGTGGCCCCTCCGTCCTACTACGCCAAGGTGCAGGCCCTCCAAGAGGCCAAGCAGTGGGGCCCCCTGTGCGACTACATCGAGACACTGACGCCCAAAGAGCGCGGGGCCGTCCTCGACACTTGGATCCAGGCGCTGCAACGGGCGGAGCGGTGGGAACGGCTGCTGGAAATCTGCGATGCGGTCCTGCCCCAACTCGAAGCCAAGACGGGTCCCCAACTCAGCATCCCGAGGCTGGAACGGGCCCAGGCCCTCAGTGCCCTGAACCGCCACGCCGAGGCCGAGGCAGCCCATGAGCAGAATGGGAAGCTGGGCTACGCCGATGGCTTCACCAACGCCTGCATCGAGGCGAGAAACACCCAAGACTGGTCCGGACTCCAACGGAATGCCGAGGCCATTCTTTCAAGCAAGCCTGATAGTTATCAAGCACTTGCATGGAAAGGCGAAGCCCTCGCGCGCCAAGAGCGCTACGGAGACGCCGAGCCGATCCTCACGGCCGCGCTCAAGGGGGACCCAGGGCAGGCGATGGCCTGGAACAACCTGGGCCGCTGTCTGAATGCGCGCCATGATTGGGCGGATGCGGTGAGCGCCCTGGACAAGGCCCTCGCCCTCGACCCCACCCAATGGGAGGCGCGCTACAACCGGGGCCTGGCCCACTTCGAGCTGGGTCAATTCGACGCGAGCCTCGCCGATTTGAAAGCCGCCGCGGCCGCGAACCCCGGCGACCCCCAAATCCGGAAGGACCTCGCCTCTGCCCAAGCCTATGTCCACGGCGGAAAACCTTCCCGCCACGCCCGAACCCGCTAGCGTTCCATGTGGAACACCCTTCAAGGACCCTGAATTGGCGATGCTTGGCGGTCTTTTCCAGAAATTTCGGCAGGGGTTGAAGCGCACCCAGGAGACGGTGTTCCGACCTTTGGGCCATCTCCTGGGCCTTCGAAAGCTGGATGAAGCCCAGCTTGAAGAACTGGAAGACCTTCTTCTCCAGGCCGACTTGGGGGTCCATGCGGTGGACCGCCTCATGGAACGGCTCCGCTCGGACATGAAGCGCCTGGGGGAGGTGGACCCCAAGGCCATCCTCAAGGAGGAACTGCTGAAGCTCATCCAGCGCCAACCGGCGCGACCTTTCGAGGCCGGAGAGACTCAGGTGATCCTCCTCGTGGGCGTGAACGGCGTGGGCAAGACCACGACCCTGGGCAAGCTGGCTTCCCACCTCAAGGCCAAGGGCGAAGAGGTGCTCGTCGTGGCGGGGGACACCTTTCGCGCCGCGGCCATTGATCAGTTGGAGGCCTGGGGTGAGCGTGCCGGCGTGAGCGTCGTCCGCAACCAGATGGGAGGCGATCCGGCGGCCATCGCCTTCGACGGGGCCACCAGCGCCAAGGCCAAGGGCCTGCCCTGGGTGCTCATTGACACCGCCGGGCGACTCCACACCAAGGACCACCTCATGAAGGAGCTGGACAAGATTCGCCGCAGCCTGCAGAAGGTGCTGCCCGGGGCACCTCACAGAGTGCTGCTCGTCTTGGACGCGACCACGGGCCAGAACGGGCTGGTCCAGGCCGAAGCCTTCAAGCAGGCGGCGGGCGTGACCGACCTCGTGCTCACCAAGCTGGATGGCAGCGCCAAGGGCGGGGTGGTGGTGCCCATCTTGGAGCGGCTCAAGCTCCCCATCGCCTTCGTGGGCGTGGGCGAGGGGGTGGATGACCTCATCCCCTTCGACCCCGAAGCCTTCGTGGATGGACTCCTGGATGCGTGACCTGACTCCGGCCCTCGCCTGGGAACTCGCCACCGGCGGGCCCTGGCCGGAGCCCGAGGCCCTTTCCGGGGACGAACGCTTCATGGCCCTGGCCCTGCGCCAAGGGCTGCAGGGCGTTGGCCTCTCAAGCCCTAACCCGCCCGTGGGATGCGTGCTGGTTCGGGACGACCGAGTGATCGGGCAGGGGGCTCACACCCGAGCCGGAGACCCCCACGGCGAGATCATGGCCCTCCGGGACGCCGAGGGCCGGGGGGAAGACCCTCGCGGGGCCACCGCCTACATCACCCTGGAACCCTGCTGCCACCACGGACGAACGCCGCCCTGCACAGAGGCCCTCCTCCGGGCGGGCATCGCCCGGGTCGTCGTCGGGGTGCGGGACCCCAACCCCCGCGTGGATGGCGGCGGCCTCGCCATCCTCCGAGCCCAGGGTTGCGCGGTAGCCGAAGGTGTCCTGGGCGAAGCCTGTGCCCGGTTCCACGCGCCCTTCTTCAAGCTCATCCGCACGGGTCTGCCTTGGGTGACCCTCAAGCTGGCCCTTGGCTCGGACGGCTCCCTCGGGGCTCCGGGGCAGCGGGTGGAAGTGACACCCCCTCCCGTCCAGGCCCTCGCCCACGCGCTGCGTCGTGCTTCGGAAGCCATCCTCGTGGGTCGGGGTACCATCGAGGCCGATGACCCCCGCCTCACTGACCGGTGGCCGGGCCCGGTACCCGCCCACCGCACCTTCTGGCGCGTGGTGCTGGATGGCCAGGGCCGCCTCGGGGGCCACCACGCCATCTGGCAGCCGGTGGAAGGCCAGCCCCCGATCCGGGCCTTGGCCCTGGACGCGGCCCCCCTTCGGGGGGTGGAGGACCTTCACCTGCCTCCGGGTCCGGGAGGTTGCAGCCTGCGACACCTGTTGCATGAGCTGGCCGCCAAAGGGGTAGGGCGGCTCCTGGTCGAGGGGGGTGGCACGGTCATCGCAGCTTTCCTCCGGGAGGGCTTGGCGGATGAATTTCACCGTTTCCAATCCAGCCATCCCACAGGGGGAATTCCCTTGTCCCTGGCGCTCCCGAGCGCCTGGAGCCTCCGGGCCGAAGCCGCCTTCGAGGGGGGCACCTGGCAGGTGTTCCGGTGAAGGTGGCACGGGGATTGACTTAGCCAAGGACCTCCCTGGAGCCGCCATGCGGAAAAGCCCTGTTTTGATCGCCTCCGCCCTCTTGGGCCTGCTCATGGCCTGCGGCGGCTCTGGGGCCGACGCAGGCGGTACCGTTTCCGTGTCCGTCCTGGGCAGCTTCCAGAAGAAGGTCCTGGCCCCCAACGGCTCCACCACCTCGGTCACCCTTCCCGCCCGCTACTGCCGGGTGCTCTTCGCGGATGCCTCGACGGATGCGGTCGTGGCGGACGGGGGCTACCTGGATGCCAACGGCCAAGGCACCTTCGCGGTCCCTGCAGGAGCCAATGTCTACGCGGTGATGCTCGCCGACTGGTCCGTCCCGGGCCGCAGCTCCGGCGCCCCGGCCTTCATGGAGGGCTACACGGTCAACGCCACGGTGGGGACGACTTTCTCCAGCACCCAGGACTGGGCCGTCACCAGCGATTCCTTCACGGCCGACACGGGCACCCTCAGCCTCACCGCCCTGGATGACAGCGCCCGCATTTCCGGGGCCTTCAACCTCGCGGACCAGGGCGTCACCTTCGCCCTGGGGCTTCGAGGCCTCGTCTCCGATGCCTCCGTGCCCAGCGTGGCGATGTTTTGGAACACCAGCACCGCCTCCGGGGCCCAGACCCGCCTGTACCCCCAGGCTCTGCTGGATTCCAGCAACAACCTGATAACCCTGGATGGCCGAGCCGTCTTTCAGGCTTCCGTCATGGGCGATGCCAGTGGGGCCCCCAACACCGAGCAGGATGAATGGGACGACGGGGTCATCGGCGAGACCTACGCCCACCTCCTCTTCGCCCCCGGCAGCTATAAGGCCGATGGCAGCAGCGCCCTCTCCTACCTGCGGGCGGATTCGGAGAATGTGTCGTACCTGCCCCTCGCGGGTCCCAGCGAACCCTCCCAGGCCTTTGTCGCGGGGTTCTCGGATTACCTGTCCTGCGCCTTCCGGGGAAGCTCCCGAATCCTGGACAGTTACCGGGACGGCAGTGGGACCCTCCAGGTCCAGAATGAAGACCTCACCGCCTCCGGTGCCTTCGGGGAATTCTCTCGCTACGGCGTGGCCGGGAGCCTCTGGTCCATGCAGCAGGCCCTTGGAGGCGGCCAACCCGCCCTCCAGACCCTGTGGGGGAGCGTGCTCACCTCCAATTCGGGCCTGGATTTCGTGGGGGACTACAACGGCTCGCCCTTGGGCTGCTATCCGACCTACCTCGTGGGTCTCCGCTCGGCGGTGGGCGGTTCCTGGCCCGCCTGCCAGACGGCGCTGAGCGCCTGGGGCGTCTCCGATCCCAGCGCCACCTACTTCTCCACGGGATCCACCCTCTGGACCAACGAAGCCACCCCCTTCAGCGTCACGGGCGCCACCTTGCAGGTCCCGGCCACGCCGGCCTACGCCGTGGACTGCTACGCCCGGAACGGGGCGGCCCTCTACCGCTTCACCCAGGGCTCGACGGGCAGCCGCACGATCACGATGACCCCCACCGGCGGCCAGGACTTCGAGCTGGATCTCCTCGGCCCCAACGGGCTCGTTCAGGCCAGCTACTCCACACCGTTCGGCATGACGCGGTCCTTCTTGGTCAATCTGGCGGCGGGCTCCTATGTGATCCGGGTCCGGGTGAATCCTGACAACACCCTCAGCCGCGCGGCGGGTGCCTACGCATACAACCTGTCCCTGAACTGATCAGCCCCCGCCCACCAGGCGAACGATCTCCAGGCGATCCCCTTCCCGCAAGGGGGTCGCCGGGTGCTCGACACGGCGGATGACGGTGCCGTTGAGCTCGATGGCGGTGCCGAAGGCAGGCAGGGCGAGCCAGGCGCTGAGATCCGCCAAGGTGCCAAGGGCCGGGGCCTCCCGCTCGGCCCCGTTGAGCACCAGCTTCATTCGACGACCTTGGCGCGGGTGGAGCCGGACACGGCCCGTTCCCGGACCATGGCTTGGAAGCCCCGCTCCAGGTCCTCCCGAAGGTCCGCACCGTCCTCGATCCCCACGGAAAGGCGGAGCAGACCGTCGCTGATGCCCAGCCGGGCCTTCACCTCCGGCGAGGTCCGCAGGTGGCTCATGGAGGCCGGGTGTTGGATCAGGCTTTCCACCCCGCCCAGGGAGACGCCCCGGGTGATGATTTCCAGGGCCTCGCAGAAGCGCCGCCCGGCTTCGAGGCCGCCGTGCAGCTCGACGCTGAGCATGGCCCCGAAGCCCTTTTCCATTTGGCGGGAGGCCACTTCGAAGCCTGGGTGATCCAGGAGGCCGGGGTAATCCACCCTGGCCACCTGGGGCTGCCACAGAAGCCATTGGGCGAGGCTTTGGGCATTGTCCGCCGAACGGCGAACCCTGAGCGCCAAGGTCTTGAGGCCCCGGTGGAGGAGCCAGGCCGCCATGGGGTCCAGGGTGGGCCCGTGGATCTTGGCCAGGTGCCAGCACTCGGTGATGAGGGCCTCGGGCCCAGCCAGCACGCCGGCGGTAAGGTCCGAATGGCCCCCCAGGTACTTGGTGGCGCTGGACACGCTCACATCCACCCCGTGCTGGATGGGCCGGGTGTGGATCGGGCTCGCGAAGGTGTTATCCGCCACAGTCAGGATGCCCTTGGCCTTGCCCAGGGCCCCAATGGCCGCGAGGTCCGTGATGGCGAGCGTGGGGTTGGAGGGGGTTTCCACCCAGATCAGCTTCGTTTCGGGGCGAAGCCCTGCCTCCCACTCCTTGGGGTCCAGGGTGTTCTGGATCCAGGTGACGCTCAGACCGCGCCGGGCCTCCCAGTGCCGGAACAACTGCTCCGTGCCCAGGTAGAGGGCGGCGGGGGCCACCACATGGTCACCGGCCTTGAGCGTCGCCTCCAGGAGCAGGGCGAAGGCCGCCATGCCCGAGCTGGTGACAAGGGCCCGTTCCGCCCCTTCCAGGGCGGCGACCACCGCTTCCACCTCGGCGAAGTTGGGATTGCCCCAGCGGGTGTAAAAGGTGGGAGGTTCGATGCTGGCGGCGAAATCCGCGCCCTCCCGGTTCTCCCGCAACTCGAACACCGAAGTCTGGAAGATCGGCGTGGTCACCGCCCGGGTCGGGTTGTGGCTCCGCCCGGCGTGGATGGCCGTGGTGGTGGGGCCCCAACCGGGGCGAATACGCGGGCTCATGGGAACTCCACCAGAAGGATAGCCTCAGCGCAGCCAGAAGATCCCGGCGAGGGCGAGGATGGCGATCACAAAGAGGGTGATCCACCGCCAGGCGGTGGGCCCAGAAGGGGCGGGCTCGTCAAAAGCCGCCGGGTCGGACAGGGCGGCCCGGGTGAGTTCATCTTCGGCGATGGGAATGGGCAAGGCGCAACTGGGGCAGAGGTAACGCTCCCCATCCGGCGGCGGAACGGCATCCACCACTTTGGCCCCGCATCGGGAGCAGACCAGGCCCACCCCACTGACGAGGGCTTCCAGGGAAGGGGGGATCGTGCTCATCGGGTCAACTCCTCCGCGAGAACCTCGTTCACGGTCCGGGCATCCAGCTTGCCCTTGCCCGCCTTCATCACTTGGCCCACCAGGAAACCCTTCAGGGATTCCTTCCCGGCCCGGATCTGGCCCACTTGGTCGGGGTGGGCCGCGAGGACTGCCTTCACCGCCTCGACGACGGCTCCCCGGTCCTGGACCTGGGCCAGCCCCTTGCGGAGGACGATCTCGGCCGCAGAGCCCTCCCCCGCTCGCATCGCCGGGAGAACGATCTCCTTGGCGGCAGGCAGGCCGAGCTTCCGATCCAATACCAGGCGAATAAGCTCCCCCAGGGCCTCGGGGCAGACGCCGAAGGCCTCCAGGCTTCCCCCCTCCGCGTTCAGGAGGCGGCTGACCTCCCCCAACATCCAGGAGCAGGCGGCCTTGGGGTCCCCGCAGGCCCTGGCGAGGGCATCGAAGTAGTCCGCAAAGGTCCGGGACTGGAGGAGGGTCGCCACCTCGTCCGGGCCCAAGCCGAAGCCCAGGAGGCGAACCCTACGGGCCGCCGGGAGTTCTGGAAGGGCCGCCCGGGCCTGGCTCACCTCCGACGGGGTGATCCGGAGGGGTGGCAGATCCGGCTCCGGGAAGGTCCGATAGTCCACCGCCCCCTCCTTGGATCGATGGGCGTGGGTCTCTCCAGAGGCCGGATCGAAGCCCCGGGTCTCCGGAAGGAGGGTTCCACCGGATTCCAGGACGCGGATGTGCCGCTGGATTTCGAAGGCGAGGGCCTGTTTCACGAAGCGGAAGGAGTTGAGGTTCTTCACCTCCGCCCGGACCCCAAAAGCGGTGGCACCGACCTTCCGGACGCTCACATTCGCGTCGCAGCGGAGGGAGCCCTCCTCCATGTTGCCGTCGCAGATGCCGATCCAGGTGACGAGCTGGTGGAGGGCCTTGAAATAGTCCGAGGCCTCCTGGGGGCTCCGCAGATCCGGCGCGCCCACGATCTCCACGAGGGGAACCCCCGCCCGGTTCAGATCCACCCAGGAGCGATCGGGCTCAGCCCCGTGGCTGGACTTTCCGGCATCTTCCTCCAGATGGGCCCGCTCGATCCGAGCCACGATAGGCCCCGCGCCCCCCCGAACGGCAGGGTCGCCCGGGACTTCGAGGCTCCCCCCCATCACCACGGCCACGGGCCCCTGGGTAATCTGGTAGCCCTTGGGCAGGTCCGCATAGAAATACTGCTTCCGATAAAAGGCGCTTTGGGGGGCGATTTCAGCCCCCAGGGCTTCCCCCAGCCGCAGGACAAAGGCCACCGCCTCCCGGTTTAGGGTGGGCAGGGCCCCAGGCAATCCCAGGCAGATGGGACAGGTCCGACGGTTGGGTTCCCCGCCATAGGCGTTCGGGCAGGCGCAGAACATCTTCGTGCGGGTGCGGAGCTGGACATGCACCTCCAGCCCGATGACCGCCTCATAGCCCTGCTCCATGCCGTCTCCCATCCCTGAAGTGTAGGGGCTATTTGCCGAGGCAGAATCCCTGGAACAGTGCGTCCAGGGAGGTTTCCGCCCGGTCCTCGCCCGTCAGACGGAGAAGGAGGCCCCAGGCCCCCTGGAGGAGGCTTGCCGCAAGTTCGGGGGGGGCATCCACGGGGAGCTCTATCACAGACCGAACCTGGTCGGTGAGAGCATCCAGAAGGCGGACCTGACGGGTGGTGGCCAACGCGCCCATCAAGGCCTCGGGGGCCAGATCACCTAAGAAACGCGTCTTCAGCGCGGCTTCCAGGGCATCAAGGTCGCCCTTGGGCGCGGAGACCCGAAGGCCGGGGCCTTCGCACTGGTCCGCGAAGGTGCGCACCTGGAGCGTCCGGGCCTCCAGCCCGACCAGCTCAGGCAAGGCTCGGGGCTCGGGTCCTTCGGATGCGGGAGCCAAGTGCAGCACCAAGTCGGCCCCATCGAGCACCCCGCGGACCCGGGCCACCCCCTGCCGCTCGGCTTCGTCCCCCGCAGAGCGGATGCCGGCGGTATCGAAGAGCAGGAGGGGCAGCCCCCGCCATTCCACCCGGACCTCCAGCACATCCCGGGTGGTGCCTGGCTGGTCCGTGACGATGGCCCGGTCCTCCCCTGCGAGGGCGTTGAACAAGGTGCTCTTCCCGGCGTTGGGACGGCCGACCAAGGCCACCCGGATGCCATCCCGGAGCCAGTGGGCCGCGGCGGCGCGCTTCTGTTCCACATGGAACACTCGCCCAAGTTCTTCGGCTTCTATCTTTAAGGTCGCCAGATCAAGACTGAGGCCCTCTTCCTCGCCATAGTCCACCGTGGCTTCGGCTCGGGCCACCCAGGGAGCGAGGCGTGACCGGGCCATCACGAGCCAGGAGGGCAGGCGTCCCTGCCGCGCCTGGGCTTGGCGGATCTGCTGGTCGGTGCTGGCGGCCATCAGATCCTGGAGCGCTTCCACTTCGAGAATTCCCTGCTTCCCATTCAAGAGGGCCCGCCGGGTGAATTCTCCGGGTTCCGCCAGGCGGATGCCCAAGGTCGTCAGGTGGGTCAAAAGCCGCTGAACCAGGAGGGGGTTTCCGTGGACCTGAAGCTCCACCACATCTTCGCCGGTGTAGCTGTCCGGCGCCGGGAAGGAGAGGATGAGGGCCTTTTCGTCATGGCCCTCCCACCGCAGGTGGCGCAGGGCGGCCTGCCTGGGCTTAGGAAGGGCAACCAACGGTCGCAGCCGATCGAGCAAATTCCTTCCCGAAATCCGCACCACGGCCACCGCGCTGGGGAGCAGCGGTGTGGCGGGCGCGGCGATGGGATCGGAGGCGGACACGCCCCGCCCTTAAGCCCGGGAAATCTTCAAGGATTTGAAGTGGCCCGTGCCTTCGCTCTCGGTGGTGAATCCCCCCAACGCCGAGATTTCCATGTGAATCCAGCGGCGCTCCCGGGGGCTCAGGGGCGCGAAGGCGTAGACGCCCAGCTCCCGGGCCTTGTCCGCCCCGAAGCGAGCCATGACTTTAAGCTCCTTCATGCGGGCCAGACGAAGGCTTCCCGCGTCCAGGAAGGGCAGCTTGGAGTCGTCATGGGTTCCGATCCGTTCCTGGAGAAGATGCTGGAGCGCGTCCAGGGGTTGTCCTTTTTGGCTCCCCAGCAGGGCTGCGTCGTTGCCCTTCAGCTCGATGCGATTTGGAAAGGCCTGCTCGTCCCCACTGGGGGAGGGCAGGGCGCTCACGGCAAGGCCCAGGTGGCCCATCCAGCGCTCCAGGAGGGCGGGGGTGGCGTCGAGGCTGAGGGGGTCGCGAAGCATGGGCATCCCTTCCTGAAGGGTCAGACCTTGATGGGCTCGGGCGTGTAGGAGCGCATCACCACCCAGGTCTGGAGCAGGCCCATCAGATTGTAGACGAGGTAGTAGAGCGTCAAGCCCGCCGGGGTCTGGGCGAAGATGAAGACCATGAACACCGGCATGAAGAACATCATCATCTTCTTCTGGGTCGGATCCACGCCCGTGGTGGGGGTGAGGAACTGCTGGGCGATCATGGAGGCGCCCATCAGGACCGGGATGATGTAGTAGGGATCCTTCATGCTCAGGTCGTGGATCCAGGTGGGATGCCACGCGGCCTTGTGGATGTCGTAGACATTCAAGAGCATGGACCACAGGGCGAAGAGCACGGGCATTTGCACCAGCATGGGCAGGCAGCCGCCCAGGGGGTTGTGGCCGTTCTTCTTGTAGAGGGCCATCAACTCCTTTTGCATCTCGGCCTTCTTGGCCATGTCACTGCCGAACTTCTTGTACTTCTCCTGGAGCGCCTTCTGATGCGGCTCGAAGTCCTTCATGCGGAGCATGTTCGCGATCTGCTTCGTGTTGAGCGGCCAGAGCAGCAGGCGGAGCAGCACGGTGAACACGACGATGGCCCAGCCCCAGTCCGGCACCACCTTTTGAATGGCCTTCAGCGCGACGAAGAGGAGCTTTGCCACGGAGCCGAAGAAGCCGAAATTCAGGATCGCGGTGTAGGCCGGGTCGAAGGCCGTGAGATCACCGGTCTCCTGGGGGCCCAGGTAGAGCTTCATGGAGAGGCCTTGCCCAGGGGCGAGGCTGTAGCCCGTAGCGGTGATGGTGGGAACGGAAGGCAGGTCCCAGAGGGCCGCGAAGTAGTGGTTGCGCTGGCTCCGCTCCGAGAGGTCCACGCCCGCATCCGCGCCTAGGCGGGTGGAAGGCGGGGGCAGGGTCTTCCGCTTGGCGCCCACGAAGGAGAAGAAGGGGTCGTGGAAGATGTCCGTCCAGGCCGTGTCGTGGAGCTTGCCATCCACCACGCTCAGGACGCGGCCCAGGTGGGCGGCGTTCTTGTCCTGGTCGGGCAGGGTGAGGGGCAGGAAGGCGTGCCCCGTCGCGCTGGTGTAGTTCACCTCCACCACCCGGCCGCCCTTCTCGAAATGGGCGGTGGGAATGCGGTAGCTGAGACGGTCCCCGGCCCCGTTGGTGAAGAACACCGTGGTGGCATCCGGGGTGACTTGATCCTCGACCTTGTCGAAGACGGTCGCCACACCCCCCAGGCCCGGATAATCCGGCGTGAAGAAGGGAGAGCCATCGGTCCAGGCCACCTGGCGAAGGGAGCCCGCATGGGCGTCAAAGGAGAGCGTCAGCCCGCCCACCTCCACCGTGTGGAGAGGGCCCTTCGGCGCGGAGGCTGTGTCAGACGAAGAGGCTGCCGGGGCGGGAATTGTCGTAGGCGCAGGCGCAGAAGACGACACGGGGGCGGGAACCCGGGTCGAAGAAGACTGGATCGAAGTAGCCTGGGCAGGGGCCGCCTGCGCCCCCTGGGGGGCCTTGGGCGCGTAGTGCTTCATCACGAGGATCTGCAGGCCGAAGAGGGCCGCGGCACCCACAAGGAAAAGGAGCATGTTGCGGCTGCTGTTCATGCGCGATCCGGTCGTGAAAGGGCCCTTCTCAACAGGCCGAGGATGTCATCAAAGGGGAGAGAACAAGAGCTTGGACCTGGCCGCACCCACACCACGACGGAAGGGTCCATCACGAGGCCCTCCTCCGCGACCAACCTTAGAAACGCCATGCGCACCCGGCGCCGGAAGCGGTTCCGCTCCACAGCGGAACCCGCGCGGCGGGGTGCGTTGACGAGAAGGCGCGGACCGGGCGATTCGGGCGGCCCGGGAAAACGCCGCACATCCAGCGCGGCGTCGCGCCCGAGCAGGGACCGGAGCCCCTTGGGCGGCGCGCTGATGTCGCCCCGCTGAAGCGTCCGGAAAGCCCCGCGGAATTCCACGGGACAGACGCTCCTAGAGGGCCAGGACGTGCCGGCCCTTGGCGCGGCGGCGCTTGAGCACCAGGCGGCCATTCTTGGTCTTCATGCGGGAGAGGAAGCCGTGGGTCTTCGCGCGGCGGCGATTGTTCGGCTGAAAGGTGCGCTTCATGATCCACCTGTGGGCAGCCCGGGGACGGGCGAACCTTCGAGTCTACCGGCAGCGGGCCAAGTCCTCAAGGGCCAAAGTCTTCCTTCTGGCGTAATCCCCCCAGGCCCGGAGTGCTAGAGTGGGAGTCCTTCTTCACCTGAGCCGCGTCCCGCCGTGGCTGGAGCTTGTCGTCGCATGTCCGATCCCCTTCTGCCCGCCGCGGACCCTGAATCCCTTTGGGGGCGCCTCCGCCAGGGCCTCACCACGCGCCTCTCGGACGCCAGCTTCCAGGAATGGATCGCCCCCTGCGCGCCCTTGAAGGTGGAAGAGGGCACGCTCTGGGTCCGGGTGCCCACACCCTCCACCAAACTCTGGATCGAGCAGCAGCTGGCAGAGGAGTTCAACGACACCCTGGCCCAGGAAGGCCTCCAGGACCTGCGCCTCGCCTTCGTCGTGGACGGTTCTGAACCCGGGGAACCCTCCCCCCGTCCCGCCGCCGCGTCGGATACGAAGCTGGCGCCCCAAAGCTCACCGCTCCCGGTGTTGTTCCAGCGCTACACCCTGGATCGCTTCGTGGTCGGCCCGAATAGCCAGCTCGCCTTCGCCGCGGCCCGGGCCGTGGTGGACAGCCATGGACGCTCCAGTGGCACGCTGGCTATGAACCCCTTCTTCATCTATGGCGGCACCGGGCTTGGCAAGACCCACCTCATGGTGGGCATCGGCCATGCGCTCCGGGAACGGAACCCCGAACTGCGCCTCACCTACCTCAAGGTGGACCAGTTCTTCCACGAGGTGACCGCCGCCATCGCCCGGCGCAACACAGAGCCCTTGCGCCGCAAGTACCAGCAGAACGATGTGCTCCTCCTGGACGATGTGCAGACGCTCGGCAAATTGGAGCGCACTCAGGAAGAGATCTTCTATGTGCTCGAGTACCTCCTCCAGCACGGCAAGCAGATCATCATCACCTCGGACAAGCCGCCCCAGAAGTTGGAAGGCGTTCACGACCGGCTCATCACCCGCTTCAAGTGGGGCCTGACCGTGGACATCCAGCCCCCGGATTTTGAAACGCGCTTCGCCATCCTGAAGCGCAAGCTGGAAGACCCTGATTTCCGCGACTTCCCGGCCGTGCCTGACGATGTGCTCACCTTCATCGCCCACAAGGGCAAGGGCAGCGTCCGCGACCTGGAGGGCCTTGTCACCCGTGTGGTCTATCAGGCGAGCTTCCTGGGCACGCCCGTCACCCTGGACCTCGCCCACGCGGCCTTCCAGGGCTCCAGTGGCGAGGAACCGGGTGCATCTGTTCCCCCGGAGCGCATCTACCGCCTCACCGCTGAGACCTTTGGCATCAGCCTCATGGACCTGATGAAGAAGAAATCCCGCAAGCCGGAGGCCCTCGTCCCTCGCCAGGTCGCCATGTACCTCGCCCGGGAATTGGCCCAGGTCTCGCTCGCGGAAATCGGAAAGGCCTTCAGCATGCATCACAGCACCGTGATGAACAGCGTGGACAAGGTGAAGGATCGAATGCAGAAAGATGCCGATTTCCACAAGACCGTCCACGCCCTGCTCAACAGCATTCAGTGAAATGAAGGTGGTTGCGTGTGATTCCACAGCATCCACACCCGTTCTATCGCCACAGTTGCGGATTTCGACCCCAGGCCCTTTCCAGCACCCCTCTTCGCCTCAGGATCCAGACCCATTCCACAGGCCTCCCTGTGAACGGAAACTCCGATAAGATGGATCTTTGATGCCCGTATCCACAATCCCTTGGGGTCTTCATCAGCATCAAGGTGAGCTATGAATCCTTCTCTTCAGATCTCTAAGGAACGGCTCGACCGAACCCTCGGGATCCTCCGTCATGCCCTTGATCGTCGGGTCACCTTGCCCATCCTCCAGCACCTCTTGCTGCAGGCAGGCCCCAAGGAGATGGTGCTCAAGGCCACCGACATGGAACTGGCCTTCGAAGCCACCCTTCCCGTGGAAGGCCAAGGCGATTGGACCGTGGCCATCCCGGGCAAGAAGTTCATCGAAACGGTTCGGGTCTACCCCGAAGGCATCCTGGGACTGGAGGTGCCCGAGGGTGGGCATCGCCTCTGGCTGAGAGCCAAAGGCATGAACTCCGAGCACAACCTCCAGCCCGGTGAGGGCTTCCCCGAACTGCCCCAACCCGGTGCGGATCTGCCCATCGTGCAACTCCCTTCCGCAAAATTGAAGCGGGCCATTCACTTGGGCGGGCTTGCGGTCAGCCGGGACGCCACGAAACCCACCTTGTCCGCCGTGTTGTTGCACCTCACGAAGACCGCCGTGCGCGTGGTGTCCACGGACGGCTTCCGCCTCGCCGTGGTGGAAGTTCCCTGTGAAACCCACCTGAAGGATGAAGTCCGCCTCATCGTGCCTAAGCGGGCCCTGGATCTCCTGCCTTCCCTGTTGTCCGACGAAGGCGATGTGAAGTTGGCTTGGGATGGAACGACGCTATTCCTGGATCTGCCTGGTCTCAAGTTCAGCACGAGGCTCGTCACCGGCAATTATCCCGCCTACGAGAAGGTCCTCCCGGCCGAGCTGGCGCGGAAGGTCATCGTGGATCGCGAAGGCTTCCTTAAGACCCTGCGCTTTGTGGGCCTTAAGAAGGACGACTACAACAAGAATGTGCGGCTCTCCTTCGAGTTCCCGAACCTGAAAGTCCAGTTCCAGCACCCGGACGAGGGCACCAACTTTGGAACCCTCTCTTTCTCGGGTGAAGAGAAGCCCGTGGAACTCGCCTTCAACATTGACTACCTCACCGAACTGCTGGACCGACTCCCTGGCGAGGAAGTCGTCTACCAGTTCAAGGACGAAGTTGGACAAGGCATCTTCATGAGCCCCAGCATCGAGGATTTCACCTTCCGGTACATCCTCATGCCAGTCCGCTACGCCCAACCCGCCGGCGTCTAGACAAGACCCCTACGAATTGCCCCGCCCACGAAGAAGCCTTAGCGAGATTTGACATTGGAAGACGCCCGGACCCGCACCACCTCGGAAGTGGAAAACACCTACACCGCCGACAACATCACCGTGCTGAAGGACCTGGAGGCCGTGCGAAAGCGGCCCGGCATGTACATCGGCGACACAGATGATGGCTCTGGCCTCCACCACATGGTCTACGAGGTGGTGGACAACTCCATTGACGAGGCCCTCGCCGGCCACTGCTCCCGCATTGATGTGACGCTCCACACGGATGGCTCCTGTTCCGTGGAAGACGACGGCCGCGGCATCCCCGTGGACATCCACAAGGAGGAGAAGCGCTCCGCCGCTGAAGTGATCATGACCGTCCTCCACGCGGGCGGAAAGTTCGACAACACGAACACCGAGGGCAAGAACGCCTACAAGGTGTCCGGTGGCCTCCATGGCGTCGGTGTGTCCTGCGTGAATGCGCTCTCCAGCAAGCTCTGGCTCACCATCTGGAAGGAAGGCCAGGAGCACGCCATGACCTTCACCCGGGGTAAGGCGGACAAGCCCCTCGCCGTGGTCGGACCGACGGCCAAGCGCGGCACCAAAGTCCGCTTCAAGCCCGATGAGCAGATCTTCAACAATGTCCTCGACTTCAGTTTCGAGACCCTGAGCCAGCGCCTCCGGGAGTTGAGCTTCCTCAACCAGGGCGTCCACATCCGCATCACGGACGAGCGATCCGGCGACACCCACGACTTCATGAATGCGGGCGGCATCAGCGCCTTCGTGGAACACCTGAACCGCAACAAGACCTCGCTCCACAAGCCCCCGATCTACATCAAGGACGAGAAGCAGGACACGACGGTGGAAGTCGCGCTCCAGTGGAACGACTCCTACCAGGAGACGCTGTACTGCTTCACCAACAACATCCGCAACCGCGACGGCGGCGCGCACCTGGAGGGATTCCGGGCCGCCATGACGCGGGTCATCAACACCTACGCTGAGAAGAACAACCTCCTCAAGTCCGCCAAGGTGACGCTCTCGGGCGAAGATGTCCGCGAAGGCCTCACAGCCGTGCTCTCCGCGAAAGTCCCCGACCCCAAGTTCAGCAGCCAGACCAAGGACAAACTCGTCTCCTCGGAAGTGAAGGGCATCGTCCAGACCATCGTCTACGAAAGACTCACGAGCTTCTTCGAGGAGAACCCCCGAGAGGCGAAGGCGATCCTGGAGAAAGCCATCGAGGCCGCCCGCGCCCGGGAAGCCGCCCGAAAAGCACGCGAGCTCACCCGCCGCAAAGGCGCGCTGGATGGCGGCGGCCTGCCCGGTAAGCTCGCCGATTGCCAAGAGCGGGACCCGGCCTTGAGCGAGCTCTTCCTGGTGGAGGGCGACTCCGCCGGTGGTTCCGCCAAACAGGGCCGCAACCGCGCCAATCAGGCCATCCTGCCCCTCAAGGGCAAGGTGCTGAATGTGGAAAAGGCCCGCTTCGACAAGATCCTCGGCCACAACGAGCTCCGCATCCTCATCCAGGCCCTGGGCACGGGCATCGGCAAGGAGGAATTCAAGGTCGAGAACCTGCGCTATCACAAGATCGTGTTGATGACCGACGCCGATGTGGACGGCTCCCACATCCGCACCCTGCTGCTCACCTTCTTCTACCGGCAGATGCCCGAGATCGTGGAGAAGGGCTACCTCTACATCGCCCAGCCCCCCCTCTACAAGGTGAAGAAGGGCAAGAGCGAGAAGTACCTCAAGGATGAGCGGGCGCTGGAAGAGTACCTCTTCCACAAGGCCCTGGACGGCTGGAGCCTCTCGCTCCCCGACGGTTCCGAGCACAAAGGCGCGAGCCTCGTGCGCGAACTGAAGAAGTGGGGCGAGGTGGGCCAGCTTTACGCCAAGCTCGAGCGGCGCGGCTATGGCAAGGCCCTCGCAGACTTCCTCATGGATGGCGGCTGGCTCGAAGCGAAGCGCTTTGGCACCGAGGCCGAAGCCAAGGAAGTCGCCAAGGCCATCGAGGCCGCCAAGCTGGGCAAGGCTTCGGTCGAATTGATCCCGGTGGACGCGCCGGAGCCGGGCGTGGAGCCCACCGCTCCCGCCTACCAAGTGCGCATCCTCCGCATGCATCTGAGCCGCCCCATCACCCTCTGGTTGGATGGTCAAGTGGCCCACTGGGGCGAGTTCCGCCGCCTCGCGGCCCTGCGCCAGGAGCTGGCCGCCTTCTCCGCGGGCGAGCTCGTCCTCAAGCAACTCAAGGAAAGCGGCAAGGGTGGCGCGAAGGAGAAGGACGAGGATGACGAGGCCCCCAGCGCCTTCCAGAAGGAAATGCGCTTCCAGGATCCCGAAGCCCTGCTCGCCACGGTGCTGGAAGAAGGCAAGCGCGGCGTCTATGTGCAGCGCTACAAAGGTCTCGGCGAAATGAACCCCGAGCAGCTCTGGGAAACCACCATGGACCCCGAGCGCCGCATCATGCTTCAGGTGCGGGTGGATGACGCAGTGGAAGCCGATGAGATCTTCACCCTGCTCATGGGCGACGCGGTCGAACCGAGGCGCCGCTTCATCGAGGGCAACGCCCTCCTGGCCGAGAATATTGATACCTAGGTCTAGTTCTTACAAGACCTAGATTATGTTCCATGTAGAACACGAGTGCCCATGACGAATCGCATCGAGCCCCTGGAAATCGAAAAGGAAATGCGCCGGTCCTACCTGGACTATGCGATGAGCGTCATCGTGGGCCGCGCCCTGCCGGATGTGCGGGATGGCTTCAAGCCCGTCCATCGCCGCGTGCTCTACGCCATGAAGGCCGGGGGTAACGACTGGAACCGGGCCTATCGCAAGAGCGCCCGCACCGTCGGTGATGTGATCGGTAAGTACCATCCCCACGGCGACGCGCCGGTCTACGACGCTCTCGTGCGCCTGGCCCAGCCCTTCTCCATGCGCGCCCCCCTTGTGGATGGCCAGGGCAACTTCGGCTCCATTGACGGCGACCGTCCTGCGGCCATGCGTTACACCGAGGCCCGCCTCGCCCGCGTCTCCAACGAGCTCATGTCCGACATTGACCAGGAGACGGTGGATTTCGGGCCCAACTACGACGGCAGCGAGGAAGAACCTCTCGTCCTACCCGCCCGCTTCCCCAACCTGCTGGTGAACGGCAGCCAGGGCATCGCCGTGGGCATGGCGACGAGCATCCCGCCCCACAACCTGAAGGAGTGTTGCGAAGCCCTCGTCCACCTCATCGAGCACCCCGAGGCTGACCTCGCGGCCTTGATGAAATTCGTGCAAGGACCGGACTTCCCGGGTGGCGGCCTCATGCTCGGTACCGAGGGCGTCGTGGACGCCTACCGCACCGGTCGCGGCCGTTGCGTCGTCCGCGCCAAGGCCCACACCGAGACGATCCGCGTGAAGAACAAGGGCGATGTGGAAACGCTTGTTTTCACTGAACTTCCTTATCAGGTGAACAAAGCGACGACCATCGAGAAGATCGCCGAGCTGGTGCGGGACAAGAAGCTGGATGGCATTTCCGACATCCGCGACGAAAGCGACCGGGAAGGCATCCGCCTCGTCGTGGAACTCAAGAAGAACGAGCCGTCGGACATCGTCCTGAACCAGCTCTACCAGCAGACCCAGCTCCAAAACTCCTTCCCCATCACGCTGCTCTGCATCGTCAACGGCCAGCCGCGCATCTGCACGCTCCGCGAAATCCTCCAGGAATTCCTGGGCTTCCGCCGCGAAGTCGTCACCCGCCGCACACTGTTCCAGCTCCGCAAGGCCGAGGAGCGCCACCACATCCTCCACGGCCTCAAGATCGCCCTCGACTACCTGGACGCGGTCATCAAGCTCATCCGCGCCGCGAAGAATCCCGAAGAGGCCAAGGCCGGCCTCATGGAAGGCGCCTTCGCCGGCAAGCAGGCGGCGCAGTTCAAGCTCAGCGACAAGCAGGCTCAGGCCATCTTGGATATGCGCCTCCAGCGCCTCACAGGCCTGGAGCGGGAGAAGATCCTCGAAGAGCTGGCGGAGATCGAGAAAACCATCAAGCGGCTCAAGGCGATCCTGGATAGCGAAAAGCTCCTGCTCGGCGTCATCACGGAAGAGTTGCAGCAGGTGATGGCCGCTTTCGGCGACCCGCGCCGCACCCAGATCCTTACCGGCTACACCGGCGATATCCGCATGGAAGATGTGGTTCCGGACGATCCGATGGTCGTCACCCTCTCCAAGGCTGGGTACATCAAGCGCACCGACCTCGCCGCTTACCGGCGTCAGAAGCGCGGCGGCAAGGGCAAGGTGGGCATGAAGACGAAGGACGAGGACTTCGTCGAGCAGCTCTTCCTCACCCGCGCCCACGACACCCTGCTCGTCTTCACGGACCGGGGCTATGTCTACGCCCTCAAGGTCTACGACATTCCCGAAAGCGGCGCCGCCAACCGCGGCAAGCACATCAAGAACCTCGTCAACCTCAAGGACGGCGAGAATGTCGTCACGCTGCTGACCCTGCGCGAATTCCCTGAAGGGGAATACCTCGTCTTCGCCACCGAAAGCGGCACCATCAAGAAGACGAGCCTGTCGGCCTACGGCAACATCCGCTCCAACGGCCTCATCGCCCTCAACATCGAGGAGGGTGATTCGCTCATCGCCGTGCGCCGTTCCGATGGCACCCAGCAGATCATCATGGCGACGGCCCAGGGCAAGGCCATCCGCTTCCCCGAAGAGGATGTGCGCCCCATGGGTCGCCCCGCCACCGGCGTGCGTGGCATGAAGCTGCTCAGCGGGGACCGCATCGTGGATCTCGAAGTCGCCGATCCCTTGCCGGATCTGCCCGAAGGCGTCGAGGCGGATGAAAGCACCGCCGAACATGGGATGCTCCTCACCGTCACCGAGAAGGGCTTCGGCAAGCGCAGCCTCCTCCAGGACTACCGGCTCCAGGGCCGCGGCGGCTCGGGCGTCATCAACATCCGCGCAGGCGTCCGCAACGGGCAGGTGGTGGGCTTCAAGCTCGTGCGCCCCAACGAAGGCTGCCTCCTCATCAGCCAAGAGGGCATGACCATCCGTTTCGACGCGGACAGCGTGCGCCAGACCGGCCGCGCCGCCATGGGCGTGAAGCTCTTGAACCGCGCGTCCGAAGAGGACAAGGTCGTCGGCATCGCCAAGATTGACGCCGCCGCTCAGGCCCTCGAAATGGAAGAGGACCTGGACCTCGGCGAACCCGGCGTGGATGAAGGCGGCGAACAACCGAAACTGGAGTTGGACTGAAAAGCATCCACAGATTTCACTGATTCCACAGATTGGCCGCTTTGGAATCGGTGAAATCGGTCGGTTCTGTGGAGAGAAATCATGGATCGAGGCACGTCGGAACCGAGCATTCAGTTGGATCTTGAGGCCGGGGCGGCGTTGCCGGAGCCGCGACGCCAGCGACCGATCGTGGAATCGGTTCCTTTCGAGCGCCCCAAGCTCGAACCGGCGATCCAAGAAGGGGAGATCGGCTCCGATCAGGCCCGACAGACCGTGGGTTTCCTCATGCTGATCGCCCTGGTGCCCGAGCTGGTGGGCGGTCTCCTCGGCCATGGCAGCGTGGGTTTTGTGGGCATGGGCATCCCAGCGGTCATCGCCTGGGGCCTCCTCACCGGCAACGACTGGATCTGCGAGTACGCCTTCTGGAGCTGCATTCTTCAGGTCGTGCTCGCGCCCATGCTCGCCTTCACGCTCCCCCACCCCGCGCTGCTCGTGCCCTCGACCCTGCTCCGCTACGGCGCACTCGCGCTGCTCCTCTCAGATCGGGTGCTCAGCCGAAAGACCTATGGCCTCGCCTTGACCGCGATCGGCCTGGGAACCCTGCTCGGCTTCGTCGCGTCAATTCTGCGATAAAAGGGCATCCACAGATTAGGTGTTCTTGAATCTGTGGAATCGGTGAAATCTGTGGATTAAAGGTAGTCCTTCCAATCACCGCCCTTGAGTTCGAGCGCTTCCCGCTCCAGGCGGGGCAGGCGCTCCTCGGGATGGATCCAGGCCCAGGCTTTGTAGACCTGGCCGCCCTCCAGCAGCACGGGCAGCAGGCGGCGTTCGGTGAGCTCCTCGGCTGTCCCTTCGAGGGCATCGAGATTTTCGAGGGCGGCTTCCAGTCCCGCCTCATCCTCGTAGCCGACGAATTCACCGAAGACCCACCCGGGCCCCGGCGGTAATTCAGATGGGATGGGCCCTGGCACCAGCGCGGGTGCTCCCAGTTCGGTCAGATGAAATAGCCGCCCCGCCGTCCACGCCCCACACAAACCTTCGAAGCCCGTGCGCTTCAACCACGGGTGCTGGGCCCCGCCTTCGCGAAGCGGACCGTAGAGGAAGAGGCCGTCGGCGTCCATGCTAGGAAAGTTCACCACGAAGACCACCAAGACCACAAAACACCTTCGTGGTCTTGGTGGTCTTCGTGGTGGATCCCTCTATTCCGGGATTCCGAACCCGGCGCTCAGCGCGAAGACTTCGGATTGGATCTTCGCGAGCTCAGCCGCGTCGTCCTTGGCCTTGAGGGCGCGGTCAATCCAGGCGGCGATGTGGACCATCTCGGCTTCCTTCATGCCGCGGGTCGTAAGCGCCGGAGTGCCGAGGCGGATGCCGGAGGGCTTGAGGGGCGGGTTGGGATCGAAGGGGATGCCGTTCTTGTTCACGGTGAGGCCCGCGAGGTCCAGGGCCTTTTCCGCCTCGCTGCCGAGGATGCCTTGGGAGAACACATCCACGAGCATGAGGTGGTTGTCCGTGCCGCCGGAGACGATGCGCCAGCCCTTGTCGGCAAGGGCCTTGGCGAGGGCCACCGCATTCGCGATGACCTGGGCGCTGTAGGTTTTGAACTCCGGTTTCAGGTTCTCGCCGAAGGCGACGGCCTTGGCGGCGATCACATGCATGAGCGGGCCGCCCTGGACGCCCGGAAAGACGGCGCGGTCCAGATCCTTCGCATACTTCTCGCGGCAGAGGATGAGGCCGCCCCGGGGGCCGCGCAGCGTCTTGTGGGTCGTCGTCGTGACGAAGTCCGCGTGGGGCACGGGGCTGGGGTGGTGGCCGGTGGCGACGAGGCCGGCAAAGTGGGCCATGTCCACCATGAGCATCGCGCCCACCTCATCACAAATAGCGCGGAACGCAGCGAAGTCGAAGGTGCGCGGATAGGCGGATGCCCCCGCCACGATCATCTTCGGCTTGTTCTCATGGGCGAGGCGGCGCACTTCGTCCATGTCCACACGCTCGTCCTCGCGGCGCACATGGTAGCCGACGAAGTGATAGAGAATGCCCGAGCTGTTGAGCGGATGCCCGTGGGTGAGGTGGCCGCCGTGGGCGAGGTCGAGGCCGAGCACCGTGTCGCCGGGCTTGAGCGCCGCGAGGTAGACGGCCATGTTGGCCTGGGCGCCGGAGTGGGGCTGCACATTGGCGTGTTCCGCTCCGAAAAGCTGCTTCGCGCGGTCCCGCGCGAGATTCTCCACCACATCCACATGGGCGCAGCCGCCGTAGTAGCGGCGGCCCGGATAGCCTTCCGCGTACTTGTTCGTGAAGTGGGAACCCATGGCCTCCATGACGGCGGCGGAGGCGTAGTTCTCGGACGCGATGAGTTCCAGATGGTGTTTCTGGCGGCCGATTTCCAAGGAAAGGGCGTCCATCACACCAGAGTCCGCGCTGCGCAGGCGTTCGTACATGGGTGACCTCGAAACCGCCATGATCGCACGGGGCGCGGGGATGCGATCATGAGGCCTTCTCATGTTGCGCCACGGATGGGTCTTCACACTTGCCCTCGCCGCCGTCGCGGCGGGTGGGGCGCGTGGGTGGGCCCAAGCGGATCCCACGCGCGACTTGCTGCCCGCGATCCGCGTGTTCACCGGCAAAGACGGCCTGCCTGAGAACGCCGTGATGGGGCTTGCCGTGTCCGAGGGGCGTCTGTGGGTGGCGACCCAGGATGGCGCGGCCGCTTTCGAGGGTCGGGCTTGGAGGACGGAGAACCTTCCCGATAAGGCCCGGTCGAACTTCCTGAGGGATCTTGCGACCACGCCGGAGGGCGTCCTCTGGTTTGCGCGCCAGGATGGCGGAGTCGCGAGGTTCCAGAACGGAGTCTGGACCAGCTTCGCGGATCAATTCCCCCCCGCCGCCCAAATGGTGAACCGCGTGCTGTGGGCCGAAGGCTCTGTGTGGGTGGGTTCAGATCACGGCGGCCTGGGTCGCTTCGATGGCAGGACCTGGACCTGGATGGGAACGGCCCAGGGCCTTCCCTCGGATCAGACCCGGGCGCTGGTGGAGGCGAACGGGGCCGTGTGGGTCGGAACCCGCGCGGGGATCGCACGGCTTGAACACGGGCGGGTCGCCGGCATCGAACTTCCTGGACAGCGCATCACCGCCTTGGCGGCATGTTCCGAGGGCCTGACGGCGGGCACGGCGGAGGGCGCCCTTTGGCGGCGAGAGGGCGGGGTGTGGAAGGCGATGGGGGTCCCCGCCGATCTGGCCGGGGTGATCGTGACGAGGCTCCTTGAGACGAAGGACAGCCAAGGGCAACCCACCCTCTGGGTCGGCACAGATGGACGCGGACTCGCGGCGCGGGATGCCCAAGGCTGGCGCCGCTATCGCGTGGGGCGCGGCCTTCCGAGCGATTCGGTGTGGAGCCTCCAAGCGGAAGGCGACCCGGTGCGGGAGCTCTGGGTCGGGACGGACGCGGGCCTCGCGCGGTTTCATTTCAGCGGGTGGCGTCAGGCGGATGCGACGCTGGGGCTCCAGGACGCCTCGGTCTACGGCCTCGCCGTGCCGACCCTCCCTGCGCTCACCGGGAGCCT
>JAFDVN010000170.1 GCA_018269025.1 Acidobacteriota bacterium | reverse complement strand
GCGCGGCGGAGGGAAGCGGTGGTGCCCTTCTTCAGGACGGCTTTGCGGCGTTCGCGATCCTCGCGCACGGAGGAATCGGGTTTCGAGGCATCTTCAAGGATCTTCGCGAGGTTGGCGAGGCTACCAAATCCGGCCATGGACGAGTTCTGCTCCTAAATGGGGATCTCCCCAACGAATTAGTCTAATGGATAGGCCCTTGGAACCGAAGCGAAAACCCGTGACCGGCCTCACAATAATGGCATGACCGGTCGTTCCGCCTTTTCCATCCTGCTCGCCGCCGCGCCGTTGCTGGGGATCCTCGCCTGCGGGCACAAGGCCCCACCATCGCCGCCGGACCCGAGCCACATCCCGGACATCACCGCTTGGCAGCCCATTGGGGGCCTCCGGCCCAGTTTCGCCGGGCCCCACCGGGGGGCCTGGCAGCGCACCTGGCTCAATCCCGAAGCCGCCGCCGCCCTGGACGCCAACCAGTTCCAGCCCTGGCCCGATGGCTCCCAACTGGTGAAGGAAGCGTTGGACAAGGAGGGCAAGCGCCTCGGCTGGTTCTGGATGAGCCACGAGCAGGGCGCGTGGGTCTGGGGCCAGGCGGGGGTGGATGGCCGGGTCACCTGGCGACAAGCGGGATCCGGCAACGCCTGCGCCGCCTGCCATGTGAAGAACGCGCCCCAGTTCGAAGGGGCCTTCGCGCCGGTGTGGGCAGGCAAGGGCCGTCTGCACATCGGGATCGGATCGTCCCAGTGACGCGACTCCGGGATCAGCTCGAAGCCCTGCGCCTGCGCTACGACACGGACGCGGCGCTGGGCCTCGACCCCATCACGGTGGCGTTAGCTTATGACGATCCCAGGGATCGGGAGGTGGCCGCCTGGCTCGCGGCGAGCCTCGCCTATGGCCGCGTCGCGCCGATGCTCACGGCCATCCGCGTCGCGCTCGCGCCCCTCGGAGCCAATCCCGCCGCCTTTCTCCGCGGGCAATCCGAAAAGGCGATCCGCGTCGCGTTGGGCAAGGCGCTCAAAGAGTGGCGTTGGCGATTCCACATCGGCGCGGATGTGGTTGAGTGGCTCCTCGCCTGGAAGCGTCTGGACGCGGGGGAGGGCCTGGAGTCCGCCTTTCTGCCCAAGGGCGAAGAATCGGCGGATGTGGCCCTGTCGCGGCTGGTGCAACGGCTTCGGGTCGAGCTACCCGGCACTTACGGGCTCCGTTTCAGCCTTCCCGATCCCCTCGAAGGCTCCGCCTGCAAGCGCTTCCGCATGTTCCTGCGCTGGATGGCCCGGGAAGGGTGGCCCGATCTCGGGCTATGGAAGCGCTATCCGAAAGCCGCGCTCGTCATTCCCGTGGACACCCATGTGGCCCGCATAGCGCGCTTCGTGCGCCTCTCCACCCGGGCGACGCCGGACGGGCGCATGGCCGAGGAGATCACGGCGGCGCTTCGGCGCTGCGACCCGGAGGACCCCCTCAAGTACGACTTCGCCCTCTCTCACCTCGGCATCCTCGGCGATTGCCCCGGAGTGAAGCGTCGGCCCGGCTGCCTTCCCTGCCCGCTCTATGCCGCCTGTCGCGCCGGACGGTAGAATAAGACACCCTCCGAGGACGCATGACCGATACGGCCCTGGCTT
This sequence comes from Acidobacteriota bacterium, assembly GCA_018269025.1. Lineage (GTDB taxonomy): Bacteria > Acidobacteriota > Holophagae > Holophagales > Holophagaceae > JAFDVN01. Next base: position 984 of record JAFDVN010000170.1, on the reverse strand, counting down.
CGATCTTCTGCCCCGCGACCCTGGGCTGGCCGCTGCCCGATTGCGAGCCCGATGGTCCGACAGCCGACCAGCAGCGGGCCGTGCTCGGCGCGCTGCGCCACACCCGCATTGATTGGGCCGTGATGGGCCGCCACCTGGCCTTCGAAGCGGATTGCTACCTGCGACGGCGGCTCTTCCTGAACCGCTCCTGGGAGATCCTCATGCTCTGCTGGCTCCCGGGACAGAAGACCGCCATCCACGACCACGGCGCCTCCTGGGGCTCGACCCTCGTGATGATGGGGGACCTCACCGAACGCACCTACCGCGCGCCTGAAGGCCAGCCCCTCGAATTCAAGACGGAAGGCGTCCTCACCACCGGCCAAGTGACCGTCGAAAGCCGCGAGACCATCCACGAAGTCTCCAACCAGGGCGTTGTCCCCGCCGTGAGCCTCCACCTCTACTCCCCGCCCCTGCGCTTCCTCCACAGCTACGACGAGAGCACCGGAGCCAAGCGTTATGTGGAACCCGCGGAAAGCCGGTTCTGCACGAGGTAGCGCGGCTACAGGCTCCCGTCCACCGACTACCGGCAAAGCAGGCCGAGGCCTACGGTAGCCTGAAGCCGGTAGCCGGTAGTCGGCATAGAAAAACCGGGCTTACCACGTGCCCGCCCTAGCGGGTCGCGAAGGCGAGGCTCCAGTGGAGCCTCGACCGCGGGGCCCCGCTTGGCGGGCAGGCCAGTGCCGTACGCGAGTCCACAGCGAAGCGAGGAGCGAGCGTTGGTAAGCCTTTTCGCGAAGCGAAAAACCGGGCTTACCACGTGCCCGCCCTAGCGGGTCACGAAGGCGAGGCTCCAGCGGAGCCTCGACCGCGGGGCCCCGCTTGGCGGGTAGGCCAGTGCCGTACGCGAGTCCGCAGCGAAGCGAGGAGCGAGCGTTGGTAAGCCTTTTCGCGAAGCGAAAAACCGGGCTTACCACGTGCCCGCCCTAGCGGGTCGCGAAGGCGAGG
>JAFDVN010000016.1 GCA_018269025.1 Acidobacteriota bacterium | reverse complement strand
ACCGGGACCTCCACTTCGGCACACCTACGCCTTCCCTGCGGGAGGTTTCCTCCTACGGCCTCGTCACCAGCTCCCTCAGCAAGGCCTGGGGTGCTCCGGGCCTTCGCGTGGGTTGGATGGTGGGCGATCCGGCCTGGATCGCGCCCGCGCGCACCGTGCACGCCTACGCCGTCACCACCGCGGCCCTGCCCAGCCAGCGCGCGGCAATGGCGTTGATCGAGGCCTCCGAGTCTGTCTTCCTCGAGGCTCGCGCCGCCCTGCGCGCGCGCTGGGAGGCCCTTTCATCCGCGCTCAAGAGTTATCTCGGCATGGATGCCACGCCACCCGATGGGGCCTTCTACCATGTGTTGCCGTTGCCCGAATCCGCCCACGCGGATCCCCTGGCCTTCTGCCTGCGCCTCCGGGACGAGGCCAAGGTCGTACTCGTACCGGGTCTCGTCTTCGGCGAGGCGGGACGGTCTTTCGCGCGGCTCAGCTTCGCGGCCTCTCCCGAGCAAATCACCGAAGGCGTGAAGCGCCTCGCCCCCTTCTGGGAGCGGACATGAGCCTTTTCGCCTTCTCGGATGCGGAATGTTCAAACCTAGCCACGGCCCACGGCACGCCCTGCTTCGCCTATCGCCGTTCCGTGGCGGAGGCGTCCTTCTCCGCGCTTCGGGCCGTCCTGCCGCCCCGCGTCCGCCTCGCCTACGCGGTGAAGGCCAACCCCCACGCGGACCTGCTCGCCTGCTTCGCCGCGCTGGACGCGAGCTTCGACTGCGCTTCGCTCGGTGAGTTGAAGCGCATCGCCGCGCTGAACCTGGGCCCGGGCCGCGTGTTCTTCGCCGGGCCCGGCAAGCGGGAGGAGGAGTTAAAGCTCGCCCTCGAGCTCGGTGTCCGTATCCAGGCGGAAGGCTTCGAGGACCTGGAGCGCCTCGACGCGATGGCCACCTCGGATGTCGCAGTGAATCTCCGGGTCCATCCGCTCGGGGTGGAGGAAGGCTCCCGCATCCTCGGCGGCAGCGGGCCCTCCGCCTTCGGCGTGGACGAGGAAGCCGTGCCCGACCTGCTCGCCCGGGCAGGTTCGTTGATGCATGTGAAGATCCGCGGCCTCCACGCCTTCGCCGCGAGCAACCAGCGGGACGCGGGTACGCTGCTCGCCATCCACGCCCGCATCTTCGATCTCGCGAAGCGGCTTCATCACGATCACGGCGTGCTGCTTGAACAGATTGATCTCGGTGGCGGCCTCGGCGTGCCCTACGCGGAGGATGAGACACCCCTTGATCTCACCACCTTCGGAACGGGACTCGCGGCCTTGCTCGATCGCCACCCCTGGTTCACCGGCGAAGTGATCCTAGAGCCGGGCCGCTTTCTCGCCGCGCCCTGCGGCGTCTATCTCGCGCGGGTCGTGCGCGTGAAGGAAAGCCGCGGCGAACGCTTCGCCATCCTGGAAGGGGGCGTGAACCACCTGCTCCGCCCCGCGCTCACCGGCCAGCCCTTCCCTGTACGCGCCGTGGGCAAAGCAGGCCCTTTGCATCGCACCACCCTCGCGGGCCCGCTCTGCACGAGCCTCGACCGCTTGGGCGAAGTGGACCTTCCCGACCTCGCCCCGGGGGACCTCCTCGCCTTCGGCCACACGGGCGCCTACGGCTTCACCGAAGCCATGACCGCCTTCCTCAGCCACCCCGTCCCGCCGGAAGTCTGGGTGGAGGACTGATCCGACTGATCCGACGCGGCGCTCCAGCGTAGGCTAAAGCGAGCCCCCGGAGTCGCCATGCCCACCCGCCGTGAAACCATCTGGTTCATCGCCCTGGCCCTGCCCCTCAGTTGGGCGGTGGGGGCGCTGTGGCTCCACGACGAGACCCGCGTCTGGCTCATCCGCCTGCTCATGTGCGTGCCAGCCTTCGTCGCCATCGGGTGCGCCTTCGTCTTCCGCCGGGAACCGCCCCGGGCCGTGGGCTTCGCATTTACGGGATGGAAGCCCTGGCTGCTCGCCATGCTGTACCCCTTCCTCATGACCGCGTTCTGCCTCGCCCTCGCCTACGGATGGAAGGCGGCGGGCCATCCCGACTTCATCGTCTTCCAACCCCAGGCGCTGTCCGTTCACCTATCCAAGACGCAGGCGGTGCAAGGCGCCGCGGTCCTCGGCGTCTTCGCCACCATCTGGCTCATCTTCCTCCTGCCTTGGCTGCTGGCGGCCTTCGCCTACCGGTGGGATTGGCCGGGCAAGGTGAAGGCCGCGCTGCCATCGAAGCTCGCGTGGCTGCATCACCCGTTCCGCGTCCTCCTCTTCGTGCCCACCTTCCTCACCCACGGCATCTTTCCCGGCGAGTTGGGCGAAGAAATCGGCTGGCGCGGCTACCTCGTGCGCCGCTGGGTGGACCGGCCCCTCGTCGCCGCGGCCATCACCATGCCCGTGTGGGCGAGCTTCCACCTTCCCATCATCTTCTCCACGACCCAAAAGGGGCACCCGGTGATGAACACGGTGTTCCTCCTCTCCATCGCCGTCGCGGCCGTGCCCTTCGCCGCCTTCTACCGCTGGGGCCGCTCCGTATGGCCCTGCGCCGTCCTTCACTTCAGTTGGAACATCTGGAACCCCGTCCTCCTCGGCGATGTCTACACAGGCCACGCCGGCCTCTTCGGCGGCCAGGTCCGCATCTTCAACGGCGAAGCCCTCTTCGGCCTCCTCTTCAACGGCCTCATCGCCGCGTGGCTGATCTGGAAGTGGCGGAGGGAAGCGAAGGGGTGAGGGAACCCACCACCCCTCATGGGGGGCAGACCGACATCAGGCCTTGTCTGTGTCGTCGAAACGGCGACAATGAGGAGTGGGAGGCGGCCATGCAGTCCATGTCGCTGCGGTATTTCCAGCGGGAGGGGAGCAAGGCCCTGGAAGGTCAGGGCGTGGCGGAGCCGGTGCTGCTCACGGGGCGGGACCAGGAGTATCTGCTGCTGCCGGTGGCGCCGGAGGCGCGGGGGCACCTGCTGGATCTGGTGGAAGGGTGGTCGGCGGTGCTGGCGCTGCGGGCCGGACAGCGGAAGGCCGTCGCCGCCAAACTGGATCGCCTCACGGATGAGGAGATCCGGGTGGAAGTGCGCGCAGCCCGGAAGGTCCGGCGGTCGGTCGGGGCGCGCAAGGCATGAGCCGCGCGGCGGTTCTGGACACGAACATCCTCGTCTCCGCCGGTCTCAAGCCGGAAAGCGCCGTGGGCTCCCTGGTGGAACGAGCGCTGCTACGGGACATGCCCATCCATGTCTGCCCTTCGCTCGTCGCGGAGTATCAGGCCGTGCTGGCGCGACCCAAGTTCCGTAAAGCTGGATTTCCGCCTTCCTGGTTGCCCCGGCTGTTGCGCGTGGCCTTCCACGAAGCGGAACCGGAGCCCTGGCCCCACGAAGGGCCGGACCCGGATGATCTGGTCTTCCTCGCGCTCGCCAAGGCGACGGGCGCGGT
>JAFDVN010000169.1 GCA_018269025.1 Acidobacteriota bacterium | reverse complement strand
GGGAGGTAGAACCGTGCCTGCATGTAGATGAGCCCAGACGGGTCAGTCTGTTCGTGGTTGGTGAAGCCTTTGGCGAACTTGGATTGGGTCGTCGGATCGTTCAGGGACTCGCCGAAGGGCGCGTATTTCTGGGCGATGAGGTGCGCGCCGTCCACGGTACTGGTGGCGGTGCCGTCCCACGCGAACCGCGGGCTGCCCAGGTGGTCGTCGAAGCTGACCCAGGTGGTGCCGTCCGCGTCCACCTCCGCGACTTCCTTCATGCCCACATACACGATGTCCTTCTTCAGCTTCAGCACCCACCCCGGCACATGCACCGTCGCCGTGCCAAAGGACTTCCCATCCTGCGTGCTCGTGGCCTTCACCGTGTAGTCGCCCGGGGTGCCGGGGGCCGTGTACACGCCGCCGGTGGGTGTGATCGTCCCCCCATTCGCCGTCACCACGCTCCAGGTGACGGCTTGGCTGGAAATGATTGCACCCATTCCTCCCCCGTATCACTTCAACGCGAACCACACGCGTGCTTGGTGGGCTTCTTTGTCGGGACGGGTGGCGTTGGTTTGGAAGACGCGGTCGCGGGGGGCTTGGTCTTCCTGGAGGGCGGCGAGGACGGCCTTGGCGCGGGCTTGGGCCAGCGCGGCGAGGTCTGCGGGCTGGGCGGCGAGGAGGCGTTGCTCCATTTCAGCGCCGGGGGGGTTCGGAGCTTTCGATTTCGGATCCTTGGGGTAGACCTTGAAATAGAGCTCGATGAGACCAGTGTCCTTCAGCTTCGCGTCGAGGGCGGCGCGGCGCAGGGCGGCGGCGTCTTCGCCGGGATCGGCGGCGCCTTCGACTTCCATCTGGAGGTCGGGGCGTTCGTTCAAGGAAGTCGCGAGGGCCTGGAGCTTTTTCTTCGCCTCGGGGGTCAATTGATCGGATCCGGGCCCGAAGGCGACGAAACTCAAATCCTCTCCGCCGCCGAAGGCCTTGCCCAGCAGCGTGAAGGGGCTCGCGGCGACTTTGCCCAACAGGTTCAGCACGGCGCTCCAGACGATGCGGCCGTAGCGGATGTTCGGTTCATCCAGGCTGCCCTGCACCGGAAGATCGAAGGCGATGACGCCCTTGCGATCGCGGAGCACCGCGAGCGCCAGCTTCACCGGAAGGTGGGTGGCATCGGGGCTGTCCACCTTGTCACCGAGGTAGAACTGATCGAGCTTGACCTTGGCGGCCACATCCAGCGCGCGGTGCTGGATGGCGACGCGGGCATCCACATCGAGCTTGCCCTTGGTGATGGTGCGACCGAGGTATTTCCGCGCGTAGGGATCGAAGTCACCGAGGTCGGACCCGCCGATCTTCACGGTCACATCCGTGTCCTGATCGGTGCGGAAGGGCATGGCGCGGCCCGTGATGGACAGGGGCGCGAGTCCACCCGCGAGACCCGAGAAGTCCACGGTGGAGAAGGCGGTCGGATCGGTGGACAGCTTTTCGTAACGGCCGTTGAGTTTGTCCAAGAGCAACGCCGCGTTGGGGACGAGGCTGCGGTCAATGAAGCTGAGGCGGCCATCCTTGATGGTGATGAGCTGGATGGCGAGTTGCATCGGCGGTTGGCCCGGCGCGGGGAGCGGCGTCGGCGTGAGGACGGCGGCGGGCGCGGAAGGCGGTGCGGCCTCGGCGAGCCGAATCGCCCGCGCGGCGTTGGTGGTGCCGTCTGTTGCGATGACGAGGCGGCCTTCGGGCGCGGTCCATGCAAGCGTCTGAAGCTTCACGGAGAGCGGGTTGGAATGGAAGGCGAGACTCCCGAGCTGGAGACGCTTCCACATGAGCAGGCGCTCCTGATCGCGGCCATCCGCGGCTTCGAAATCCTCCACCGAACCGGAGCCCACATAGGCGAGGCCATCCCGCTTCGTGCCTTCGAAGGCAAGCTTGAGGTCGCCCTTGAAGGCGAGCCTGCCGTTGTTCAGGCGCAGATCCAGCGCGGGCGCGAGGTAAGGATCGAAGGGCGGCAGATCGAGGCCCTCGCCTTCGCTCTGGAGATCGGCGTCGAAGGCGAGGAGCCGCACCGGCCCAGCGAGGCGCAGGGTGCCCGTTTCGCCGAGCTTCGCTTGGAGTTCAGCCTGGGCGGGCTTTTTCGCGTCCAGCGAGAAGTCGCGCAGCTTGAAGTCCAGCGCGGTCGCGCTCAGGCGCACCGGGCGCGCGGCGGCGTCATCCGCCCAATCCAGCCGGAAGTTCTGGAGGGCGACCGCATCCAATTTGAAATCGAGGGGCTTGGCATCCGGGTCCTTGGGTTTCGGCTTCACGCCCGGCGGTGGGCCGAAGAGCTGGGCGAGGTTCAGCGAGCCATCCTTGGCGCGAGCCACGGTGACGCTGCCGTCCTTCGCCGAAAGCAGGCCCACCTCCACCTGATTCGCGAGGAGGTCCGCGTGGACGCCGCTGGCTTCCAGCGTGGGAAAGGCGAGCTCGGGTGCCTCCACGCCGGGTCGCGCGACTTTCAACCCCGTAAGAGAGAGCCGCGCATCCTCGATGCGGACCACCTTCTCGGAGGGCCCCCAGGCGAAGCGGTAGCGGGCTTCCACCTCCGCCTTCCCGCCACGGAGGGTCATGTCGAGGGCCTGGCGAAGGTAGGGCTCGTACTTCACGAGGTCGAGGTTCTGCAAAGAAAGCTGACCGGAGGATGCGAGGGGCGTCGCACCCACCGTGCCGGACCAAGCCAGGCGCTCCCCCGCGTCCGTGCGGGCTTCAAAGGCATAGTCGCCATTGGTTCCCGGCGTGGTCTTGAAGCCATCGAGGCTCAGGCTCAGGGGGCCAAGGCCGGAATGGAATTCAGGCGTGGTGGACCGATCCACGAAGGGCACGCGGCCCTCCGTGAGGCTGAAATGACCGAGGGCGAAGGTCCAGGGCTTGGAAGGTTTCTCGGGCGCAGTCGGCGTGGATGGCGTGTCAAAGAGATCCGCAAAGTCGGGCTTGCCCTCCTTGTCCAGCGTGATCTGCACCGAGGGCCGGACGATGGCGAGTTCCTTGAGCGAAATCGTGTGCCACAGCAACGGCAGCACGCGGGCGTTCACATAGACGCGCTCGCAGGCGATCCAGGGGCCGCCGTCCTTGGCGTGGATCGCGAGGCCCTCCAGCGTCACACTCGGCACCAGCGGATTCACCCGCACCTTCGCGAGGGTCGCCTTGCGGTGGGTGGCGTCCGACAGCGCCGCTTCGAGCTTCGTCTTCAGGATTCCTGGCGCGATGAAGAAGCCGAAGAGACTGTAGAGGACGAAGATCGCCCCCCCCGTGATGAGCCAGCGACGGCGGCGGAGGGCGAAGGCTTTGAGACGATCCAGGATGGGCATGGAAAAAGCCTACCAAGCCGGGCGGTCTCAGGCCCTCAAATCCTCCGCCAAAGCCGCGGCCTGTGCGGGGGTGAAGCGGGTTTCGGCCCGGTAATCGGGGTGGTCCACACGCAAGCCCGTGGGCAGCCGACCGTCCACCTTGAAGCGGAGGAACTGGACGCTGCTGGCCTTTTCCTCGTTGAACTGGTCTTCATCCACGGATGCGAAGGCTTCACCGCCATCTGCGAAGGTCAGCGCGATGCGCCGCGGCAGGTCGCGCCATCTGCGGAGCAGCTCCGGCCGCGCGGCGGCATCGTCAATTTCGATGAGCAGCGTCGCGCCCAATTCGCCCTCATCGCCCATGAGCGCGTTGTAGGTGTCCAGCTCGTGCTGGATGTCCGATTCCCGCACCATCTGCTCCGAGCGCATCATCTCCAGCACCTGGTAGCGCGTCGTCTCGTGGTTTTCGAAGAGGAAGGTGAGGTTCGGTCCGAGGTGGATCCGGCGCAGATCCTTCGCCGCCATGGCCGACGCGCGGATGCGGTCCCGCTGCTCGCCGTAGGTGACGAAATCGAGGAGTTCCGATCGCTGGACTAGTTTCATGAAAATCCTTGAACCACGGAGACACAGAGACACGAAGAAAATCTTTCTCTGTGTCTCTGTGCCTCCGTGGTTTTCATTTCTCTTCGACTTTCGTCGGGAATCCATCCGTGCGATACGCCCTTGCCAGGATGGTCATGGG